>DATJFH010000063.1:0-46141 GCA_035495815.1 Bryobacteraceae bacterium
GCATCGGCCAAACAGCAAACTCGAAGCCGCCTATCACAAGGCCGACCATGCGATTCAGGACATCATCAACCTTCTCGCCGCCGCATGACGTTACTTGATGTTGAAGTATTCTTGTTTACGATCTTCGATTTAAGAATCTAAGGTGGTACTAATGTAAATTACCTATTATAAATCAATCACATACAAAAAAACCAAGTTCCATATATACTGAACGTATCATGTCGACACGCCAGCGCTGGCGGCCCAAGCGACTCAATACGCTTCTCGTTGGCTTTGCCTGCATGTTAGCCCTCATTACAGCGATGGGCCTGCAGGTGCGTCCGTTCACCTATCTTTGGGTTTCGCTGTACACCGGCATCGCGGTGGCGGTTCTCTCCGTCAGCCTGACCGTTAAGCTGGAAAGGAAATATCAGGAGGAGCATCAGGCGACTCTGGCGGCCAAGCAGGATCTCCAGCGATTGAGTTCGCGGCTGGTGGCTGCCCAGGAGCAGGAGCGCCAGACCCTCTCGCGCGAGTTGCACGACCAGGTGGGCCAGGCTCTGACCGCTATCAAGATCGACGTGGCCCGGGCCGAGCAGGCCCTGTCTCCCCGGCAGGGCGACATCGCCGAGAGGCTGCGCCGCGCCCGGCACGGGGCCGAAGAAACTCTGGAGATCATTCGCCGGCTTTCGATGCTCCTGCGGCCGTCCATGCTGGACGATCTCGGCCTGAGCGCGGCTTTGGGATGGTATGCCAAGCAGTTTTCCGCCAGCACCGCCATCCGGGTCAGCCTCAACGACGACGGCAGCGCCGACCGGCTCCCCGACGCTCACAAGACCAGCCTGTATCGAATCGTCCAGGAAGCTCTCACCAACTGCGCCCGGCACTCGGAGGCGCGTTCCGTCATGATCAAGCTCGGTTTGGCGGACGACCGCTACGTGGTGAGGATCGAGGATGACGGCAAGGGCTTCGTGCTTTCCAACGAGGTGCGCGGCATCGGCCTGATCGGTATCGAGGAGCGCGTTGCCGAAATGCAGGGCGTGCTGGAGCTGAATTCGACGCCCGGCGCGGGAACAAAGATATTCATTTCGATTCCGCTGCCGGGTACGCTGGAAGCGGAGAAAAGCGCGGCGATGGCCGCATTACCACATCCCCATGAAAATCCTATTGGCTGACGATCACAATGTGCTGCGCAAAGGCCTGCGCCGAATTCTCGAGGAACAGACGGACCTGGAAGTGGTCGGAGAAGCCAGCGACGGCCGGGAAGCGGTCAACCTGACCAATGCGCTCCGCCCGGACATCGTGGTCATGGACATCGCGATGCCGCTGATGAACGGACTTGAAGCGACGCGGCAGATCCTGCTGCGCCACGCCGATCTGAACGTGCTCATCCTCAGCATGTACTCCGACGAGAATTACGTGGTGCAGGTGCTGCGGGCGGGCGCGCGCGGCTATCTCCTCAAAGACACGGCCGAGGAAGACCTGATTACCGCCGTGCGGACGGTTTCGAAAGGACTGCCCTTCTTCAGTCCCAAGATCGCCAAGTTGCTCCTCGGTGACGGTATGCAGAGGCTTCGCCAGGAAGGCGTCAGCGACAGTTACGACCTTCTTACTCCCCGCGAGCGGGAGGTGCTCCAGTTAATTGCCGAAGGCAAATCGAACAAGGAGGCGGCGGCGGCGCTGTTCGTCAGCCCCACCACGATCGAAACTCATCGCGCCCGCATTATGGACAAGCTGGACCTCCACAGCACCGCGGACATCGTGCTGTACGCGGTTCGAAAAGGCATCGTCCAGCTGCATTAAGCACTGTCCCTGTGGAGGCAAGGGTGGCGCCGGCTCGCGGTTCTCAGGGCCGGTGTAGCAGCGAATCGAAATCGTACGTCAGCCCGATGTGTCCGCGCACGTCATTCGCCTTGATCAATTCGCTCCGGTTGGACCAGGTGACGCCGACCGGAATCTTGACTCCCGTGTCCTTCATCCGGATCGTCAATTTCGCCTGGGCGATCACCATGTTGCCCTTGGGCGTCAATAACACGCTGGCGTCTTTGGGAAGCTCGATATTGGTTCCGGCGATCACGGTCCCGTTGGGCGCCTGCAGTACGGCGGCCGCAACCTGGTATTGGTAATAGCCCGCCAGGGTGAACACGGGCAGACCGCTTTCCGGCGCGCCGAATGGACGGTCCACCTGAAACGCCGCCTGCATGTCTCGAACGCGGCCGTATTTGCTGGCGTTCGGTACCAGGGATCCGTAGAAGGTCCCGGCGGCGTTGAGGCTGATCAGGGCCTTTCCACCGGCCGGGTTCCAACCGTAAATCAATCGGAAATTGTGCAGATCCGGCTGGACCGCCGGACGGCTGTACGTGTATTCGAACGCGAACAGCGGTTTTTCCTGCAAGCTGTCGACGACCGACTGGTACACGGCGAAATAACGGGAATACGCGTTGGCCGCGCCTCCTGCCTTTTGCAGAAAATCCGGCACGAGCCGATTGACCAGCCCAACCAGTTCATCCAGGTGCGCGCGGGTGATATCGGCCACGCGCTCCGGCGCCGAACCCTGCAGGTCCTTTTGGAACCGGCCCCTCCAGTCGCGGTAATCCGCCGTATTCATGAAGCCGAGCAGCAAAGGCTCGACTGACGAAAACAGGCTCGCTTGAACCTCGCCGAGAGTGTTCTGATTGGCCGCCAGCGCGTCTTTCCATTTTTTCGCGAAATCCACCGAACCCAACTCGCGCGGCGCCAACACCTGATAGCGGGCCACGAAACTGGAAAGCTGGCGGGTGCTGGTCGGCACGGTGACCGCCGCCACCGGCGCCGCCGCATCCGGACTGCCGGCCGGAGGCGTCATGGCATTTCCCGAGACGGGAACCGTCTCGCTTCCCGGCCGGCTCAAATCGAACGCGGCCGCGAGACTGAGGCGCGATAGACTGAACGGCGCGGACCGCTTGGTCAGCAACCTGCCGGCGTCGCGGCCGATGATCGTGTCCCAAAGCCCTCCGGCGTTGGCGCGGAACGTGGCCGTGGAACCTGTCGTCGATTGAGCGAGCGCGCCGGCTTCCACAGCCAGTCCCACCAGCGTCGGCACGCTTCCACGCGACACGAGGTTGGTGGTTCCGGAAACGGGGCCGGTCGGTCCGATCTGTTCATCCACGCGTATTCTCTCCCACAATTGCTGACCCTGTCTCAGCGCCTCCGCGGGAAGAGAACGCGCCAGCGTGGGAGGGCCGGCCGCATAATAAAGAAATTGTCTCGGATATTGGTTGACCGCGATCACCGGGTGGTCGGGCCGGTTCGCCAGGCGCGCCGCGATTTCTTCGTTCAACTTGTCGCAAATCCAGAATAAAGGGTCGCTTTCGCTGATATTCTGTTTTGGATCCGTGTTGATCACGCAAGTGTCGCCCCGCATCGCAGGCGTCCCGGCGAGTGCGCAGAGCAGGAGGGCGCCTGCCCGCGCGAATCGTGCGCTCGAGTGGAACGCGTTCAGGCGCATATGGTGATTCCTAGTATCGGATCCGCGGCCGTCGCCTGAGCGAGGACCTGACTCTGTCCCCCGCCACAGTCTTCCAGAATGTCGACCCTGTCGCCGGGGGCCGCTGTAACCTGTATTACGAAAGCGCATCCACCCGCCGGAATCAGGAGAGTGGTCGAGATGCGATCGGCCGACAAGGCCAGCATCGTTCCGTTCAGGCTTGCCCGGAAGATCACGGCGGGCGCCAGGCCTTTCACGGTTATTCTCACCGTCTGGCCGGATGTGCCCAAAAAGTCGCACGACCCGGTGGGGTCGCGCCGCAAATTGCAAGCCATCAGCAGCTCCTTTTTCGATTGCGCTGAAATATCACGCAAAATCAACCGGAGTTTCGCAGGGTATTTCACTAAAATAGGCGTTTCCAGGACAACTTGCAAGCATTTTTCGCATAGCCATGCCCGGTCCGGCGCCGCGGACGGCCTTGGAGCGTTCCGCGACGGTGATCTGCTACCATGTCGGTTTCGAAAGCCGTTACGTATTCCCAGGCCTGCTGGGGCGGGCGTGAGCCCTGAGGCGGAGCTTGGGAGCCGCGAGGATAACACACCCAGTGCAAAGTTCCAATGTCGGAGCCGGCCCAGCGGCGCGGGAAGGCTCCGGGCGGTTTCTCGAGACTCTCTATGCGTTGACGGTCTTTCTGTCGGCTTTCCTGTTATTCCAGATCCAGCCCATTGTGGCCAAGATGATCCTGCCGTGGTTCGGCGGATCGTCCGCCGTCTGGAGCACCTGCATGCTCTTTTTCCAGTCGATGCTCCTCGGCGGCTACATTTATGCCCACTGGCTGCAGGGGCTGGCGGCAGGCCGGCGGCAGGCGCTCACACACATAGGATTGCTGGCGGTCAGCCTGCTGGCGCTGCCGGTCATGGCCAATCCGTCCTGGAAGCCGTCGCCGGAGGACAATCCCTCGATCCGCATTCTCGGGCTATTGGTCGTGACCGTGGGGATGCCCTACTTCCTGGTCTCCACGACCAGCTCGCTGCTCCAGTCGTGGTACGCGCGGACGCACTCGGGTGTGGTTCCCTACCGGCTGTTCGCCCTCTCGAATTTTGCGTCCATGCTGGCCCTGATCAGCTATCCGCTGCTGGTCGAGCCGTCCGTGCCCACCCGGCTGCAGGGACGGATCTGGTCTTTCGCATATGTGGCTTTCGCCGTCCTGTGCGGCGCCACGGCGTGGATCGGCGCGCGTGGCCAACAGCCGGTTGAACCCGGTGTGAAGGCCATCCCCGGTTTCGAGGATAACCCCAGCCTGCGCGAACGCCTGCTGTGGTTCGGTTTCTCGGCCTGTGCGTCGACCCTGCTCCTGGCCGTGACCACTTACCTGACGCAGGACGTGGCGGCAGTCCCCTTCCTCTGGATCGCCCCGCTTGTCCTCTACCTGATCACTTTCATCGTGTGTTTCGAAGCGCCGCGGCTTTACAACCGCCGGGTGTTCATCCCGCTGACTGCCCTGGCTCTGGGGGCCATGGCCTACAAGCTCGGCGAGCCCTTCGGCGCCGCCCGCATTCGCACCACCATCTGCCTGTTTAGCGCCTCGCTGCTGGTCTGCTGCATGTTCTGTCACGGAGAACTGGTATCCCGCAAGCCTCACCCGAGGCATCTGACCACCTTCTATGTGATGATCTCCCTGGGCGGCGCGGCCGGCGGGCTGTTCGTCGGCCTGTTGGCCCCCAACTTCTTCAACTCCGACTACGAATTTCGAATCGGCCTGGCGCTGTGTTCTATTCTGCTGGCGACAGCCCTCCCCGCGAACGGATCGATTTGGCGCCGCCAGGTCCTGGCGCTCCTGTTGGCCGGCTACTTTATCCTGCTCGGAAAAGGCGTGCGGGATAGCCTGGCCGGCTATCGGGTGATTGTGCGTAACTTTTACGGGCAGCTGAAGGTCGACGATCAGGAAAGAGATTCGGAAGAGACTGCCTTCCGACGGCTGTCGCACGGGGTGATCAATCACGGCGAGCAGATTTTGAGCGACGACCGGCGGAGGGATCCGATTACCTACTTCTGTCCGCAGTCCGGCATCGGCAGAGCCATGTCGGCGCGGCCCGCGGGTGTTCCCAGGCGAATCGGCGTGCTGGGACTCGGCTGCGGGACACTGGCCGCCTACGGCCGCGCCGGCGACACCTATCGGATCTACGAGATCAATCCCCTGGTGTTGCAGTTGGCTGACCGCGAATTTACCTACTTGCGGGATACCCCGGCGAAAGTGGAAGTGGTGCTGGGAGACGGCCGCCTGTCGCTCGAGCGGGAGCCGCCCCAGCAGTTCGATGTCCTGGTCATGGACGCGTTCTCCGGCGATTCGGTGCCGGTGCACCTGATCACCGAGGAGGCCTTCGAGATTTACTTTCGCCACTTGAAACCGGGAGGGCTGCTGGCGGTGAACGTGACCAACGCCTACCTCAACCTGGCGCCGGTGATGGAGCGCGCCGCGAGCCACTTCGGAAAAATCGCGATCCTCTACTCCGATTTCGCGGAGGGCGACCTGGTTTGCTTTCCCTCGGACTGGGTCCTGATCGCCGACCCCTCGATCCACCTCACGGCTCCCAGGCTGATCGAGGCTGGCGAGGTGCTTCTGCCGAAACCGAACTTCCGCATGTGGACGGACGACTTCTCCAACATGTGGAAGATTTTGAAGTAGCGCCCCGCGGCTACCGGTTACAAAACAGAAACTTCCCGCCGCTCTCCAGAGTCACGTGCAGGCTCTCCTTTCCCACCAGCTTTTCGAAACGGGCCGCTTCCGGGGCGGCCGCCACCAGGTAGCAGCGCTCGACGCCCTTCCACATCCGGGAGAAGCCCGCGTCGTCCAGAAACACGTCCGGCGCGCCCGGAGCGTAGGATCCATAGACCAGATTGTTCACCCGGCCGTTGAGCAGGAGAGCCTCGCGATTCGTGTAGAAGAAGATGGATGAGAAGGCATAATACTGATCGTCGACGATGAGCCTGCCCGGCGGCGCGGCGTTCAGGGCTGCGGCGAGCGGGCGCGATCCCAGGTAGGGATCGAACGACACCAGCGCCAGCCTGGCGGCGTGAAAGAACAGAGCCATCATCACCGCGATGCCGAGGACCGCTTTCTTCGGCCCGGCCAGCCAGCCGCTGAGCGCTCCGATCAGGAATGCCGCGGCGGCCACCGCCAGCGGCAGCCGCAGATACGCGAACGAGTGCAGCGTCAGGTCCGTCATGTGGCCGAGCGACAAGGTGTAAAGGTCCGGGTTCTGGGTCAGCGCGGCTGAGATATCGCCCGGGGCAGGGACGCCGCGCACGGCGGCCAGGATGCCCGTTGCCGCCAGGAATCCCAGCGTCGAGACGGCGCCGATGGCGCGCGTGCCGTAGATCACCGGCTTGCCGTCCCCCGCGATCCCCGCGCCGATCAGCAGGGCCAGGGCAGGATAGCACGGCATCGAATAATATTCCTGCGTCGTGGAAAAGGTGAAGAACACCAGCACGAAGCCGGTCCAGCAGAGCGCCAGCAGCCGGGCGCGGCTGGCCCGGTCCGCGCCCCGGAATTTCCCCTGAAAAGCGGAAGCGAGATAGGCGCTCCAGGGAAACAGCCACAGTAGGTGAAACGCCCAGAAATAAACGCGCGGGACGGTATTGTAATCGCGGGGATAGCGCAAATTGAGGAAACGCAGCAGGTGCTCGTTGATGAAATAGAACCAGAAGAAGCCGCGGTACGACCCGGCTTCGCTGTGCATGGTGAAGTCGAAGTACGGCGGATTGCGCAGGGTCGCCAGAATGTGCCACGGCGCCGCAATCGCCAGCAGCAGCGCCGCGCCGGTGAATGGGCGCAGCCGCCGCCAGTCGCCGCGGACGAAGAACAGGTAGAGCAGTCCCGCGCCGGCGGGAAACAGAGCCGCGATCAGACCCTTGAGCAGCAGTCCCGTGCCTATCGCCGCCCACATCGCGTATGCCCACAGCGCCGGGCGGGACTCCTCATCGTCGAGAGCGCGGGCCAGCGAATAAAGAGCCAGCGTTACCGAAAGGGTGAGTGTGGCGTCCGGAATCTGAACCCGCGTGAACAGGAATAAACCGATGCACGTGCTCAGGGCCAGGCCCGCGTAAAACCCCGCCTCGCGGCCCAAGGCCCACACGCCGAACCGGTAGGTAAGCCAGCAGAGAGCCACCACCGCCAATGCCAGCGGCAGGCGCGCGGCCCAGTCATGCACGCCGAAGATGGCGAATGAGACCGCCATCATCCAATATTTCAAGGGCGATTTTTCCAGGTACGCGATGCCGTCGAGCCGGGCAGTCACCCAATCGCCGGACTCGAGCATCGTGCGGGCAATCTGCGCCTGCACGGCGTCTACGTCGTCCATCAGGGAGGGCGGGCTGACGATGCAGCCCAGGAAAATCACCGAGGCAAAAAAGAGGACGATCAGTTCGCCAATACGGCCGTGGCGGCCTGAGCGGGTCGACTCGATGGCGTTGGAGTTCCGGCTTGAATCCCCCATCGCTTCATCCAGAGGAACAGCGTCAACAGGCCCCATAGGTGATAACCGACGTTAACACGTCTTTCCATATGATCGCGAATCATGGACTGCACGGCGGCCGGATCGAAGATTCCCGAGTCCGCCACCGCCCGCGGAGTGACCGTGTCGAGCAGCAGCGGCCGCAGCGTGCTGCGGAACCACTCGTGCGCCGGCACGTCGAAGCCGGATTTCTTTCGGTTCACGATCGAAGCCGGAAGCTTGTCTTTCATCAGCTCCTTCAGGATCACCTTCTGGCTTCCCGCCCTGAGTTTGAGATTCTCGGGCAGCCTCGCCGCGAACTCCACGATGCGATGGTCGAGTAGCGGCGGGCGTACTTCGAGCGAGTGCGCCATGCTCATCCGGTCCACCTTGTAGAGGATGTCGTCCGGAAGGTAATACTGATGATCCGCCAGCAGGTAGCGGTTCAGATACCCGGTCTCCGACGAAGAGGGCAGCCCGTCGAACAACGACTGCAGGTCCGGTCCATGACCCTTCACGCCGGGACACAGTTTCCGGATCTGCGCCGGCGAACCGGTTCCGTTCCAGAAAAAATGCGCCTCGTCGGGCGGCAGCAGCGACCCTTCGAGCATGCGCTTCAGTTTGTACTCGAAGCTGATCTTCGCGTCGGAGACCGGCCAGCAGTGGCGTATCAGGCTCAGACCGAGGCTCCGGACCGACTCCGGCGTATGCCGCAGCGTTCGGGCCCAGCGGTCGGCGCAATACGTCAAGTAGCCGCCGAACAGCTCGTCGCCCCCGTCCCCGGAAAGAGCGACCGTGACGTGGCTGCGGCTCATGCGGGAGAGATACCACACCGGCAGGGCGCCCGCGTCGGCGCTCGGCTCATCGGAATAGTAGGACAACTCCTCGATCGTGTCCGCCAGCTCCAGCTCCGGATTCAAGTCCAGCTCATGATGCTCGGTGCCGTAAATCCGGGCTGCTTCACGGAAATAAACGCTTTCATCGCATTCCCGGCCCGAGAACGATATGGAAAAAGTCTTCAGCTTCGCCCCGCTGGCTTCGGCGGCATAGTGAAGAACGGTGGAAGAATCCAGCCCTCCGCTCGACCAGACGCCCAGCGGCACGTCCGACACCAGGTGCTCGCGGACGGAGCTCCTGAGCAGAGTATCGAGCTGCTCCTTGGCGTCCTCGAGGGCTATGGGCTGGGGATGGAAGTCCACCGCCCAATAGGGCTCGATTCGGGTTTGTCCGTCGCGCCATTCGAGCAGGCTCCCAGGGGGCAGCTTCTCGATGCCCTCCACCAGGGTATGCGGGCCCGGAACGTAGTTCATCGCCAGGAAGTAGCGCAGACCGGTCTGGTCGAGGACGCGGGGAATTTCGGGATGAGCCAGCAGCGTCTTCAGCTCCGACCCGAAATACAGTTCGCCGTGACGTTGATGGATGTAGAGTGGCTTGATCCCAAGCCGGTCCCGTCCCAGCACCAGCCGCTTTTCCGACTCCCGCCAGAAAGCCAGGGCGAACATCCCGCGGAACCGGGAAAAGCACTGAATGTCCCACTGGTGGAAGGCCTTGAGCGCCACCTCGGTGTCGCAGCGGGTACGGAAACGATGGCCCAGCGACTCGAGTTCGGCGCGCAATTCAGCGTGGTTGTAGATCTCGCCGTTGAAGATCGTCACCAGGTCGCCGGAGTCGGTCCGCATGGGCTGATCGCCTCCGCCGAGATCGATGATCTTCAGGCGAACGGCGCCGAGTGAGACGTCCCGTGACTCGAAGGCGCCCTGTTGGTCCGGACCGCGATGATGGATGGCGGCCGTAATCCGCCGGATCACTCCGGCGTCGACGACACGATTCCTATGTGTAAAACCAGCAATGCCGCACAAGCTGCAAATCCCCGTTGTTGTTGATTTTTACTGGTATACCATATCCCTACCCGGAAATGTAAACTTTGTTAACTGTCTTTTGGTTAGTCTCCATTCCGCGCCCTGTCCGGCAGCAGCCGCGCACGTCCTGAAAAGGTCTCCATACTCTTACTATGTTATTGAAAAAATGGAGTCCAGTGGAATTCGGGCTTGCCTGGCCCGACATTCGCCCGCGGGTGCGATCGAAGAGGGTAGCCGGAGGGTGTCGGGCGACCCGCACAGCCCTCTCGGCGCCGCTATGGGTTGCCTGCGATCGTGCAGGGGAGCCCCGCCGTCTTCCAGGCGTCGAACCCGCCGATCAGGTTTGCGACGTCACGGAACCCTGCCCGCCGCAATATACTCGTCGCGATCGAGCTGCGAAAGCCGCCTTTACAATGCACCACCAGGAGTTTTCCCCGGTCCAGTTCAGCCAACCTCGATCCCAGCTTCCCGAGCGGGATGCACATCGCGTTCTCGATCACACCGGCAGCCGCTTCTCCCGGCTCGCGTACATCCAGTACGGCGATTCGGTCCGGTTGCTCGTTCCGCAGTCCGACGAAATCCTGAACGGTGATTTGAGGGATATAGTCCAGCTCGAAGCCGTTCTGAATCCAGCCGGCCACGCCGTCAGCCAGGTATCCGGCCACATTCTCGATTCCCACCCGCGCCAGGCGCATCTGCGACTCGCGTACGTGTTCGGGATCCTCTCCGGCTATGATCAGCGGCATGTCCAACCCGAGAATCCGCGCCGCCCACGAAGCATACTGCCCGGTGAGCGCGATGTGCACGGACCCCGGCACGTGCGCCACGGCGAACTCCATCGCCGGACGCGTATCCACGACGATCGCCCCCTCCTTCTGCAGACGCAGAACCTCCGGCGCTGCCAGCGCAGCCAGCGGCGCGCGGTTCGATAAGGACGCCGCTCCTCGCCGGTTCAGGTCCACATCCCGGGCAAAATACTCGGGACGCGCGGGAAGGTTGTCGGTCAGCAGGTGTACGAATTCCTCGCTCGTCCTCGCCAGCAGGGCATAGTTCGACTGCTTCTGCTTGCCGATAGTGGAGGAGCTTTCCGAACTCATTTGACGGCCGCAGAGCGAACCGGCGCCGTGGGCGGGTAAGATCTCGGTGTCGTCCGGAAGCGTCAGCAGCTTCTCATGAATGCTTCGGTACAAAATCGCGGCGAGTTGTTGCGGCGTGTGTGTGGGCGAAAGATCCGGCCGGCCCACGTCGCCCACGAAGAGGGTGTCGCCGGTAAAGACCGAGGCGGGGCGATCCGGCGCCCCGCTGTCCTTCATCAGAATGCAAACACTCTCGAGGGTGTGTCCCGGAGTGTGCAGGAACCGGAGGCGGCAGTCGCCGAACTGAATCTCATCCCCGTCCTTGACCGCTACGTGAGGAAATTCCGCGCCGGATCCCGCGCCGAGATAGATGCGCGCTCCCGTGCGTTCCGCCAGTTCGCGATGCCCCGAAACGAAGTCGGCATGAACGTGAGTCTCGATGATGTGTTCGATCCTCAAATTCTTCGCCGCCGCCGCTTCGAGGTAGATATCGACGTCGCGCCGCGGATCGACGACGGCTGCAACGCCGTTCGACCCGATCATGTAAGAGGCGTGCGCCAGACATCCCAAATAGAATCGCTCCACTTGTACCGGTTCCATGCTTTTCTCCAGGAAGATCGTCGTGCTCCGCGGCCGTCCGCCTATTGGGGCTGCGCCACCACCCGCAGATAGGGAAGGACCGTATTCCAGCCGTCCGGATACTTTTTCGCGGCTTCGTCGTTGGACACGGCCGGCACGATGATCACGTCGCCGCCGGGCTTCCAGTTCACCGGGGTCGCCACCTGGTGTTTGGCCGTGAGCTGCATCGAATCGAGCACGCGCAGCACTTCGTCGAAGTTGCGGCCGGTGGTCATCGGATAGACCAGCATGAGCTTGATCTTCTTGTCCGGACCGATGACGAATACTGTCCGCACCGTGGCGTTGTTGGCGGGCGTGCGCCCGGCGCAGGTCTCGCCCGCGTCTGCCGGAAGCATTCCGTAAAGCTTGGCGACGTTCAGGTCGGAATCGCCGATCATGGGATAGCCCACTTTGTGGCCTTGCGCCTTTTCGATGTCCAGAGCCCATTTGCCGTGATCGGCGACGGGGTCGACGCTGAGGCCGACGATCTTGCAGTTGCGCTTTTCAAACTCCTGTTGCATGCCGGCCAGGTAACCCAGTTCGGTGGTGCAGACAGGCGTGAAGTCTTTCGGATGCGAGAAGAGCACGCACCAGGAATTGCCAATGAACTCGTGGAAGCGGATGCGGCCTTGCGTGCTTTCCGCCTCGAAATCGGGCGCCATGTCGTTGATTCGCAATGTCATGTTAAATTTCCTCTTGAGTGATTTCGAATTTCAGCGCAATCTGTGTCCGGCACGCTGATATGATATTTTTACGACGGCAGGCTTCCGGGGACCATGGACGCGCGGTGAGGGAGTCATGAGTTTTCGATGAGTGAATCCGGCACGATTCTGAGATTTGACGTGTTCGAGTTGGATACCGCGGCCGGCGAGCTGCGGCGGCGCGGCGACCGCGTCAAGCTGCCGCCCCAACCCTTGCGGGTGCTGGAAATGCTGGTTCGCCGCGGCGGGGAGGTCTTGACGCGCGCCGACATCCGCGAGCGCATCTGGTGTGACTCCTTCGTCGATTTCGAACAGGGGCTGAACTTCTGTATCCGCCAGATTCGCGAGGCTTTGGGTGATAACGCGGACGCTCCTCGCTATATCGAGACGCTGCCCCGCCGCGGCTACCGTTTTCTTGTTCCCGTGGAAACGCCGGCTGCCGGCGAGCCGCAGCCCATCCGAAGCCTGATCGTTCTGCCCTTCCGCATGCTGCGGTCCGATCCTGGTACGGACTTCCTTGCGTACAGCCTGCCGGAAGCGTTGACCACGTCGCTGTCGGTCCTGAAATCCGTCGTCGTACGTTCCAGCCTGGCGGCGTCGCGATTTGCGGCCGGAACCCAGGACATGAAAACCATCGCCGCCGAGGCCCACGTCGAGCTGATTGTCACCGGTACGCTGCTCTCTACCGGCGACGAAATCCGCGTCACCGCGCAACTTACGGAGGCGGCAACCGGGACGCTGATGTGTTCCCATTCCACTCAGACTTCGATCGGCCATGTGTTCCGGCTGCAGGACGAGTTGACCGAGCGCATCGTCGAGGCGCTCGCTTTGCAGCTCACCTCCCGCGAACAGCGGATCCTCCGGCACGATGTCCCGGCGCACCCGAAGGCATACGAGTACTATTTGCGCGGCAATCAGTTCAGCCAGGATTCGAAACAATGGGGCGCAGCCCGCGATCTCTACCTGCGATGCGTTTCGGCCGATCCCTGCTATGCGCCGGCTTGGGCCCGTCTCGGGCGCATCCACCACGTCATGGCCAAGTACCTCACCACGGGAGCCGGAGAGGGATTGAAGCAGGCGGAAGCGGCGTTGCGGCAAGCGCTCGATTTGAATCCCGATCTCGCCATCGCGCATAAGTTTTACGCGCAGTTGGAAGTCGATCTGGGCCGCGCCGGTGATGCCATGGCGCGCCTGCTCCCCCGGGCGCAGGCAGCGGCCGATCCGGAGATCTTTGCCGCCCTGGTCAGCCCGCTGCGCTACTGCGGCCTGCTGGAGGCGTCGGCGGCCGCCTATGCGCGCGCTGTGGCGCTGGAACCGGCCATCCGCACCAGCATCGTGCACACCTGGTTCCTCCAGCGCGATCATCAGCGTGTCGCGTCGACCCGGCTCGAGGACAATCCCTACATCGTGGCGCTGTCGCTCGCGGAGGTGGGACGCGGGAAGGACGCCGCCGCCGCTTTGCGCGTTCTCGAAGACAAAATCAAGACGCGAATGCGCGACTTCATCATGGCCGCCCGGACGCTGATCGAAGGGGATGCGGCGGACAGCATCTCCGCCGTCCGACGGGTTGTCGATTCCGCCTTCAGCGATCCTGAAGGACTCTTGTATTTGACCCGCCATCTGGCGCACTTGAATCAGGTGGACGCGGCCCTGGAGCTTTTCGAGCGGGTGGTCGCCGGAGGAATCTTTTGCTATCCCGCCATGCTCGTCGATCCGTGGCTCGATCCCATTCGGGAGAGGCCGGAGTTCGTGACGCTGCTCGAGAGGGCGCAGCAACAGCATCGGGTGGCGGCGGGAGAATTCGCTCGTCTCGATGGGAATCGGATATTGGGAATCTCGACTCGCGCAGGCGCGGTATGATTCTCTCCGGCCGGCCGTGAACGCCCGCACCGGCTCCTGATCCGCGGTTTGACTGAATTACGGACGCCGGACAAGCGGCGTAACCAACCTGCGGCCAAAACCACTGCCTGCTCTTTTTACCGGGTTCGGACTCGTCTATTTTCCGGTGTGCCCGCCGCGCGAGTAGTCCATCCTGGAGTCAGGAGAAGTCAAACGTATGGAGAACGCATTGGTGGCGCTTTCAGACGAGCTGGCCGCCGCGGTGGAGCGGGCGGGACGCTCGGTGGTGACGGTGCACGCGCGCCCGAGGCTGGCCTCGAGCGGTGTTCACTGGCGGCAGGGCGTGATCGTCACTGCCGAGCACACGGTGAAGCACGACGAGGAGATTACCGTCGGGACAGCGGATGGAGGGAGCCTGGCCGCGACGCTGGTGGGCCGCGATCCGGGGACGGACCTGGCGGTGCTCAAAGTCGAAGGGATCACGAACCCGACGGTGGATTTCAGCGACCTGCCGGCGCAGACGGGACGGCTGGCGCTGGCCGTCGGCCGCGCGCCGGATTCCGGAGTGAACGCCACGATGGGAGTGATCTCGGCGGTGTCGGGACCGTGGCGCACGTGGCGCGGCGGCATGATGGATCAGTACATCCGTCTCGATCTCACGCTCTACCCGGGCTCCTCCGGAGGCGCGGTGATCAACACACAGGGCGAGGCGCTGGGCATTGCGACCAGCGGGCTGTCGCGGCTGGCGGGGCTCGCCGTGCCGCTCTCCACCGTGAACCGCATCGTCGGCGAGCTGCTTACCCGCGGTCACATCGCCCGCGGCTACCTGGGCCTGGGACTGCAGCCGGTGACCATTCCGGATCCCCTGGTGAAGCAGCTTCACCTGGCCGGCGCGGGCGGTGTGATCGTGCTTTCGGTCGAGCCCGGCGGGCCTTCGGAGCGGGCGGGATTGCTGATGGGCGACATCCTGGTTGCGCTCGACGGCAAGCCGGTGGCCGATACCGACGATGTGCAGAGCGTGCTCGAGCCGGATTACGTAGGCAGGAGCGTGAAGGCGTCGCTGGTGCGGGCCGGCGCGCTGGCCGATGCCGCGATCACCATCGGCGAGCGGCCGAGGAGGGCGGACTGACATGCCGGCCGAAGGATTTGGAGAGGTAGCCGAGCGCCTGCGGCGATCCACCGCGCACGTGCAGGGCCGCGGCCGCGGCGGCGGGTCCGGTGTGATCTGGACGGGAGACGGGGTCATCGTCACCAACGCCCATGTGGCCCGGGAATCGCGCGCGCGGGTGGCGCTGTGGGACGGCAGCGCGCATGACGCGAAGCTCGTCACCCGCGACACGCGGCGCGACCTGGCGACGTTGAAGATCGAGGCGTCCGGACTGCCCGCGGCCACGCCGGGCGATTCCAGCGCGCTGCGGGTGGGCGAGCTGGTGATCGCGGTCGGCAACCCTCTCGGTTTCATCGGCGCGCTGACCACGGGCGTGGTGCACTCACTGCCCAACCGCCGCCGGTGGGTGGCGGCCGATGTCCGTCTGGCTCCGGGCAATTCGGGCGGTCCGCTGGCGGACGCGCGCGGACGCGTGGTGGGAATCAATACCATGATCGCCGGCGGTCTGGCCCTGGCCGTGCCAAGCAATGCGGTGCTCGAGTTCCTGAAGCGTGGCGGCGCGTCTGGGCCCTCGCTGGGAGTGACCCTGCAGGCGGTTCCCCTGCGCGGCGGCGGATTGGGATTCCTGCTGCTGAAGGTGGACCCGGGGAGCGCGGCGGAATCGGCGTCGCTGATGATCGGCGACGTGCTGGTGGGTGCGGCCGGCCGGCCGTTCTCTTCGCTCGATGACCTGCACACGGCCCTGGACACGGCGGGCGAGGCGCTGGAGACGCAGTTCCTGCGCGGCGACCGGCGGTCCACGCGGACGACGACCGTGCGGTTGAGGACGCGGGCTCCGGAGGCGGCGTGATTCGTGTGCTGATTGCGGCCTCCTCGGCCGTGATTCGCGCGGGTCTGGAATCGCTGGTGCGCTCGAGCGCGGCGCTGGAGCTTGCCGGCAGCGCTGCGGATCTGGAGTCGCTCGCTCCGCTGGTGGAGCGGGAGAGTCCCGAGGTGGCGCTGGCGGACGTGGAGTTTCCACCGGAAGGTTTGCCGCGCGAGCTGCTGGACCGGACCGCGGTCGTGCTCCTGACTTCCGGCCCGCCCGGTCCGTGGATGGTGGACGCGCTGCGTTCCGGCGTGCGTGCGGTGCTGCCGAGAGACGTGCCGGCATCGGAGTTGATCGCCGCCATCGAAGCGGCTGCGGCGGGGCTGGTGGCCCTCCATCCGTCCGATCTGGGCGCGCTGCTGGCCTCGCCTGTCCGCGCCGGGCGAGCCGCCCCGGTGGACGCTGGAGAGCCCTTGACCCCTCGGGAGGCGGAGGTGTTCGCAATGCTCGCGGAGGGCGCCGGGAACAAGGCGATTGCCTGGAGGCTGGGAATTTCCGAGCACACGGTGAAGTATCACGTGGCCGCGATTCTGGGAAAACTGAACGCCGGCAGCCGGACCGAGGCCGTCGCGATCGGGATCCGCCGCGGTCTGATCATGCTGTGAGGGCCGCCGAGGCCGTTTACGCCTCCACCTTCTTCGTCTGCGAGTTCCACCGCAGCCGGCGGCCTTGCCGGAGCGAGTCCATCGTCATGCAGAGGACGATGTTTGTCGCCTGACCCGCCTCGACCGGCGCGTTCGGATCCCGGCGGCTGCGGATGCATTCGAGAAAGTTGCGAATATGGCTCGGCGCGGCTGAATTGAAGCTGCCTGGCCTTTTCTTCTCCACGCTGGGCTTCATCTCGACCGCGTTCGATTCCGGATAGAGCGCATACCATTCGCGGCCCACGTCCAGGCGGGCTTTGGTCCCGTGAAACTGCTTCAACTGGTCGTTGAACGAGTTGTACCGCATGGCCTTGTAGCCCAGCGTGAAGGTGGCCAGATAATTCTCCGGATATTCGATGGCGATGGTGGCGGTCTCCGGGACCTCGGCCCCGGGCAGGTTGCTGCGGCCGCCCGCGCAGGTCACGGCGACGGGCTCGCTCGAGTTCATGTACCACTGGATACAGTCGAGAATGTGAGCCGCCTGGCCGATCAGAAGGCCGCCGGAATAATCCCAGAAGTAGTACCAGTTGAAGAAGCGCAGCGGATCCAGCGGACGGTCCGGCGCGCTGCCGAGCCACTGCTTCCAATCCAGACTGCCGGCCAGCTTGGCCTGGCGCAGCGACGAGGTGTGGTTGTACCAGGCGGAGGTCACCAGGTGGACGTTTCCCAGCTGCCCGGAGTCCATGATCCGCTTGCCTTCGAGAAACAGCTCGGCGCTGCGGCGCTGCATGCCCACCTGCACCACCCGCTTCGTGCGGCGGACGGCTGTGATGACGTCGAAGCCCTCGTCGATTTTGTGCGCCATGGGCTTTTCGACATACACATCCTTGCCGGCGTTCACGGCGTCGATCACCATGCGGGCGTGCCAGTGGTCCGGCGTGGCCACGATGACGGCGTCGATCGATTTGTCCTCGAGCAGCCTGCGGTAGTCGTGGAAGGGCCTGGCGCCGGTGGACGCTTCCTTGAGTCCGCCCTGCAGGTTGGCCTCGTAGACGTCGCAGACGGCGGCCATTTCAGCGCCGATCTCCTTGAACTGCGCGGTGAGGTATTTACCGCGTCCGCCCGCGCCGATGATGCCCGCGCGGATGCGCTCGTTTGCGCCCTGGATGCGTGCCTGGGCGGCCGCGGTGGTGAGGAGAAAACGCCGGCGATCCATGCTTGTGAGTGTACAGGAATCGGGACGCGTGTTCCGCCTCCGCGCAATGCAGCAGCGGCCGGAGAGCTACAACGTTTTCAAAAACGCGATCAGGTCGCGCCTCTCGGCGGCGTCCAGTTTGAGGCCGAAGCGGTGGCCGCGTACCGACCTGCGCTTCCCGTCGTAGCCTTTGAACCCCGTCGGCACATAGTCTTCGCGCAACCGTGCCGGGTCGAGCCAGTCTTCGAGTGTCGCTACCGAGCCGTTGTGCTCGAACGGGCCGCGGTACCAGACGCCTTTGAGCGGCGGGACCTTGTAATACCCGGTACCCTTGTGCGTCTGGAGCGCATAGCTCGGGTCGACGCCGATCGGCTTCGCGAGCACATCGGGCTGGCCGGCGGGAGGATCGAAGCCGTCCGCCGGCACGAGCTTGTTGTTGGTGTAAAGCGGGGCAGTGTGGCATCCCGAACAGCGCTCGCGCTCGAAGATGCGCTTGCCGCGCGCGGCGGCTTCGTCGAAGCGGTGGGGATTTGGCGGCGGCTGCAGCGAGTAGAGATAAAGCGCCAGGGCGTACAACTGCTCATCGCTGTAGCGGGCGCCGTGGCCCCCGCGCGGCTCCGGACCTTCGCCGTATCGATCCAGCGTGAATACGTCCTGCGCGAGTGATGAATAGCGCATCAGGTCGCCGATACCGCGGTGTCTCACCAGGCCGGTATGGTCCAGGTAGCGGCGCTCCCGGACGCCGATCAGGTCCGGGATCTGCGGCGGAAAGATCATGCTGGTATTGCTGCGCGCCGTGACCCCCGGCGGGATGTTTTCGCCGGCCGCGATCAGCTCGTCGAGCGACATACTCTGCGGGCGGCGGTTGGGGTCGTCCGGCAGCCAGGGCATTTCGAACTGGCGCGCAAAACCGCGCATCCGGCCCAGGACCTTCTCCGGATCGGAGGCCGCCGCGGCGCGGCGCAGCGTCCATGCGCCCTGGCGGTCCCCGGGGTTGTTGCCCTGCGCGCCCGGAACCACGGCGCCGTCCGGCATCACGCGGGTGTGGCAGGTGGCGCAGCCCATGGAACCCAGCTCCACTTCCCCCTTCTTGCGGACCACCCAGCGGGCGAACGGTATCGTGCCGTCCTTGGCCACGGGCATGCGGGTCTGCTCGTGGAATTCTCGATCGCGCACATCCCGGGCGCCGAAGAAGACCGCGTTGTGAGACGTCGGCGCGTTGAAGACCAGCTCGCCTGCCTTGATCCAGTCGGCTTGCGTTTTCAATGTAGCCGGATCGAAGGCGACTTCGGGCTCCTGCTTCTTCAGCCATTCCATGTAGCCGGCCGGCTCCCGGTCCGGATGATAGACCGGGTAGCTCTTGTAGAGAACACGCGCCGGAATCCGGTAATAAGCCTCCGGCGAGACGTGCGCCGGAGAATACTTGGGATTGGCGAGCGGGACTTCGAGGGAAGCAACGTCCGCGCTGTTCCACGTTCGCGGGATCTGCGGCTGGAAGGCGCCGGCCGCGAGGAACGCCGCCAGCGCCCGGGTCAGGCTCATCTCTATATGCTATCGCGGCGCAATCTCGGGTAGCGTGAGCGCCGACGCGTGACTGCGCGAGGCATGGATGGCGACATGCGCCACTGGAGCATCGTCGTACCCCCTGACGGGCGCGTACGAGTTGGGGTGAATTTCGAAGCGCGGCGAATTGCTTCCCGTGACGATGATCCCGATGCGGTGTCCCGTATTGAACACCAGTCCCACGTCGAGCAGCGGGATCCGGAGCTCGTATACTTTGTCCTTCTCGAGGGGCGCGGGCTTGCCAAAGCCGTCGCGGAAACGGGCCATATAGGCCTGGTCGAGCTGCAGGGCCTCGTAACCGCCGGGATAGACGTCGATGAGCTTTACCAGGATCGAAGTGTCCGGCACGTCGGCCGAGAAGTGGAGGGTAAGCGAGCCGCGTCCCGTAATCTCGAGCGGCGCCGTCAAAGGCTCGGTGACGAAATACAGGACATCGGGACGCCCGCGCAGCTTGCGCTGATCCTGCGGGCCGTTGTTCTGGCCGAGGTTGGGTCCGCCGATGGTGGGCGCCGGCTTCCTCGGATCGTAGGCGTACGTCGCCTTGCCCCCGGCTGTTTGCGGCGCGTCCGCGGCCAGCCCGCCCTGCGCGGTGAAGTAGAACGTGCGCGGCCTGCCCGGCGGCGGCCAGGTGGCGGCTTGTTTCCAGACGTTGCCGGGCGCCTTCGGGTCCATGGTGTCGCCCATCAGGAAGTAGCGGATGGGCGCCGAATCCATCACGCCGTTCTGCTTGCCCTTGAGCCAGTAGTCGAACCAGGCGGAGGCCGATGAACCCGGCAGATCCTGCGGCGGATATTTCAATCCGCCGGCGAGAAATGCGCCATGCGCCCGGGCCGCCATGATGAGGCGGTTGTTGCCGCCGCGCAGCGCCAGGAAATCGTCGAAGGAGGGCGTGCAGGACGAGTCGTACCAGCCGCTGTGGTCCAGCAGCGCGACGCGGCCGGCAGCCTTTTCACGGCTGCGGTCGCGAGGCCAGGCAAGTCCCGCCGGGCTGAAGACGATCGCGCGGGGACGCGGCCACAATTCGATTTTCGCGCCGCGCGCCGAAAGCCACGTGTCGCTTTGCGTTTCCGGCAGCCCGCCGTTCAGGAATTCCCGATCCACGGGATGGATTCCGGCCACGCCCGTGGACGCCGCGATCAGATGCGGGGGATTGGCCAGCACCGTCTGCTTGGCGGCGATACCGGGCCCCGATCCGCCCGTGATCCCCACCTTCCCGTTCGACCACGGCTGGCGCGCGATCCACTCCACGGTGTCGAAGCCGTCTTCGCCGCCCTTCGCGCCGGTAAGGTCTTCCACGCTGAATTTGCCTTCCGATTCCTGGTGCCCCCGCCAGTCCTGGATGACCACGGCGTAGCCGTTCGGCAGGAACGGCTTCACTTTTCCGCCCTGCTGCTTGCGGTCATAGGGCGTGCGTTCGAGCACCGCGGGCCAGGGGCCGTCCCCCGCCGGAAGGTAGACGTCGGTGGCGAGCCGCACGCCGTCGCGCATCGGGACCATCTCCGTCCTTTTCGCGGGCTGCCCGGCTGCCGTAGCGGCCAGCAACGCCAGGGTAACGAAGACGGCGTATCGCATGTCAGCGCTTCACCTCCGTGGCGAACCACGCCTTCAACTCGGCCGTGAGCTGCTTCATCACGTCCGGATACTGCGCGTTCAGGTTTCGGCGCTCCCCGGGATCGGCCTCGACGTTATAGAGGAACTGCTGGCCGGCGATGTCCAGGAGCTTGAAATCCCCTCGCATGGCGGCCAGCATTTGCACGCCGCCGACATGATACTCCCAGAATACGGTGCGCTCCGGCGCCTTCTTTTTGCCGGTCCAGACATCCAGCATGTTCGCGCCGTCCACTTTCCACGCCGGGTCGGCGGAGGCTCCCGCGGCCGCCAGCAGCGAGGGCATCACATCGGTCATGTGGATGACCTCCTTCGAGCGCCGCCCGGCGGGGATCCGGCCCGGCCAGCGCATCACCGCAGGCTCCCGGATGCCGCCTTCCTCCAGGCTCCGCTTCTCGCCGCGGAACGGACGATTGCTGTCGTGATAGAGCGCCGTCCCGAGGTTGCCCTTCTCGAAGGTGGCGCCGTTGTCGCTGGTGAACAGCACGATCGTATTGCCGGCGATGCCTTTCGCGTCCAGCGCGTCGAGCACCCGCCCGAGTGCGCGGTCCATCCGCATGATCATTGCCGCGTAGGTGGCGTTCAGCGGCCTGGCGGGATCGGTCTCGGCGAATTTGCCCTCGAGCTTGGCCACATCCTCCGGAGGCGCTTCGATATTGAAGTGCGGCTCGATGAAGGCGAGATAGATGAAGAAGGGATCGGCGCGCTGGTTGCGGATGATACGGATGGCTTCATCGGCCAGGATGTCGGCGCTGAAGCCCTTCACCTCCTCCTGCTCGCGGCCCCGGAACAGATGCTTCGGGAAATGTTCCCAGGCATGGCCGGCGGTGAGATAGCCGAAAGTGGTGTCGAAGCCCTGCTGCAGCGGGTGCGTCGGATTGCGGCCGCCGTGCCACTTGCCGCACAGCGCGGTGGAGTAACCGAGCGTCTTGAGCGCCTCGGCAAGGGTGACCTCCGAGCTGGGAATATCGGATCCGTTGTTCCGGACGCCGTTGTGGATCGTGTACTTCCCCGTGAGCAGACAGCCGCGGGAGGGCGCGCAGAGCGGGGCGCCGGTGTACCAGCGGCTGAAAACCGTGCCTTCGCGGGCAAGCCGGTCGAGATTCGGCGTGGGCCAGTCCCGGCGTCCGTTGAAGCTGACGTCGCCCCAGCCGAGGTCGTCGGCGTACACCAGAAGGATGTTCGGCCGCGGGGTTTGCGCTTGCGAAGAGGCATGCGCCGCGGCCGCGCCGGTCATGACGCGGAGAGCGTCCCTACGGGTCCAGCATGCGGCAGGCATGGGTCTATCACACCACATCGGGTTGAATCCGCGCAGCCGGCCGGCGCATCTAACCAGCATGTCTCAATTGAAGAAGGTTTCGGGGATCTATGAGAACAAGTCGAGCCACTGGGTCGGGGACGGTTTTCACGTCAGAAACCTGATTCCGTCCACCGGACTCGAGGCGGAGGTCAGCCCGTTCCTGCTGCTGGACTATGCCGGGCCGACGAATTTCGCGCCCAGCGACGAGCCGCGCGGCGTGGGCGAGCATCCCCACCGGGGCTTCGAGACGGTTACCATCGCCTACCAGGGGAAGGTCGAGCACCGCGACTCGGGCGGCAATGCAGGCACGATCGGACCCGGGGACGTGCAGTGGATGACGGCCGCGTCCGGCGTGGTCCACGAAGAGAAACACGAGCGGGAGTTCGCGCGCGCGGGCGGCGTGTTCGAGATGATCCAGCTCTGGGTGAATCTGCCCCGCGCCGTGAAGATGTCGCCCCCGCGCTACCAGACTCTCCTCAAGGAGCAGATTCCGCAGGTGGACTTCCCCAAGGGCGGCTATGCCCGCATCATTGCCGGCGAGTTGAACGGCGTGCAGGGGGCGGCCAGGACTTTCACGCCGGTGCACCTGTTCGACGTGCGTGCCTCGGCCGGTGAGACCGTGGAGCTGACCACGCCGAGTGGTTTCAACACCTCGGTCTTCCTGCTGCGGGGCGCAGGTCTGCTGAACGGGTCGCATACCCTGGAAGGCGAGGCCAAGATCGCATTGCTCGGCACGGAGGGGGAACTGGTGCGCTTCGAGGCTCGGCAGGACAGCCTGCTGCTGGTCCTCAGCGGGCAGCCGATTCGCGAGCCGGTCGCCAGTTACGGTCCCTTCGTAATGAATACGAGGGAGGAACTGGTTCAGGCCGTTGACGATTATCGCGCCGGTAAAATGGGACGGCTGAACTGAGCCGGGCTGCGTCAGGGCTGGCGGGGCGGTTGAATCAGGAGGCTGCCGGAAAGGGCCACAGCCGCCCCGTTCCGGATCACCACCACCGACCCCACCGCCGGCTCCGTTCTTCCCCCTACATCGATAGTCAGCCTGAGCGGGCGTACTCCGTTGATCGAGATTCGCGTGTCTATTCGAATCGAATCGGGGCGAATCGCCAGTCCCGGACCGAGCAGCCGCACCATGTCCTGCGTCACCGGGCCCTCGAGTCCCGGACCGGATAGAATCAGGTCGACGGGACGTCCGGCGGTCAGCACGGAGACCCCTGTCGAGATACGGGCATCTCCGGAGCCGGCGGCGGAGCCTGTTCCGAGTAGCTGGATGTCGAACGCAGCCGCTCCGGGTGTGACCTGAAGATCGGCCGTCGCCTGGCTTCCTGTGACATCCACCAGTTGCGGCGCCGCCAGTCCGCCGTAGAACGAAGTCTGGAAGCCGAAATTGACTTTCTCATCCGGTAAATAAAGATTGCCCGGGAACACGGGTCCGTCGGCGGGTTCGGCGTAGAGCAGATAGGCGCCGTGGGGGACCTTGATTGAATAGGCGCCGTCGGCCGCGGCGGAGAAGCCGCCGATGGTGACCCCGGTCGTGGGGTCGGTGGCCACCAGCATTGCTCCCTGCACCGGTCCGCCGCCCGCGAAGGTCACTTTACCGGAAAGGGTTCCGTAGGCCTCGGCAGCCGCGGGCGCCGGATAGAATTCACTCAAAAAGGCAATGTCGTCCGCGCTGAGACGGACCTGGCTGTTCGACTGCGGGGGTGTCGCCTGAAACATGGTGGCGGCCAGGATGTTGGAGTGGTTTGCGCCCAGAGCATGGCCCATTTCGTGTATAGCCACGGACTGAAGATCGAAGGTTTTGGGCGTAAGATTGGTGGAGAAAGTCTCGGCCGGATTGAAAAGGATATCGGTTTCGACGATCTTTCCGTCGCTGAGGAAGACGATGTCGGTCACGGCGAGAGCCGAGCCGATCACGCTGCGGTTTTCGGGCGAATCCAGAAATACGATGACGCTCCGGTCATCATCGGGATTGTTGACGGCCGGGGTGGTCTCGATCGGCGCGAATTTGACGATCGAGGCCGGGGCGCTGCTCCATGCGTTGGCGGCCGCCTGGAGCGCGGCGGCGGGGTCGCTGCCCGTCTGAATCATCACGCTGCCCTGGCTGTTCAGCATTCCCGGCGCCACGGCCTGGTTTACCATCAACTTCACGTTCGCGGCGTCGGTGCGGCGGATTGCGGTTCCGTTCGACGTGAACTGGGGCGCATAGGCTTCGGCCGCCGCCGCCAACATGCAAACCAGTACGGCTGATCTCCGGATCTTCATCGCGTCTCCCTCATGGCGCGCCGCACGCGGGTTTTGAAATCCGCGACGCTGAGCCCGTCGAGACTCGGCGGCTCCACCCCGTGGACCGGTGTTCGCTGCACCAGATCGATTCCGCGCAGACTCGCATGAACACGCAGGTCCCTCGTGACGCTGTATTTCCCCTGACCGTGACCGGTGACGCGCCAATATCCGACCGGTGTTCGGTAGAGGAAGAGGATGGCCTCCTCACCGGCGGCATACTCGACCGCGCCCGTAATGCGCATTCCGACCCCGCCGACCTCGCCACCCGGTTCGCTGGCCACCACGTAGCCCGGCGCGACTCCCCGCAGCGGATCGATGACGGCGATCATGTGATGGGTCCAGATAAATTTGTGGGCGCCGTCCCAGGCGGACCACGAGCGCATCACGCGGCCGTGGACGATCGCCTGCGAGTTCGCGATGAGATCTTCCAGGCCCATGGCGGGTACCAGCGCCGCCTGTGCTGCGGCTGCGGCAA
Source organism: Bryobacteraceae bacterium (assembly GCA_035495815.1). Lineage (GTDB taxonomy): Bacteria > Acidobacteriota > Terriglobia > Bryobacterales > Bryobacteraceae > DATJFH01. Next base: position 25,019 of record DATJFH010000063.1, read on the forward strand.
ACAGGAGCAGAATTGAGCGTTTCATTCGGTACGTATGTTATCGGCAGGAAAAGGCGAAGCTTCAGTTTTTTGTGGACGGAGAGGTACAGGTCGCGATTCTGCTATTCTGACGAGAGGTTTGACGGCAAGCCGGGCCGCTCGAAAAAGGCTCTGCTTTGCCGGGTCCTTCCTCTAAGCTGCTGAATTATGGGCGCGTAGCTCAGTTGGATAGAGCATCTGCCTTCTAAGCAGAGGGTCGCAGGTTCGAGTCCTGCCGCGCCTACCACATTCTAAGTCTTTCCACCTATTCAATCTGTGCGGATTTCTCTGGGGGGCCGGCAGCCACCATCATAATCGCTTTGCCTGTACCCTAAACCTGGGAGACCGTGATCGACGTTTGCCGGCTGCCGATTGTAGAAACTGGATGCCCCTTGCCGCGCACCGGTCGGACCGCAGCACCCTGCCTCCGGTCCGCCTCTGCTCACGTAACGAGTTGACTGCTGTCTGCGCCGCAGCGGCCGCGGCAACGCGCCCGGCTTGCCGGAGCGGCCGCATGAGTCGCGCCGTTGCGTCGCTTCTTCCGCTGATCATCGCGGCGGCATTCGGACAACAACCGCAAGCAACGATCCGGGTGGAAGTCACCGCAGACTCGGTCCCGCTCCCAGGCGCCGAGGTCGCCGTCAACAACAAATTCATTCGCACCGGTCAGGATGGATCCGCAACCACGGTGACCCCACTCGGCGCCATCACGATTGGCGTCACCAAAGAAGGCTACTTTCCGGCGAAGGCCTCGTTGGTCGCCGACGCCGGGCGCGAATGGGTCGTGCATGTCGAACTCGAACCGCGGAAGACGGTGGAAGAACAGATCAGGGTCTATGCGACACGGAACGACGTCAGAATTCAGGATTCGCCGGTCCATGTCGAAGTGCTGCAGCGCGAGGAGATCGAGGAAAAGATGCTCATGACGCCGGGCGATATCGTCATGATGCTCAATGAAATGGGCGGCCTGCGGGTCCAAACGACTTCGCCTTCGCTCGGGGCGGCAAGCGTGCGTATGCAGGGCATGCGCGGGCGGTATACGAGCTTCCTCTCCGACGGTCTGCCGCTGTTCGGGCAGCAGGGAGCCGGACTTGGCCTGCTGCAGATCCCGCCCATGGATCTCGGCCAGGTCGAGGTCATCAAGGGAAACGCCTCCGCGCTCTATGGCGGCGCGGCCATGGCCGGCGTGGTCAACCTGATTTCACGGCGTCCTTCCACCGGGCCCGTGCACGAGTTTCTCGTGAACCGCTCGACCCTCGGAGCTACCGACGCATCGATGTTCCTCGCCTCACGGCTGTCCCCGCATTGGAGCGCTTCGCTGCTTGGCGGCGGCGATTGGCAGGAGATCCGCGACGTAGATCATGACGGTTGGGCGGATTTGGCTGGTTACGCCCGTGGTGTAGTCCGGCCGCGTTTGTTTTGGGATGACAAGAATGGACGCACGGCGCTGTTGACGGGTGGCTTCACCTACGAGAACCGCTCCGGCGGCACAGTGTCCGGATCCGCGCTCCCCGCCACCGGCCGGCCCTACAGCGAGGCGTTGAACACGCGTCGATATGATTTTGGTGGAAATCTGCAATGGTTGATCGAAAATCGTTATGTCGTGACGGCCCGCTTCTCGGCAACGGAACAACAGCACCGGCATCGATTCGGTGAAGTGGTCGAAAAGGACCGGCACGAGCTTCTGTTCGGCGAGGTCTCTGTCCGGGGCAGCGTTGGGAGGAACACGTGGGTAGCCGCCGCCGCGGCGCAGCGTGACGCCTATCGCCCCACCGACGTTCCGCGCTTCACTTATACGTACGTCGTCCCAGGCGTGTTCGTTCAGGATGATTTCAACATTGCTCACTGGCTTGGCGTTTCGGCAAGCGCCCGCGCCGACTTTCACAATCGGTATGGGACGTTCCTGAGCCCTCGGATTTCGGCATTGATTCGCTGGGCCGGATTTACCAGCCGTCTGTACGCGGGCCAGGGATTCTTCGCGCCCACGCCGCTCACCGAGGAAACCGAGGCTGCGGGACTCTCACGTCTCGCCCTCCCTAGGCCGCTCGCGGCGGAACGCGGCCGAAGCGCGTCGATCGATCTGACACGCGGTTTTGGAGGGTTCTCGGCTACCACCACATTCTTCGCCTCGAATATCAGCCATCCGGTGTATGTAGACCGAGGCGACGCGTATCGGATTTTCAACTTGCCCGCCCCGGCAAGGAACCGCGGCCTCGAGATGCTTGCCACCTGGCACAAGGCTCCCTTTTCGGCAACGGCGTCGTACACGTATGTACGGTCGAGCGAGTTGGATCCCGCGGTTGGCCGCGCCGAGGTTCCGCTCACGCCGCGCCACAGCTTCGGGTTTGTGGGCGTGTGGGAAAAGGAAGGTGTTTCCCGGTTCGGCGTCGAATGCTATTACACCGGCGCCCAGCGTCTCGAGCACAACCCTTACCGCGGGTTTTCGGCCCCCTACGTCATTTTCGGTGCGATGGGTGAGCGCAGGATCGCCGCGCACGTGAAACTCTTCCTGAATCTGGAGAATCTTGGAAATGTCCGGCAGAGCCGTTGGGACCCGATGCTCTTACCAGCCCGCGCGGTGGACGGGCGCTGGACCGTCGATGCCTGGGCGCCCCTGGACGGCAGGGTGATCAACGGCGGCGTTCGGTTTGTTTTCTAGCAGCCGTCAGGGACCCGGACTGCGTCAGCGGAACTTTTCGCGCAAATGCAGTTTGCGCCGGGACTCCCGGCCGGTGGAACTGTCTGCGACGCCCGTCCGCAAATTCTATGATGGTTATCATCAGAGAGTGATGCCGGATTGCAAATTCATGAGGGCGCCACATGCCGAACGTAAGCCGGAGTCGCCTGCGGCAGGCATTGCTTCCTGCCGGTCAGCCCCGGTCAGCGGAGTCCTGACCCTTTTAACTTTGGCCCTGGTCTCCTGTTCCTCCCACAAAACCGCGGCGGACTCCGAGCGCAAAGAGATTCCGAAAGCCGTCCGAACCTCGGTAGTGGGAACCTTCTCTGCGCCGGAGCCGGCCAGGTATTCCGCCATCATCGCCCCGAACGCGCAAGTGGATCTCGCGTTCCGCGTCTCCGGCTACGTCGTCGAGCTGCGCCAGGAGAAAGGTCCGGACGGCCGTGTGCGCCCGCTGCAGCCCGGCGCTGTCGTGACCGCCGGCGTAATTCTGGCCCGCATCCGCCCTACCGATTACCAGGCTGTCGTCGACAGGGCAAGCGGCGCGCAGGAGGAGGCCCAGGCTGGAATCCGGGCCGCCGATGCGCAGTTGGCTGAGGCGCAAGCGGCCCTCGCTCAAGCCGAGCTGGACTTCGGCCGCGTGTCCACGCTTTGGGAGAAGGAGAGCGCGACCAAGCCTGTCTACGACGCGAGCAAAGCCCGGCTGGACATGGCCCGGGCCGCCGTGGACGCCCGGAAAGCTTCCATCTCCGCGGCCCAAAAACGCGCCGGCGCCGCCGATGCGCAGACCCGCGAAGCGCGCATCGCCCTCGGTGACACCGAACTGCGCGCCCCCTTCGACGGAGTCCTGCTCGAGCGCCGCGTCGAGCTCGGCTCGCTCGCCGCCGCCGGCTCTCCCGCCTTCACCATCGCCGACCTGCAATCCGTCAAAGCCCGCTTCAACGTTCCCGATTTCGCGTTATCCGGCTTCCGCCCCGGCCAGACGCTGTCACTCTCCGTGCTCGCGTTTCCGGGCGAAAATTTCAGCGGGCGCGTGCTTTCCCTCGCTGCCGCGGCCGACCCAAAGACGCGCTCCTTTGAAGTGGAAGTTTCCGTTCCGAACCCGGGACGCAAGCTGCGCTCCGGCATGATTGCCGCTGTCCGCTCCGCCGGCGCCCTCTCCGCGCCGGCGCAATTGCAGATCCCGGCCGCCGCTCTGGTGCATGAGCCGGCAGGCAATCGATACCTCGTATATGGCGTCGAGCGCATCGGCGGCCGTTCGCTCGCCAAGGTCATCCCGGTGCAGCCCGGACCTCTCGAAGGCAATCGCGTCGTGGTGCTGGAAGGGCTTCGCGCGGGTGAAAAAATTGTCGTCTCCGGCGCGAACCAGCTGCGCGCGGGCGATCCCGTGCAGGAAATCGAGTAGGACGCCATGTCCGCCAACCTTCAGGATGAACTGAGCCACCACAACGCCTCCCGCTACTTCGTCGAGCACCGCCACGTTTCCTGGGTGCTGTTCGCCGGCGTGCTGGTGTGGGGCGCCTGGGCCTACCTCGCCATGCCGCAGCGCAAGGATCCGGACCTCCCGGTGCGGCAGGTCGCCGTCGTCACTCCCTGGCCCGGGCAAAGCGCCGAGCGCGTCGAGCAGCTCGTCACCCGCAAAGTCGAAGAGAAGATCGCCCAGAACATCAAAGTCGCCGAGATCAAATCCCGATCCCGCACCGGACTGTCGGTCGTCTATGCCGAAGTCGACGACAGCGTCAGCGAGACGGGAAAAGAGTTTGACGATATCAAAATCAAGCTCGACTCCCTTACCGATCTGCCGGACGGCGCCGGCCCCGTCCAGTACATCAAGGATTTCGGCGAGACCGCGGCTCTCATGCTCACGGTGGCCAGCCCGCCCGCCGGCGGAGCCCAGCTCGATCTGCTGGCTTCCGCGGTCGGTAAGGCGATTTCGCCCGGCTCGGCGAGCGTCGCCCTCTGCGCCTCCGGCCCGCTCGACGCTTCCTTCCTGCGCGAGGCCGCGGAGCTGCTCAGCCGGCAGATGCGTGATCACGGGCTTGGAGACCGCCTGCGGCTTTCCGAGGGACCCGGCTTCGCGCTGATTCAAGGCGCGCCTCCGGGAGCAGGCCTCGACCGCGCGGTATCGCGCCTCTGGGACGATCTGCCGCAGCGCTCCGATATTCATCCGGACGTGTGGGGACCGGTCGTGCTCGCCCCGGGTGCCCCGATACGCCCGTCGCTCGAGGCGCGAGCCGGTCCCAAGTACAGCCATCGCGAGCTGGACGACTTCACCGACCGTCTCGAGAAGTCCATCCGCATCGCCCCGCAGGTTTCGCGCGTCACCCGCGTCGGCGTGCTCGAGGAACAGGTGGAGCTGCTCTACTCCCAGGAGCGCCTGGCCGGCTATGGCATCGTGCCGGCCATCCTTCCCGCCATCCTGCAGAAGCGCAACACCACCATTCCCGCCGGCGTCCTCAACACCGGCGGCCGCAACGTCGAGCTGGAGCAGAGCAACGAATTTCGCGGCCTGGGGGATCTCGGCGAAATCGTGATCGCCGAAGGAGCCAACGGGACCCCCCTCTATTTGCGGGACCTCGGCATCGCCCGCCGCGCCTACCAGCACCCTGCCCGCTTTCTCGCCTATTACAACTACCGCGCCGCCGGCGGCGTCTGGCGGCGCGGGCGCGCCGTGACGCTTTCGGTGGAAATGAAAAAGAGCGAACAGATCGATCGCTTCGGCGACTCGGTCGGCGAGCGTATCGAAGCCGTCCGCGCGGCCCTCCCCCAGGATCTGATTTTCGGCCGCACGTCCGATCAGCGGCGGCAGGTCCGCGAGAAGATCGACCTGTTCAACCGCAGTTTGTGGGAGGCCGTGCTCCTCGTGGTCCTGGTCTCGCTCGTGGGCTTCTGGGAATGGCGCTCCGCCGTCCTGATGGCCATCTCCATTCCGGTCACTCTGGCCATGACGTTCGGCTTCATGCAACTGCTGGGGCTCGATATCCAGCAGATGTCGATCGCCTCGCTCATCATTGCGCTGGGCCTGCTGGTCGACGATCCCGTGGTCGCCGGAGACGCCATCAAGCGCGAGCTGGCCCACGGCAAGCCCCGCTCGGTGGCCGCATGGCTCGGCCCCACCCGGCTTTCGAAGGCGATTCTGTACGCCACCATCACCAACATCGCCGCCTACCTGCCGTTTCTCCTGATCGAGGGCGATACGCGCCGCTATATTTTCAGCCTGCCCGTGACCATCGCCTGCTCGCTGGTGGCTTCCCGGCTGGTCTCCATGACCTTCGTCCCGCTGTTTGCCTATTACCTGTTGCGGGCGCGTCCGGAGCCGGTCGCCGGACAAATGCGAAAGACCGGATTCGGACGCTGGTACAGCCGCGCCGTCGGCTTCGCGATCGATCACCGCTGGAGTGTGCTGGCGTCTTCGTCGATTCTGCTGATGTTCGGAGCTTACTTCGGCGCCAACCTCCACAGCCAGTTCTTCCCCCGCGAGAATTTCTACATCGCCTATCTCGACCTGCGGCTGGCCGAGGATGCGCCCCTCGAGGCCACCGAACAGGCCGCCCGCGAGGCGGAGAAGGTGGTCGAGGAGATAGCCGGAAAAAGCGACAGCCGGGGCGAGCCCGCGCTGGCTTCGATTACCTCCTACATCGGCGCCGGCGGGCCGCGCTTTTGGTTCTCCGTTCCTCCCGAGCCGCCCTCGCCGAATTACGCTCAGCTCCTGGTGCAGTTCCATCGCAGCGAGGATACCAACCAGCTCATCGGCCCTTTGCAGGAGGCGCTCTCGGCCCGAGTCCCGGGCGCCAGGATCGACGTCCGCACCGTGGAGACCGGGCCTCCGACCCTGATTCCCGTTTCGATGCGGGTGCTGGGAGAGGATCCGGCCGTGCTCCACTCCGAGGCGGAAAAACTGAAGGCCATCCTGCGCTCTTCGCCCCTCGCCATCAACGTGCGCGACAACTGGGGCAATAACGGAATCCGCACTCATTTCGAAGTCGACCAGGACCGGGCCAGCCTGGCCGGCGTCACCAGCCAGGACATCGCCATCGCTTCCTATTCGGCCGTCGCCGGCGCGCCCGTGGGTGTCTTGCGCGAGGGCCGTAAGAATATTCCCATCGTGCAGCTCATGAATTACGGTCAGCGGGAAACCGCCACGGCTCTCAATCAGCTCTACGTCTTTTCGAGCCAGGGCCCGCAGAAAATCACCCTCGGGCAGGTGGCCCGCCAGGTCTATTCACCCGAACCGGTGGAGATTCATCGTGTGAATCAGTACCGGGCCATCACCGTCTCGACCCTTCCCAAGCCGGGCCACCTGGCGTCGGAAGTAACCGATCCGCTGATGCCCCGGCTCCGCGAGTTCCAGCGCGGCTTGCCGCCCGGCTACCGCCTGGAGTTCGCCGGCGAGTTGAAAGAGCAGATCAAGGGGCAGACCCAGTCCTTGAACGTCGTCATGGCCTCGGTGCTGGCGATCTACCTCGCCCTGGTCTTCCAGTTCAAGAACGCGATCAAGCCGCTGATCGTGTTCGCCGGTATTCCTTTTGGCGCCGTGGGAGCCCTGGCGGGCGTCTGGGTGATGAACATGCCGCTGGGCTTCATGGTGATCCTGGGAATCACCAGCCTCATCGGCGTAATCGTGAGCCACGTCATCGTGCTTTTCGATTTCATCGAAGAGAAACACCAGGAGGGCGCTCCGCTGCGCGACGCCTTGATCGACGCCGGCATCCTTCGCATCCGGCCCGTGCTGATCACCGTGGGAGCCACCGTCCTCGCCCTGTTCCCGCTGGCGCTCCATGGCGGTCCGCTGTGGGAGGCGCTCTGCTACGCGCAGATCGGCGGCCTTTCCGTGGCCACCGTCGTCACGCTGTTTATCGTGCCCGTGATCTACGCCATTTTTGTTTTCGACCTGAAGTTGATCCGTTGGGAAGAGCGCGGCGCAGCCGGTACTTCACTCAGCGGCTAAGCCCGGCCCTCGCCCTCGGGCTTCGCCCCATCGCGAGAGATAAAGTGGGTGGCTCTGTGGTCTTCAATTGCGCGCCGTGCTGTCCGCCGCTCCTCGCCGATTTTTCGATACTGCTCGTCGAGATCCCGTGAAGCCTCCGGATTGTGGCGGTTGGGCTGCGCCTGCCGCTCCGACGCGATCTTGAGAAAAAGCTTGTGCGCGTCGGAATGGATCCGCCTGAGGCGGGCGCATTCCTCGCAGCTTTCTCCGGTCCGGTAACTGTTTAGGGGTACGGGGGGCACATCGCACAGAATACCATTTGATTTTTGAAAGTCCCTACCATTAATGGGGTAGTAGTACTGTCCCAGAAATCTAGCAGCGTTTTTGGTACTACGATTGGGGCTGCTGGCGCAACTCCGGAGCGCCGCTCGCATTCGGGAACGCGCTGCTCGTCGCGCCCGTTCAGGCCATCCCGCTCTCGTCGGGTCAAACCATCGCCCGCTGGTTCGATACCGGCGCTTTCAACCGCGGCGCCGCCTTGTCCACGCGGTTCTCAGGCGTTAGAGCCGGCGGTGGAACTCTGGAATATGTCGGGCATCACGACCTTCAAACTGCCGGAGTCGTGGAAATGACCGCATGGCGCGCGCCTCCCAACCCGGCCCGGCGGCGGCACGCACGGAGATCGCGCGCGCCGTATACAATAAAGACTCTGGCGCCATTATGAGTCTGGACATCAATCAAAGAGAACGTGAAGGCATCGTTATCCTGGAATTGAACGGCCGCATTACCATGGGAGAAGAGGCCACCAGGTTCCGGCAGGTCGTCCAGGAGGTGGCCAAGCGCCCGGAGCCCAAGCTGATCCTCGACATGGAGAAGATCGACTACATCGACAGTACCGGCCTCGGCGCCGTCGTCATGAGCGCGACGGCCCTCGGGAAAAGCGGCGGCGCGGTTAAGCTTTTGAAGCTCAACCGCCGGAACGTGGAGCTTCTGGTCGCCACCAAGCTGACCACCATCTTCGAAATCTTCGGAGATGAGCAGGAAGCCGTCAACAGCTTCTTCCCCGGCCGCGACATCAAGCCCTTCGACATTCTGGAGTTCGTCAAAGCACAAAAGCAGAGCTGATGCGCCTGCTGGTAATCGGGGGAGTGGCGGCAGGCCTGAGCGCGGCTGCGCGGGCCCGGCGCATCGATCCGAACCTGGAAATCCTGGTCCTCGAAAAAGGGGACACCATCTCTTACGGCGCCTGCGGCCTGCCCTACTTTCTCGAAGGACGGGTCAAGCGTCCCGAGGACCTGATCGTCTACACCCCCGAATACTTTCGCCGCGAGCGGAACATCGCGGTGCGTACCGGCGCCGAAGTGGCTTCGATCTCGCATGGACGGCGCGAAGTCGCGCTGGCCGGCGGCGAGCGCATCCGCTACGACCGCCTCGTGATCGCCGCCGGAGCGCGTCCGGACCCGGCCGGCATCGCGGGAGTGGAACACCCGCACGTTTTCCGGCTCAACACCCTGGCGGACGCCGTAAGGTTGAAGCAATACCTGGCCGCGCGCTCCCCCCGCCGGGCCGTGATCGTGGGTGGAGGCTACATCGGCCTCGAGGCTGCCGACGCGCTGAGGCGGAACGGCCTGGCGGTCACCATCCTCGCGCAGGGCGACTGTTTGCTGCGGCAGAAAAATGCTGCCCTCTCGGGCGTGATCGAAAGCCACTTGCACAAGTTCGGCGTCGAAGTGAGGATGAATACCCAGGTTCGATCGATCGAGCCGGACCATGTGGAAGGAGTCCCCTGCGACCTGGTCCTGCTGGCGGCCGGACTCCGGCCCAACACGGAGCTGGCGTCCGAAGCCGGGGTCGAGCTCGGCCGCACCGGCGCCCTTCGCGTGGATGAACGCATGCAGACCAATCTGGGCAGCGTCTACGCAGCCGGCGATTGCGCGGAGGTGACACACCTGGTGACGGGCCGTCCGGCCTACATTCCCCTGGGCACGACGGCCAACAAGATGGGACGCGTGGCCGGCGCCAACGCCGCCGGCGCCGTGGAGCGCTTTCCGGGAGTGGTCGGGACGTCGATCTTCGCCGTCTTCGGTTTGGGCGTGGGAACCACCGGTCTGTCCGAGGCCGCGGCGCGGCGCGAGGGATTCTCGCCCGTTGCCGTCCGCATCGAGGCGCCGGGCCGCGCCCGCTATTTCGGCGGCCGGATCACGGCTGTAGAGCTGGTCGCCGATCGAACGTCGAGACGGCTGCTGGGCGGCGTCATCACAGGTGAGCAGGACGTGGCCGGCCGCGTCAACGTGATCGCCGCGGCCCTTCACAATCGCATGCGCGCCGACGACTTCGAACAGCTCGATCTGGCCTACTCGCCGCCGTTCACGGCCGTCTGGGATCCGCTGCTGATCTGCGCGCAGCAGTTGTTGCACAAGCTCTAGCGCCCCGGCCTCAGCGGTCCTTCCTTTTATTGCGGCCGAACAGACCGTTCAAAAGATTGCCGGCTTTCTTGCCGATTCCGCCCTCCTTCAATCCCTTGATCTTCTGCGACGCCATTTCCTTCAGGTCCGGCCGGAAGACCGGCTCCGCCGCCGTGCCGCCGACCAGGAACGGGACAGCCGTATCGCCGCTCTGCCCCAGAGCTGCCATCACTTTCCCCGAGGTTCGAACTTTCGCCCGCATCTTGAAATCGAGCTCGTGGTTCGCGCTCACCGTGCCTGCCCCGGTCAACTCGCCGATCGCGGGCGCGATCAGAAGCAGCTCCTCCGCCCGCGTGCCTCCCGAGGCGACCCGCACCTTGGCGCTGAGCGTCTGGATCTCCGTATCCCGCCCCGCCTGAATGCCGGCGAGCCGCGCGGCCGCCGAAAGCTTGCCGCCGAGGTCGAAGCCCGTGAGCCTGGTATCGTTGAGGCTCAAGGCGCCGGTGGTCACCAGTTGGCCGATCGGACCGGTCGAGGCCAGTTTGGCTGACGCCGTTCCACCCTGCAGCGACGATCCGGAAGGCAGCACGATACCGAACGCCGGCAGCAGTCCGGCCAGCTCCGGCACGGGCATCGCCGGCCCGGTGAGCGTCATGTTCACGGACATGGAATCCCGATTCTGGCTGTAGCTCCCCGTCAGCCTCGCGGGAGCGGCGCCGATGCGGATGTCGCCGCGGCTGAGCCGCCCGGATCGCTTCTTCATGTCGTGCTCTACCGCAAAATCGAAGACGACGGGTCTTTGCGCCGGAGATCCGTTCCTCGCGAGCTTCAACTGTTCGCCCGTCAGCTGTCCTTGGATCCGCAGACCGGCCCCGTCCGACGCGCCGGAGCCGTCCACCGTAATCAGCCCCGCCATCCCGGTCGCGCCCGACATTCCCGACCGTTCGAGATCCAGCCTGTGAATTCGCAGGCTGGCCTCCACCGGTGTCAGCGACGCGTCGGCAGGATGAATCGGGCCGGCCCTTCCGGTCAGCTGCAGGCTGCCGCCGCCCGACACCTCGGCCGCCAGTGTAAACGGAAACACGGACGTCGGGGAATAATCCCGCAGCTCGATGTTCATCTTCTCGAGGATCAGCGGCTTCGACCCGCTGTCGTCGTTTCCGATGGATACCCGTCCGCCGTTGATCCGGACCAGCTTCACCAGCAGATCGAGCCCCGCTTTCCCGGGCGGCTCGGCCGCCGCCGGAGGAGGATTCTGCGCCGGCTTGGCGCCCAGCGTGGAAAAGTTCCAGTCGCCCGAGTCGGATTGCAGCAGCACGATCTCCGGCTCATCGATCGTCAGGCCGGTCACGTTGAGCTTCTTTGAAAACAGGAGCGGTTGAAGCTCTACCGCCAGCTTGAAGGACTTGGCCCGCAGGAACGGAGATTTGCCGAACGCCGGATCGTCGGCAATGGTAACGTCCGCGGCGGAAACCCCGCCCGAGAACAGGGCCAGGCGCAGGTTCCCGGCCTTGACGTCGCGGCCGAGAGAGGTGCTCAGACTGTACTCCAGCATAGGACGAAACTGGTTGATGTCGAGCAGTAACGCCAGGCCCGCCGCGGCCAGCAGGAGCAACACCACGGCGATTCCCGCGAAGCGGACGATTTTTCGCATGACCGTTCTCTTCAGATTACCGCCGGGCGGCGGCCCGGTCACAGCGCCGGTTGTGAGACGCCGACCCGCGCCGCCGTATCGGTGAGCGACTTCCAGGTGCCCGCTTCGAGCGGAATACCGTGAGCCCGGCGTTCGGCTTCCTTGCGCCACTCCGGTTCGCCGGCCACCAGTACTTCGTCGTATCCCCGGGCCGGCGGAGTCGATTTGATCACCGCAATCAGCCGCTCCATCCTGGCGGTGAACTCCTCGACCGGAAGGAAACGCGAGATGTCGATCCCCAGATACATCTGGCTGACCCGCACCGCGCGCCCGCGGATGCGGATGCCTCCCAGCTCCGTGCTCATCGCCCCCCCGCTCAAGACGGCGCACAGAATCTCCGCCATCATCGCCAGCCCGCTGCCCTTGTAGCCTCCCAGCGGCGACACCAGACCCTTGAGCGCCGTCTCCACGCTGGTGGTCGGAACGCCCTCCGCGTCCATCGCCCAGCCGGCCGGGATGGTTTCGTGGCCGTTGATCAGGGCCTTGTAAATCTTTCCAGCCGCCACCGTCGTGGTGGCCATGTCGAGCAGCCAGCGGCCGCCTGGAACCGCCATGCAGATGGGGTTCGTCCCCACTCGCGGCTGCCGGCCCTGCCAGGGTGGAACCAGCGCGGAGGCGTTGCACATCACGATGCCGATCAGCCCCTCGTCCGCGTACATCTGGGCCCAGTGCGCGGCTGCGCCGAAATGGTTCGATTCCCGCGCCACCACGATGGACACCCCCTGCTCTTTCGCGATCCGCACCCCGTGCCGGCAGCACGTTTCGGCAATGGCCTGGCCGATGCCGTTCTCGCCGTCGTACAACAGACAGGAGCCCGTTTCCGAAAGGACGCGGCCCCCGGCGGTCCTGCTCAGATCCCCCGCTTGCATCTGCTCCACGTAATACGGCAGCAGTTGAACGCCGTGCGAGTCGACCCCGCGCAGGTTCGCCTCCACCAGCGTGCCCGCCACCAGCCGCGCCTTCTCCCCCTCTACCTGGAGGGCGGTCAGTATGGATTCGGCGAAGCTCCTGAGAGCCTCGGCCTGGATCAGGATTTCACTCATGAGTTACTTGGCCAGCGAAGCGCTGAGAATTTCCTCGTCATTGCGGGCGAAGATGTGCTTGTTCGCGTAGGCGGGCTGCGACCAGTTCACTGCGGGGGCTTTGCGGCGGTTGCCCGGATTGCTGGTGGGCTTGATCAGCCTGGTCCGGCTGATCTCCTGATAGCCCTCCGGCTTCAGCCTGGCAATGATCAGCTCCCCCTGGTCGTTGTTGATGAAAAAACGGTCGCCGTTCCGCACGATCAGCGCCGTCGCCCAGCGGGCTTTCTCTCCGGTCACCGCCTGCGTCTCCCAGACCTGCTCGCCGGTCGCCGCGCGCAGGCATCGGAACTGGCCGTAGCCGCAGACTCCGTAGATGTAGTCTCCGTCGAAAACCGGCGTCGAAATCAGCGAGTGGAGCCCGTCCGGCCGGATCTCGCTGTCGCTTTTCCCCTGCCATATCTTGGTAGCTTCCCGTTTGGACATGTCCAGCATCACCGAACCGTTATAGAACGACGAAATCAGCATCCGCGTGTCATGCATCGCCGGCGTGGCCAGCGTTAAGCTCGCGTTGGCTCTGAAAGGCTGCTGCCAGTTGACCTTCCCGCTGACGGGGTCGAGCGAGACGATGGCGAAAGGGTGCCAGATAATCACCTGCCGGATTCCCGCCGCTTCGAACAGGATCGGCTGGCAGTAGCCCGGCTCTTCCTTCTCCGACGAGAGGGCCCGCCAGATCTCCTTGCCGCTGCGCTTGTCGAAGGCCATGACTTTGCCGTTGCCCGCCCCGCCCACAACGGCGATGACCCGCGGGCCGTCGATCAGCGGCGCGCTGGCCATGCCCCACGTCGGAACCTGCGTATCGTAGTCCTTAACGAAATCTTTCTTCCAGACCACCTCGCCGGTCTTCACCTTCAGACACACCAGCGCGCCCTTGGCGCCCAGAACGTAGAGGTAGTCTCCGTCCACGGTGGGGGTCGCCCGCGGGCCGATGGCGTAGGTCTGCATGAGGCCGATGTAGTCGGCGTCCCATTGTTGGGTCCAGAGAATCTTCCCGGTCTTCTCGTCCAGGCACAGGACGCGCTCGGTTCCTTTCGTGTTCGCGCCGCGAACGAAATCGCTCACAAACACGCGCCCCGCGGCCACCGACGGGCCCGCGAACCCCCCGTGAATCGGCGTCCGCCATTTGAAGGTCAGCCCTTCTTTGGGAAATTCTTCCAGGATGCCGGTCTCTTTCCAGACGCCGAGACGGTTCGCCCCGCGCCACTCGGGCCAGTCCTCGCCGGCCAGCGTCGAGGCCAGGATCACGGCGGCGGCAAGTCCGGGCAGGCGATTCATGCGGGCGTCTCCTTGGCGTCTGATGGCATTGTAGCGGACTGACCTGGGATCTTCCACAAACCGATGACGAAGAACGGAGCGTGCTCGGCCACCCGGCGGTCCGTCAGCGCGCGGAACTCGAACGCATCCGCCAGCCGGGTGAAAAGATGATGCTCGTCGAGACGCGGTCCCCAGCGCGGGGCCAGTTCGATCCGCTCCCGCGGCGTGTATCCGCAGTCGGACAGCCCGCTCAGAAAGCTGCCGTCGCAGACATCGAAACCGAGCAGCTTCCAGGCCGGATCGCGGGTTTGCGGACGGGCGGGAGCGTCGTGAGGTCCCGTCCGTGCCCGCGCTTCTTCTTCTGACGCCGGTTCGATATGCCAGGTTGCCGCGATCCGCAGGAACGGCGCGCCCCCCGGCAGGCGCTCCTCGAACTGTTCCAGATCCTCCCAGAAAGGAGGATTGGCCCCGATCCACGCCGGCCGGCCGGCGCCGTCGAACACCGAGGGCCAGACCAACACGTCGGCCGAAAAGACTTTCTTCACGTCCTCCCGCAGCAGAAACGTCGATCGCGAATGGCTGGGATGCAGCAGGGATCCGGTCTCCCTCCACATCTCGCGCGCATCGAACCCGAGCAGTTTCTCCCGCGCTCCTTCGGACATGTCAATGAACAGGATAGCTGTAATACGCGCCCCGTCCCCCGCGCAGGTCGCGCGCGTACGAAAGCGCCACCCCGAAACTTCCCAGGATGCGCAGGCGGACCACCGCGCCGGCGTCGATGAGAAACTCGCCGTCGTCCATCCTCCCCGTATCGAGCGCCGGACCGGCGTCCAGCGTGAGCCAGTCGCCGTGATACACGCGCTTGTACAGCTCGAAATTCGTGAGAATGTAGCGGCGTCCGAGCGGCGCGCTGCCCTTCTTCCCGCCGCGTGTCCCCAGGTGCCCCCGTAAGGCCAGATCGTTATCGCGTTCAAGACCGAGAATGAACAGCTCGTCGAACGGCGTCCGCTTGGACGCCCAGCCCGCGCCAGCGCGGATAACCGTTTCGTAATCTTCGCCGCGAGCCTGCGGCAGCCAGCGCAGCACGGCGGAGACCTGCTCTCTTGCAAACACCCCCCCCGCATCCGTGAACAGCCGCGCGATCTCCGACGCGCCCGTGAGATCGGCCGTGAGCCGCTTCTCGGGTGCATTCAGGAAGCGGTAATCCGCCGTGCCGCGGTAGCGGACCGCCAAGCCCGGCGCCCGCGTGGAAACGTCGAATCCCGAGCTCCACGACACCCGCTCGGACGCCAGTGACCGGATCTCGCCTCCGGCCGCCACCTTGCGCAGCCGGAAATCGGTCGCGCCGCCCAGGTTCCAGGTCTCGCTGCGCGCGTCCCCGAACAGCTTCCAGCGCCACTTCGGATCGCCCGAGAGCGGTCCCGATAAGGACGTGAAGGCCCGGCGCCTCTGTGCGTCCCAGCGGTACAAGCCGCTCCAGGTAATCGCGCGGTGGGCGAGGTTGCTAAGGTCCAACCGGACCGCCTGATACGGAAGTTCGCTCGCGGCCGATAGCGCCGCGCCCCACCGCGGCCGCGGGACCCAGCGCAGGCGGGCATCGTATCGGTCCCCGGGCCGCGCCGCCAGCTCCAGCCGGAAAGAGTTGAGCGCGTCGAGCCCCGCCAGCCGCGCCTCCGTCCGCCGGTAATCGCCCACTGTCAGCAATTCCCCCGGCGCGAAGAGCAGTGCCCGGTCGAGCAGCGCCGGCGCGACGGGCGGCGGCGGATCGATCTCCACTCCGCCCAGCCGCGGTTTCCCGATTCGATTCCAGCGCGACAGCGCCGCTTCGTAGTTCCCGTCCAGGTAATACAGCGTTCCCAGGAATTCGTTTCCGTACGCGTCCGCCGGGTCCAGCCGCAGCGCCCGCCGCAGCCGTCGCGCCGCCGCGCTGTAATCGCCCAGACGGTATTCGACGCCCGCCAGCTCGAGCGGGAAGCGTTTGTCTTTCGGCGCCGCGCTCTGCCCTCGCGTGAACGCTTTCCGCGCCGCTTCCCACTGCCCGTCACGCGCCAGCTCCATCCCCTGCGAAAACGCCTGCTCGGGCAGCGACTGCAACAGCAGCAGGATCGGAATCACGAACCCGGCCGCGGCACGGCCAGCAGCGTCCAGCCGCCCGTCGATCGCCAGCGCTTTTCAAATTCCGCGCGATCCCACTTGCGCAGTTTGCGATCCGCCGGATCGTTGAGGGCTACCGAGGTTTCATCCACGCCGGCCGCGACGGCGTAGTGCAGCCCCGGTCCGCGCCCCGGCTTGAAACAGACGATCAGCGGCCGTCCCCGCGCCAGGTGTGTCTGAAGGTCCTGCCACTCGCCCCGGAAAACGTGCGTGTCGAACCCCCGTTCCGCCAGGTAGCGCTCCATGGCCGCCGCCGGCACTCCCTTCTCTGCGGCCGAGTACAAATTCCGCTGGATGGCGGCCGGGTCGGCCTCGCGTCCCCAATACCGGATGGTCATCGCCAGCGCCGCCGGCCCGCAGCCGTTCTTCTCCTGCACGATGAAGGGAATGTCCAGCCACACCCCGTCCGCCGCCGCGGAAAGTGTCAGCGCCGCGCCCGCCGCCGCGAGCAGGAACCAGACTTTACGAGCAGAATTCACCGGGCTTTGACGATGATCAGCACCAGGACAGCCGTCGCCAGGGCGATCACGATGTAGGTAAGTTCCTGGTTGCTCAGAGCTCCCGCCGCCAGGTCCGCCTGAATGCGGTCGGCCCGGGAAGCCAGCCTGGCCAGCTCTTCGCTGCTCAGCAGGGAAATGGCCTGCTGGACCTGCCTGCCGTCGAGCTTCACTGTCTGCAGCGCCTGCCGTGCCGCCCCGGTCGAAAAGAACCGGTCCAGTTTCGACAGGCTCGCCTGCCGCTCTTCACTGGCCGAGACCGTTCGCTGGCGCAGCTCCGTCAGCGGGATAAGGTGTGTCTCGGCGGCCCAGGTGACTGTGGCCGGCAGGAACACCAGCAGAACCCGCGCAGTCAGTAGCCGTACGGCTTTGTAAAGATTCATCCGTTCGATTTCCTCCGTCCCGCGAACGGAGCAATTTCGGCGCCATCCCCAGCCCGTTCTCAGCCTGAGCCGAGCGGAAATCGCCGCTCTTTCAGCGGAAACGGGATTCGGCCGCCGCTGATCTGCGAGAGGTAGACCCCCTGCGCCATCTCCACGGTCCACCTCCCGTCCACCGCGCTGCAGGCCGGCGCCCGGTTCTGCTCGATCGCCTGAATCAGATCCATGGCCGTGAACGTATTCCCCTGCTGCCGCTTCGGAGCGCCGCGTCCCGGTGGCGGTTCGATCCGCCGCCAGTGGCTGTCCCGGTCGTCTGGCCGCCAGGTCTTCGAGAGCATCAAAGACGGCTCGCCGTCGGGATACTCGGTAATCGGAATGAAGATGACGCCCTTGCTGCCGTACAAGGTAAGACCGAACCGGTTCCCTTCGAGTACGTCGCTGGTTTTCGAGCCGAAGTAGCCGTGCACGGCTCCGTCGAAGGCGAACATGGCGGCGATCTGGTTTCCGGCCACCGGGCCGACAGGCTCGGTCGGGACCCGCGCCCGCGTCCGGTCCATTTCCCGGCCGTCTTCGGTGACGTGCGCGAAAACCCAGCGCGGATCGCCGGCAAACATCCGCATCAGGTCGAACAAATGCGAGCCCAGCACCACCATGTCCTCGCCCCCGGCCCTTCGATCCTCTTTCCCACGGGCCCGCATCTCCTGCAGCATGCCGATCTCCCCGGCGGCCACCATCTCCCGCGCCTTGATCATCACCGGCGCCGACCGCATCACCAGCCCGACCGCGATCTTGATGCGGTGTTCCGCGGCGATGCGGACGATCTGGTCGGCTTCGGCCAGGTTCTTCGCCATCGGCTTCTCCACCAGGATGTGGGCCCCCACTTCGGCGGCGGCCGAGATCATCGGGATGCGTTCTTCCAGCGCGCGCGGGCAGATGGCCACCAGGTTGGGCTTTTCTTTTTGCAGCATCTCGCGGAAATCGGCGTAAGAACGTTGGGCTCGGCTGCGCGCGGCGGCCTTCTTCCGTCCCGCCTCGTTCACGTCCGCCGCCGCGACCACCTCGACGCCCTCGATATCGTTCCACGTGGCGTCCCATTCGTGGCCGTAATTGCCGGCGCCGGTGTGTCCGATGATGGCGGCGCGGTATTTCCCGCGTGCTTGCGCGCGCCCCGCCGTAACCGCCCCCACAGCCGATCGAATCCACGCCCGCCGGTTCATAAATCCACCCCGGGGTTCATTGTATCGCCAGGACACAGCCGCCGCTGGCCGTTTCTCCACGGCCCCCGTGAGAACCCGTCCGGCAAAGTCGCCAGATCGGTTCCCTCCAGCCGTTCGCCCGTGCCGGCACTACCCGGTCCCCCGCGCGATCTGCTAAGAATATCTGGTGGCCTGCCACCCCGCGCCCGACATCCCCATCGACCGCTTCGAAATCTACGCCAACGACCTCGATCATCCCGAGTGCCTCGCCTTCGACCGCGACGGATTCCTCTGGGCCGGCGGAGAAGCCGGCCAGGTCTATCGCATCTCTCCCGACCGCCGCGTCCACGCCGTGGCCGAGTTGGGCGGATTCTGCGGCGGCCTGGCCTGGTCGCCCGACGATTCCGAGTTGTTCATCTGCAATCCGCGGCACGGCATCGTGCGCCTGAACCGCTCCGGCGAGTGGTCGGTGTTCGCCGGCAGTGTGGGAGCCCGACGCCTGGTCTGCCCGAACTACGGCGTGTTCACGCGCTCGGGCGATTATTACGTCACCGATTCAGGCGGCTGGCGGCAAGGCAATGGCTATCTCCTCAAGTTCGCGCCCGGCGGAGCCGGGGAAATCGTCGCCGGACCTTTCGGATTTGCAAACGGACTCGTGCTGAGCGCCGGCGAGGAGGTCGTCTACATGGTGGAGAGCGATACCGACCGCGTCTGGAAAATTTCCCTTCCCGGCGGCCAGGCGGCCGTGCACGCCGAGTCCGTGGCCCGCTTCCCGGACGGCCTGGCGCTCGATTCGGCCGGCAACCTCTACGTCTCCTGCTACGCGTCCGACAACATTCACCGCATTCGCCCCGACGGCGGGCGGTCCCTGTTTGCCTATGACCGCTGGGCCATCCTCCTCAGCCGCCCGACCAATCTCGCGTTTTCCGGCGGTCATATGTATGTCGCCAACCTCGGGCGCCGCTCCATCTCCCGCGCCCACGTCGGATTTGACGGGCAGCCGCTGGCGAACCGGTCATGATCGCGCTGGAAGGCAAGATCGCGATCGTCACCGGCGCCGCCCACGGCATCGGGCGCTCGATAGCCGAAACCTTTTCCGCGGCCGGCGCCGCCGTCGTTCTGGCCGACATCGACGAGTCGGAAGGCATCGCCGTCGCGGCCCGGCTGCCCGATGCGCGCTTCGTTCGCGCCGACGTCTCCCGCCGTGAGGACGTCGCCCGCGTGCTCGAGGCGGCCTCCGCAATCAACGGCCGCGTGGATGTCCTGTGCAACAACGCCGCCTGGCTCGGCTCCGGACACGGCGCCCTCGAAGCCGCCGACGAAGAGTGGCGCCGCTGCTTCGAAGTCTCGCTGATGGGCACGCAGTACTGCATCGCCGCCGCGCTGCCTTGGATGATCCGGCAGAAGGACGGAGCCATCGTCAATATCGCTTCGGTGCAGGGACTGGTCGGGGCGCGGGATTCAGCAGCCTATACCAGCGTGAAGCACGCCATCGTCGGCCTGACCCGCAGCGCCGCCTACGACTACGGGCCTCATA
The DNA here is from genome assembly GCA_035495815.1 of Bryobacteraceae bacterium. Lineage (GTDB taxonomy): Bacteria > Acidobacteriota > Terriglobia > Bryobacterales > Bryobacteraceae > DATJFH01. The sequence goes on from DATJFH010000063.1 coordinate 44,836, forward strand.
ACATCCGCGTCAATGCGATCTGTCCAGGCGCGATTCAGACCCGTATCTCCCCACCCCCCGGCCACGAATTGTACCGGCGCCAGGTGGCCAAGACGTTCCTCGGACGCGTCGGCGCCCCGCGCGAGGTGGCCCTGGCCGCCTTGTTTCTCGCCTCCGAAGCCGCCTCCTATATCACCGGAGCGGCGCTTCCGGTGGATGGCGGCTGGACGGCGATGTAGGATCAATTGTGGAGATACGTCGCATCCGGCTGACCTTTCCCGGCACGGGAGAATCCGCGCTGGCCGAGTTGCTCGATTCCGAGGCTCCCGATACCTGCGCGCTGGTCTGGGAGCGGCTGCCGGTCGAGCATCCGGCGATCCACGGCATGTACTCCGGCGCCGAAGTCTTCGTCCTTCTCGACGATCCCCGTCCGGCGCCGTCCCAGAATATGGTGCAGCTTCCCCTTCCCGGCGAGCTGCTGTACTTTTTCGACGAGGGCCGCGGCGCTGTGGGCTCGCGCAAGCCCGTAGGCGAGGTCTGCGTCGTCTACGGCCGCGGGGTCGTGCTGCGCGGCCACGAGTCCATTCCAACCCAAGCCAGCCTGTTCGCCAGAATCCCCGGCGACTGGATGCGCGATTGGACGAATTTCGCGCAAGCCTGCCGCCGCTGCCGCTGGGAAGGCCCGCAGCGCCTCCGGATCGAGCGAGCCTAGCGGCGGGATGCCCGCTCAGGAGCAGCACGCGGGCCCACAACAGGGCGATTTTCCCGTCATCGGCTTCGAGGCCCGTACGAACGCGCTCATGAACTTTTCATCCACCTCCCCGGCGATGGCATCCACGTCGATTCCTTCGCCGCTTAGAAAAGCGCGCGCGTCTTCAATGCGGTAAATGCGAGTCGGCTCGACACTGACGTTTTCGAAACCCGCGCCCGCGAGCTTGGCGCGATACTCGCCCTCTTCCAGCGCGCCGGCTACGCAGCCCACCCAGAGAAGCACCCGCTCGCGAATTTCCGGCGGCATCGCGCCGCGCGTCACCACGTCCGATACCGCGAACCGTCCGCCCGGTTTCAACACCCGGAACGCCTCCCGCAGGACCCGGTCCTTGTCGGCCGAGAGGTTGATCACGCAGTTCGAGATAATCACGTCCACGCTGTTGTCCGGCAGCGGAATGCCCTCGATCTCCCCGCGCAGGAATTCCACGTTCGTCAGCCCCGACTTCCGCTTGTTCTCTTCCGCCAGGGCGAGCATCTCGTCCGTCATGTCCAGCCCGTAAGCCTTGCCCGTGGGACCAACCCGCCTCGCCGACAGCAACACGTCGATGCCGCCGCC
>DATJFH010000064.1:0-3895 GCA_035495815.1 Bryobacteraceae bacterium
GGCAAAAACGCTCCAGTCGCTCTCGCTGATCGCAAGCCCCTTGTGCGACGTCTTCATATCCCGTCCGCCGTAATTAACCGGTCCGCCGGTGGCATGACAGAGGAAATCTACCAACAACTGGCGGTCTCGTTTTCGGCTGTCCTCACATTTTCCCTTCCAGAACACTCCGATCTGGGGATCGGCATGCAGACGAAGCAGCAGCTCGTCGGTGAATGCCGCGACCGCATCGTACCCACCTAATCGGTAGTAGAGGGCCTGGTCGGGATTCAGCATGTAGATCTCAAATGCTTCACCTTTTGGTTAAGTATAGGGCTTGCACTACCTGGTGTCAATAAAAAAAATGGCTCTGACCGGGGCGCCGGCCAACACTGCCTCGACCGCCTCACGCAGCCAGCCGCAACCTGAAGTACCGGCGCCGTTTCGGTGATTCCGTCGTCCCCAGATCGGTAACCGCATCCCCGCCGGACACGGTCGCCGCAATCACTTGTTTTGATTCGTGTTATAGTTTGATGGCCCCCCATGTAATCCCATGAGTGCCGCGCCGCGCGATACCGGCCAGATCGACGCCTTCTACGCATCGCTCTATAGCGATCTGCGGCGGCTTGCCCACCAAAGACTGGTGCGGAATGAAACCATCACACTTCTGAATACGACGGCCCTGGTTCACGAATCGTATTTGAAGTTCCTGGCGGCGGGACGGCTGAACATCTCCGATCGGGCGGAGTTTCTCTGCTATGCGGCCCGTGTCATGCGATCCGTCATCGTGGACTGCGTCAGACGGCGCCGCGCCGAAAGGCGAGGCGGCGATGGGACCCGAGTCCCCCTCGATTCCGGGACTGACGAATCCGCCGTCGACTTCTCTGGCCACGCCAGGCTAGCCGGCTGCAGTCCGGAAGACGAGATCATCGGCATCGACCAGGCTCTGGAGGAATTGGCAAAGGTGGATGACCGGATGGTAAAAGTAGTCGAAATGCGCTACTTTGCCGGCCTGGACAACGACGAGATCGCCGCCGCGCTGGGAGTCACCGACCGCACCGTCAGGCGGGATTGGGAGAAAGCGCGGCTGCTGCTGTCGGTCGCACTCCAATGAAGCTCACCGAAGCCGAGTGGATGACGCTTGCGGAGCGCCTGAACGAAGGTTTGGATGTGCCCGAGGACGCTCGCGCTGCCTGGCTCGAAAGCCTCACCGGCTTCGATCCCGGCTTAAAATCCGTGCTGCGCGATCTGCTCCGGAAACACGCGCGCGGCGGCGGCGGCCTGCCCGATACACTACCCAAACTGATGGACGCGGCCGAGGCGGTCGTCGGGTCGCCGGCCGGGCGCCCGATGCCCGCCGCGATCGGACGGTATCACATTCTGAGCCTGATCGGCGCGGGCGGCATGGGCGCCGTCTACCAGGCGGAACAGGAGCAGCCCCGCCGGACGGTTGCCCTCAAGGTGGTGAAGCCGGGATTGACAGCTCCCGAGGTGCTGCGGCGCTTCGAGCACGAATCCGATTCGCTGGCGCGCTTGCAGCACCCTGGCATTGCCCAGATTTATGAGGCCGGTATCGCCGACACCGGCTTCGGACCGCAGCCCTGGCTCGCGATGGAGTTCATTCGCGGCCTCTCCCTGCTGGATTTCGCCAAGGCGCGGCGCCTCAGCACGAATCAGCGGCTGGAGATCCTCAGCAGGACGTGCGAGGCCGTGCACCATGCCCATCTGCGCGGTATCATTCACCGCGATCTCAAGCCGGCCAATATCCTGGTAGACGAGTCCGGCCAGCCGAAAATCGTCGACTTCGGCGTGGCGCGTATCACCGATGGAGACGTGGCGTCCGCCCGCGAAACCCGCTTCGGAGACCTGGTCGGAACGCTGGCCTACATGAGTCCGGAGCAGGTGTTGGCCGACCCAATGGAATTGGATGCGCGGAGCGATGTTTATACGCTCGGCCTGCTTCTTTACGAGTTGCTTGCCGGACGCCTGCCTTACCGGGTTACTGGGAATTTGCCGCAAGCCATCCGGATCATTCGGGAGGAGACTCCCGCGCCGCTCGGGACGGTCCACCGTTCCTTTCGCGGGGACCTCGAAACCGTTGTCATGAAGGCTCTGGCCAAGGACAAGACCCGGCGGTACGGATCGGCGGCGGATCTGGCGGCCGACCTCCGCCGCTACCTCACCAACGATCCGATTCAGGCACGACCCCCCAGCGCCACCTATCAGGTCCGGAAGTTCGCCGCCAGACACAAGCGGCTGGCCGGCGCGGTGGTGGCGGTGTTCGTCGCACTGGTGGCGGGATTGCTGGCCACAGGCTGGCAGATGACGCGGGCCAACCGCGAACGCGATCGTGCCGCGGCGGCGGAGCGTAGCGCGACACAAAACCGCGATCGAGCCCTGCAGGCCGAACGGGTCGCTGACGGCGAGCGGGTTCGAGCGCAGCAGGAGCGCGATCGGGCGCTGCAGGAGGCGAGTCGGGCCGATACCCAGTCCGCAGCCGCCAAGGCCGTGAGCGATTTCCTGCAGACCGATCTGCTGGCGCTGGCCGGTCCCCGCGCACAAGTGGATCCCAAGACCCGCTTCGATCCCGACTTGAAGGTTCGCACCGTTCTGGATCGGGCTGCCGCGCGGATCGCCGGGAAGTTCGAGGCCCAGCCGCTCGTCGAAGCGTCCATCCGGCAGACCGTCGGCTCTGCGTACGGCGACTTGGGCCTGCTGGCGGAGGCCCAGCGGCAGATGGAGCGGGCGCTCGATTTGCGGCGGCGGGCTCTCGGCCCGGAGCATCCCGATACGGTGAGCAGCATCTATGCGCTGGGGGATCTCTATGTGCGCGCCCGCAAATTTGGGCCGGCCGAAGCGCTTCTGAACAAGGCGCTGGAAGCGCGGCGGCGTCTGCGAGGCGACCGCGACCCGGATACGCTCGCAGCCATGGGCTCGCTCGCGACCGTGGCCGCCATGGTCCAGGGCGACTATGCGCGCACCGCGGCTATCCTCACCAGGATCCTGGAAGTGCAGCGGAGCGCGCTGGGCGACGAACATCCCGATACCCTGGCCGTCATGAACAACCTCGCCGCCCAATACGTGAATCAAGGCAAGTACGACGAGGCCGAGGACCTCGACAAAAGGGTTCTGGATGTCAAGCGGCGTGTCATGGGAGAGGAACATCCCAGTACGTTGACGACCATGTCCAACCTTGGAGTTGTAAATCGGTACCAGGGAAAATATGCGCAGTCCGAGACTCTCCTGACCGCCGCCCTGCAAATGACACGGCGGGTGTTGGGCGGGGAGCATCGGGAAACGCTGAAGGTCCTCAGGAGCCTGGCGCTGCTGTACCATGCGGAGGGCAAATACTCCCAGGCCTCCCCGCTCCTGAGCGAAGTGCTCGAGGTCGGACGACGGGTGTTGGGCGACCAGCACCTGGACACGCTGGCCGCCATGAACAATATGGCGGAGCTCTACCGGAGACAGAAGAAATACGCGGAAGCCGAATCCATGTTCGGCGAACTCCTGGCGGTGCGGCGCCGCTCGCTGGCCGCCGACCATCCGAACATCACGAATGTGCTGATATCGCTGGGCGGGATGAGGCTGGAACAGGGCAGATACACGGAAGCCGAGCCGTTACTCCGGGAGGCTCTGGATGGTCAACGGAAGGCAAGTCCGGATACCTGGCGGCGATACTACACCGAGAGCCTGATGGGGGTGTGTTTAACCGGCTTGGGCCAGTACGCGGAGGCTGAACCGATCCTGATTTCCGGTTATAAAGGAGTGCTGGCGCGTCAGAACTCCATGCCCTTCGAAAACCGCGAAGTGCTGCTCGAGCTAAAGGCTTCGATCGGTCAGCTCTACCGGGAGTGGGGAAAGGCGCCGCCAGCGATCTGAAAAGCGCAAGGCAACCATCGGACACCTCGTCGCCCGGCGC
>DATJFH010000065.1:0-21589 GCA_035495815.1 Bryobacteraceae bacterium
CCCGTGATTCATCTCTGAAAACGCCGCAGTGTTTAGCAATCTCACTGCAAGTCAACGATCGAGTACTATCCAGGCGGGAGCGTGGTCGCTCGCGTTCTCCTCACCGCGAACCCATCTGTCTACACCCCCGTGCATGAGTCGATCGCACACTGTGGGAGAGAGAAGGAAATGATCCAGCCGCATCCCCTTGTCTAACGGCCACCGGTTACGCTCGTAGTCCCAGAACGTCCACAGCGGACCCTCCGGTTGCAGCTTTCGCAGCGCGTCGGTCCAGCCCTGAGCCAGCAGCCGGGCGTAAGCCTGCCGGCTCTCCGGTTGAATCAATGCGTTCTTGTCGAGAGATCGCGTCGGATAGATGTCCTGCGCAGCCGGTACGACGTTGTAATCGCCTGCCAATACCACCGGCGCCCCGGTCTTCAGCAGTTCCTCGCCGTGCTCGATCAGGCGTTGGAACCAGGACAACTTGTAATCGAACTTCGGACCCGGTTGAGGATTTCCGTTCGGCAGGTAAATGGATGCGATCAGCACCCCGTTGACGGCTGCCTCGATATAGCGCGCCTGTCTGTCCTCGGGACTCCCCGGCAGGCTGGAACGCGTCACCACCGTGTTGCATTCCCGCGTAAGGATCGCGACGCCGTTCCAGGAGCGTTCGCCGCTCCAGACTGCGTCATACCCGAGGTCGCGAAGAGCGCCCGCCGGAAAAGCTCGCTGCTCTGCCTTGAGCTCCTGCAGGCAAACGACGTCCGGCTCCGCCCTTTCGAGCCACGCCCTCAGATTATCCAGACGCTTGTTGATGTTGTTGACGTTGAACGTCGCGATCTTCAATGGCCCGCCCTCATGCGAAAAGACCGGTGAGCCGGATCATCGATTCCGCATACTGAAAAGAGCGGCGATGGCGAGTCCTGCCACCGCCAGACCGGCGGTTCCCATCAGGAATTCCTTGAAGTGATGGAGGTAGGGGTTGGGAATCGCGACATGCTCCGTGCCGGGGAGGATCACCCAGCGTGGCTTGAACCAGCACACGATCAGCCAATCCAGGATCACCAGGTCGACCAGGTTGAAGATGAAAAGTACGCCGAAGGCATAGGCGAAGCGTTCTCCGAAGGAGTCGGTTCCCAGAGTCGCGGTTCGCCAAAGCAATACTGCGCCGACGGGAGCCCCGATGAGCAGTCCGAGCAGGACGGACATCCGCTGCTCCTTCGCCGTTTTGGGCGGGACGATCTTTCGGATCTCCTTCGGAAAATGACCCAGGAACATCCGGAGGTTGAACCGCAGCAACACCAGCAGGTATGTCGACACCACCACGGACAGCCATGCTCCATCTCGCAGGATGCGCGTCGTATCTACCACAGGACCGTCCGCTCCATGCCGCGCGCCAAACGGCGGCATGAGATTTGAATCAGCTTAAGACTACCAGACGAAACGCCCCGGCGCCTGCCCCAACCGGCCGGCCGTTCACGCCTTTTTGAAAAATTCCTAAACAACAGAGAACACACCGGTTGATCCCGCCCGATCCCCGCCGTCCGACCCGCTCCTCAACCCCTCGCGCGATATCGTGTGGGTAGGAAGCGAGCCATTTTGGCTCTGCTCGACAGGAAAATCAAATGGCTACACAAAAGCAAATCGAGGCCAATCGCCGCAACGCCCGGAAATCCACCGGCCCCAAAACGCCCGAGGGTAAGGACGCCGTACGGTTCAACTCCCTCCGTCACGGACTCCGCGCCCGTTCCGTCGTCCTCCCCGGCGAAAATGCCGGCGAGTTCCACCAGCTCTGCGACGGCTTTGAAGCCGAATGGCAGCCCCAAACCCCCACCGAAGAGGTCTACGTCGAGCAAATGGCGATCGCTCAGTGGAAACTCGCCCGTCTCGAAGTGGCCGAAGCCAGTGTGTCCGCCCAGAACCTGCCCGCCCAGATCCAGTTCAACATCCTCGACCGTATCTGGCAGAATCAGCGCCGCCTCGAGCGCTCTTTCTCGAAAGCCCAGCACGAGCTCCAGCAATTGCAGAAAGCCCGCCGCCAGGCGGAGGCGAAAGCCGAAACCGCCGGACGTCCCGCGGCCGCTCCCTCCGCCTCCGAACCGCGGCCCGGCGGCCCTCCCGAATACGTCATGTCCGCCGCCGCAGCCCCGGAGCGCCCCAACGGCCGGGCCTTTCCCCATCCATCCCGTTCGATTTCAGAACCGCAATCCTGACCGCGCCGGGTATAATGAATACTTCCGCGCTGTGTTCTCATGGTTCTGTCCAGTTCCGCTTACTTCATTTTCCTGGTAGGCGTTTTCTTCCTCTATTGGCCGGTGGCCCGGTTTCGCGCTCTGTCGCTCGCCGTCGTCCTGTTCGCCAACTACTTTTTCTACGCCAAGTGGGATCTCTTCTACCTCGCCCTCATCCCCGCCGCCTCCACCTGCGACTACCTCATCGCGCTGGGCCTTCAGCGCAGCCGGACCAACTGGCTCCGCCGCGCTCTGGTCACCCTCAGCGTGCTCCTCAACCTGGGCATCCTCGCTTCCTTCAAGTACATGCCGTTCTTCCTCGAGAACTATGCCCGCTTCTCGGGACGGCAGGCCCCCGAATGGCACTGGATCTTCCCCCTCGGCATCTCCTTCTATGCCTTCCAGTCGCTTACCTACACCATCGACGTCTATCGCCGTGACGCCCGCGCCGCCTCCAGCTATCTCGCCTACCTCGCCTCCGTTTCGTTCTTCCCCACCACCCTCGCCGGCCCCATCACCCGCGTCGCCACCCTGCTCCCCCAATTCGAGAAGAAGGATAAAGCGCTCTCCTCCGCCGACGCCGGCCGAGCCATCTTCCTCATCGCCCTCGGCCTGACCAAGAAACTGCTCATCGCCGATTACCTCGCCGACAATCTCGTCAACCGCGTCTTCGATCTCCCCAAACTCTATACCGCCGCCGAGACCCTCGTCGCCGTCTACGCCTACGCCCTCCAGCTCTATTACGATTTCTCCGGCTATACCGACATCGCCATCGGCTCCGCGCTCCTGCTCGCCATCAAGCTGCCCCCCAATTTCAACATGCCCTATGCCGCCGAGAATATCGCCGACTTCTGGCGGCGCTGGCACATCAGCCTCTCCAACTGGCTCCGCGACTACCTCTACTTCGCCCTCCCCGGCCTCCGTTCGAAGTGGAAAATATTCACCTACTCGAACCTGATCCTCACCATGCTCCTCGGCGGCCTCTGGCACGGCGCCAGTTGGAACTTCGTCATCTGGGGCTTGCTGCACGGCGTCGCCCTCGCCGTTACCCGCGCCTGGCAGACCTTCACCGGCTCGAAAGCCCGAGGCGGATGGCGCAAAATCGCGCGCGTCTTCGCCACCGTCCACTTCGTGTGCTTCGCCTGGATCTTCTTCCGCTCCTCCACCCTCGAATCCGCCCTCGCCATCCTCGGCCGCATCGCCTCCCTGACGGTCTCGTTCGACAATATCTCCGCGCCCGTGGCCCTCGTCCTCGTCATCGCCGTGCTCGCGCACTATTTCCCGCTGACCTGGCAGGGCTGGGTTATCGACCGCTTTGCCGCCACGCCCTTCTACGCCCAGGCGGCCGCCCTCATGCTGCTCGCCGTCGCCCTGCAGTACGTCGCCGCCAGCGGCGTCGCCCCCTTCATCTACACCAAATTCTGAGCCATGCAACTGCTTCCCCCCAAAGCCACGCTGGTCATCCTGACGTTCCTGATCCTCATGAAGGCCCCCGACGCCATGCCCGCCTTCAAGAACTACAAAGTCCTCGACTGGCGAAGCATCCCCGCCGTCCTCGATTTCACCCCCCGCAAAACCTCCGCCGACCCCATCGAGGACGAGCATCTCCGCATGCGCCCCGATAAGGACGCAGCCAGCTACCGGATCTATCGCCTCAACGATCCCGCCCGCGCCATGGATCATTTCTACGAGGCCCTCCGCCGGACCGAGCTCGGCCAGTCCGGCGCCGTCACCCGAATCGTCCACTACGGCGATTCCCCCACCACCGCCGACCTCATCACCGGCGACGCCCGCAAACTCCTCCAGTCCCGCTTCGGCGACGCCGGCCACGGCTTCTGCCTCCTCGCCAAACCCTGGGCCTGGTACGGCCACAATGGCGTCGACATCACCTCCGACGGCTGGAACATCGAGCCCGCGTCCATGACCAAAGTCCGGGACGGATTCTACGGGCTCGGCGGCGTCAGCTTCCGCGGATCGGCCGGCGCCGCGAGCTTCTTCAAGCTCAAGGATCCCTCCCATACCCGCGTCGAGGTCGCCTACCTGCGGCAGCCCGGCGGCGGCGCCTTCCAGGTCCTCGCCGAAGACGCCGCCCTCGGAACCGTCGATACCCAGGGTCCCGCCGTCACCCCCGCCTATGCCGCCTTCGATATCCCTCCCGGCGCCCGCCGCTTCCAGATCCGTGTCCTCAGCGCCCAGGTGCGCGCCTTCGGCGTCCGCTTCGGAAAGCAAGGTCCCGGCCTTGAATACGACAGCCTCGGTCTCAACGGCGCCTATGTCTCGGTCCTCGCCAAAATGTTCGACGCCCGCCATTGGGAAATGCAGTTGCAACAACTCCGGCCGGACCTCGTTATAATCAACTACGGAACCAATGAGAGCGCCTACGCCGCCTTCGTCGATCAGGCCTACGGTAAGGAGTTGACGGAGATCGTCCGCCGTGTCAGGGATGCCCTGCCGCGGACGTCGATCCTCATGATGAGCCCCATGGATCGGGGGCAGCGGGAGAGCAGCGGTGAAATCGGAACCGTGGGAACCATTCCCAGGCTGGTAACCATTCAACAGAAAGTAGCGTTAGAAACAGGCTGCGGCTTTTTCAATACTTTTCAAGCCATGGGCGGTCCCGGGACCATGGGGCGCTGGTATCAGGCCGAACCCCGGCTGGTGGGCGGTGACTTCATTCATCCCATGCCCTCCGGCGCCCGCATCGTCGGAAATTTGTTATACCAGGCATTGTTCGACGGCTATAGCCGGTTCAAGGTACGAAAAATGCAAGAGAAATTCGCGAGCGCGCCAACAACCGCGTCCGCTCCGAAATAGAATCTCATGGATTGGATCCGCGCAGCCTCCAGCCTGTTGCTCCTGTCCGCTCCGTTCTACCTCCTTTCTCAGACCGCCGCTCCGCGTAAGCCCGCCCCGCCCAAGAAAAAAAGCAGGAAGACCGCCCGACGCGCCGTTCCCAAAGCTCCCCCGGTCAGTCCCGCCGCCCGTGCCGCCGCCTCTGAAGAAGTCTCCGACATGCTCGACCGTACGGCCGGCATGCCCATCGAGAATCCCGCCGCCATGGTGCCCTTCTTCGAGCAGTTGCGGCGCGCCTCCGGCGGCGAAGCCTCCGGACCCCTCAGCATCCTGCATTACGGCGACTCCCACACCGCCGCCGATGAATGGACCGGCAGCGTGCGCCTCCTGCTCCAGGCCCAGTTCGGCAACGGGGGCGGCGGCTACTCGTTCGCCGGACGCCCGTACAACGGCTACCGCCGCCTCGACGTGAAAAGCGGCGAGTCCCGCGGCTGGCGCTCCGAAGGCCTGCTGTCCAAAGACGGCGACGGCCTCTACGGCCTCGGCGGTGTCAGCATCTCGACGCGCCTCCCCCGCCAGTCCGTCTACCTCGAAGCCGAATGCAGCAAGCTCGAGCTGTTCTACCTCCAGCAGCCCGGGGGCGGCGACCTGCAGCTGTTCGACAATGGCGTGCCCGTCGATAAAATCTCCACCGACGGCCCGCTCGGCCCGGGCTATGTGCAGTATCAGGTGAAAAACCCCACCGAAGGCCCCCACCGCTTCGAGCTCGAAACCCTCCGCAACGCCCCCGTCCGCCTCTTCGGCTGGGTCACTGAGAAGGACCGCGGCGTTACCTACGAGACTCTGGGCATCAACGGCGCCCAGGCGTCCATCGTCTTCCGCTGGGATGAGGGAATCCTGGCCAGCAATATCGCCCGCCGCAATCCCGCTCTCATCGTCCTCGCCTACGGAACCAACGAGGCCACCAATCCGGATTGGACCCTCGAGAGCTACCGCGAAATGTTCTCCGCGCTCCTGCAGCGCCTCCGCCAGGCCGCGCCCACCGCCTCCATCCTCGTCCTCGGCCCGCCCGACCGCGAATATCGCACCCGCGGCCGCTGGCAAACCATGGAAAAGCTCGATCGCATTATCGCCGCCCAGCGCGAAGCCGCCCTCGCCAACCGCTGCGCCTTTTGGGACATGCGGAACAAGATGGGCGGCAAGGGCGCCATGCGCGAATGGGTGATCGCCGGCCTTGCCCAGGGCGATCATGTCCACTTCACTTCCTCCGGCTACCGCCGGCTCGGGTATACGCTCTTCCGGGATCTCATGTACAATTACGAGAAATACAACAAAGTGCGGGGAGAGCTAGCCCGCGCAGGGTCCCATGGACAGACAAGCGCAGATCAGTGAAATCATTCGTACCGTCTCGAAAAAGAACATCACGCCCGATCCCGAGGAATCCCTGTTCGATTCGGGACTGCTCGATTCCTTCGCCCTCCCCGATGTGTTGAGCGCCCTTGAAAAGGCCTTCGCCATCAAGATCCCGGATTCGGACCTGAACCCCCGCAAGTTCGATTCGATCGCCCGGATCGAGAGCTACATCGAAAGCCGCCTCTGACTCCGTGTCCTTCCTGCAAGCTTTCGGGTCCTACCTCCCCGCCCGTGTAGTGGGGAACGGCGAGATCGGCGCACAGGTCGGCAGTACCGCCGAGTGGATCCTCGCCGTCTCCGGTATCGAGGAGCGCCGCTACGCCGCCGCCGGCGAGGACGTGGCCGCCATGGGCGCCGCGGCCGCCCGCGACTGCCTGGCGTCCGCCCGAATCGCCCCCGCCGAGCTCGGGATGCTGCTCGTCTCGAGCGGATCTTCCGAGCGCCGCTTCCCCGGTCCCGCCGCCGATATCGCCAATCGACTCGGCCTCGACAGCGTTCCCGCCATCGACCTGCCGCTGGCCAGCGCCGGCTCCCTGTTCGGCATGGCGCTCGCCGGCCGGCTCGCGGCCTTCCACGGGAATATCCTGGTGATCGCCTCGGAGAAAATGTCGGTCGTGGCCCAGACGCCGCCGCTCAACCCCGGCGTATCGATCCTGTTCGGCGACGGCGCCGGCGCCTGCCTCGTCTCTCCCGCCGCCGGTTTCGCCCGCATCGTCGACTCGGCACTCTTTACCGACGGCGCCTTCAGCGGCGATCTCAGATTGCCGCTCGCCGGCCCCGTCGAAATGAACGGCCGCACCGTCATCCTGCAGGCGTCGCGCAAGATCCCGCGGGCCATCGGCGGCCTGCTCGAGAGGAACGGACGCGCCGCCGCCGACGTCCCCGCCTTCCTCATGCACCAGGCCAATCAGAACCTGATCGTCCGCGTGGCCGAAGCGCTCGGCGTTGCCCCGGAGAAGTTCTATTCCAACATTCGCCGCTACGGCAATACGTCCTCGGCTTCCATGCTCATCGCCGCAGACGAATGGCGCAAGGCAAATACTCTCGAGAAAGGCGCGCCGCTGGTGTTCGCCGGATTCGGCGCCGGCTTCCATTGGGGCGCCCTGCTGGCCGAAGCCTCCTGATCTACTGCTTCTTCAGCTTCCACGTGTAGCTCGGGAAGTCGAAGTCGAAAGCGTTCCGGTCGGGCTTGGGCGGCGCGCTCGTCTTCGGCGCCCACTTCGCCATCTCCCTCTTGCGGGCGGCGTGCTCCGGCCGGTCCGCCAGGTTGTGGTACTCGTTCGGATCGCTCGCTTCGTCGTACAGCTCCTCCGAGCCGTCCGCGTAGACGATGTACCGCCAGCGCTCGTCCCGCACCGCGTGATTCCCGGGCTGGAAGGTGCTCACCGCCGGATTTCGCTTGGCCCCCGCGTCCTTCAGCAGCGGGACCAGGCTCGCGCCCTCCAGCTCGCTCCGCGCCGGCAGCCCGCACATCTCGACCAGGGTCGGATAGAGATCCAGCAGGCTGACCGGCTGTGGCCGGTCCTTCCCGGGCTCCCCCACGCCCGGTCCGGCGATGATCATCGGGACGTGCGTCGCCCGCTGCCACAGCGTCGACTTGTGCCAGTGCTGCTTCTCGCCCAGGTGCCAGCCGTTGTCCGACCAGAACACGATGATCGTGTTCGCGCCGTACGGGCTCGCCTCGAGGCTCTTCAGGATGCGTCCGGCCATCGCGTCGGCGAAGCTGATGCTGGCCAGATAGGCGCGCACCGCGTCGCGCCATTTGCCTTCCCGCACGATCCGCTCGTGCTCCTCGCGCCGCGCCGCCGCCATCTTGCGTCCCGCCGCCGGCACGTCGTCCAGATCGTCCTCCGGCGCCACCGGAATGCGAACCTCGTCCTTCGGGTACAGGTCGAAGTAGCTTTGCGGCGCGAACATCGGGATGTGCGGATGCCACAGGCCGGCCGCCAGGAAGAAAGGCTTGTCGTGCTTGCGCTCGAAGAAGCGCGCCGCCCAGTCCACCGCTTTCATGTCGCCGTATTCGCTCTCCGGCTTCGGCAGCACGCCCCAATCGAACTCGCCTTGAAAGTTCTTCAGCCCGTTGAAAGGATGTCCCGGCGGCGCCGGCTCCTTCTTCGTCCATGGATACCATTCCGTCCGCCGGTACCACGGATCGTCGAATACCTGCAGCTGGAACTCGTCCCACTCGGAGGGCGCGTTGAAGCCGGCCACGTGATGGAACACCTTCCCCACTCCGGCCGCGTGATACCCGTTCCGCTTGAAGTACCCCGGCAGGCTCACCACCCCCGGCAGGTTGGGACGCCAGTACTGCTCGTTGTTGTAAATCCCGGTCGTCGAAGGACGCAGCCCGGTGAGCAGCGCCACCCGCGACGGATTGCACAGCGGCGAAGCGCAATGCGCATTGCGGAACAGCGCGCCGCGTCTGGCCAGCGCGTCGATGTGCGGCGTGCGCACCCCCGGATAGCCGCCCAGGCATCCCACCCAGTCGTTCATGTCGTCCACGGAGAGGAACAGGACATTCGGCCGCTCCCCTTTGCCGAATGCCGCCGAAGCCAGCGCTCCGCCCAGCAATTCGCGCCGGGTGATCATCGGTGATTGCCTCGCATCGAACTGTTATCGTAGCGCCAACCCCGGCGGTCGACAAACCGGTCTCGCGGCTGCGCCCGCCCTCGCCCCCGCTCCGGCGCCAGGCGCCGGCCGGGAGTGACATAATGGCTGATTCGAGCGCACTATGGCCAAGAGAGTTTACGATGTCTGCGTAGTCGGCTCGGGCGCGTCGGGCGGGACGCTGTCCGCGCATCTGGCGAGGCAGGGCGTGCATGTCGCCGTCCTCGAAGGCGGCCCCCGGATCAATACCCGCACCGCCTTCAATACCCACGCCATGCCTTTCGATTTTCCCAGCCGCCACATCCCCACCATGCGGCCTGGAGTGGCCGGCTTCGAGTCCGAGCGCAGCCGCGGCGTGGGCGGAAAGTCCATGACCTGGAATGCGGTCGCCTGGCGCTTCAGCCACCGCGATTTCAAAGGACGCTCCATCGACGGCGCGGGCGAAGACTGGCCCATCGACTACCCCGATCTGGCCCCCTATTACGAGATGATCGAGCGCGAGGTCGGCGTGTGCGGCAATCTCGATCGCCTCGAGGACCTGCCGGACGGCGTGTTCCTTCCGCCCGTCCCCATGAAGTGCAGCGACCTGCTGGTCAAGCGCGGAGCCGAAAAGCTCGGGCTGAAGATCATTCACGTCCGCAAGTCCACCCTCACCGTCCCCACCGCCACCCGGCCCGCCTGCCACTTCTGCGGCAACTGCATGGCCGGCTGCGACGTGGCCGCCAAGTACAATTCCTTCGACGGCCACATGCTGCCCGCCCTCAAGACCGGCAAGCTGGAGATCGTGCACGACTCCATCGTCCGCGAAGTCATGGTGTCGCCCCGGAACAAGGTCACCGGCGTCCGCTTCCTCAATCGCGTCACGAAGAAGGAAGGCGAGATCCGCGCCCGCTGCGTGGTGGTCTCCTGCGCCTGCGTGCAGAGCGTGGCGCTGCTGCTGATGTCGAAGTCGCGGCTCTACCCCGACGGGCTCGCCAATTCCAGCGGCCAGCTGGGACGCAACTTCATCCCGCATTTCACCGGCGGCGTGCAGTGCTTCCTGCACGGCCTGATGGGCAAGCCCGCCGCCAACGACGAGGGCTTCCTCGACCACGCCTACATGCCGTCGTTCATGCATGCGCGCAAGCGCGACTACGCCCGCAGCTTCGGCGCCCAGTTCAATTACCAGAACCGCCGCGCCGTCGGCTGGGCGCGGTCGCTGCCGGGCTTCGGCAAGGATTACAAGGAGTCCGTCAAGCAGCGCTACCCGGCTTTCCTCAACTTCTCGCCCTACGGCGAGATGCTGCCCAACAAGCAGAGCTTCGTCGATCTCGATTACGGCAAGCTCGACGCCTACGGCCTGCCGATGGCCCGCCGCCAATACGTGTGGGCCGAGAACGACCGGAAGATCTTCGCCGACATGCAGCGCTGGTCGGTGGAGGTGCTGAAGGCGGCCGGCGCCGACATTCTGTCGGTGTCCGACGAGCCCCGCACCAATCACGAGCTGGGCGGCTGCCGCATGGGCGCCGACCCGCGGACATCGGTCCTGAACGCCGACTGCCGCTCGCACGACGTGGACAATCTGTACGTGGTGGACGGCAGCGTCTTTCCCTCGGCGTCGGAGAAGAATCCCACCCACACCATGATGGCGCTGGCCGCGCGCGCCGCCGGGCACATCGCCGGACGTATGCGGAAAGGAGAGCTGTAATATGGCGGACCGCCGCGAGTCGCTGAAGATCATCGGGGCCATCGGCGCCACCTGCGCCTTCCCCTTCTCCGCCGACGAGCTTTACGGGCAGCACGTCCACCCCGCTCCGCGGAAGACCCAGGACGGTCCCTACACGCCCCGGTCTTTTACGAAAGACGAGTTCGAAACCGTGAGCCGCATCGCCGAACTCATCATCCCGGCGACCGAAACCCCGGGCGCGATCGGGGCGGGCGTTCCAAGGTATATCGACGAGGTGGTCACCGCCAATCCGGAGCACGGGAAACGCTTCGCGGCGGGGCTGGCCTGGCTCGAGGCCGAATCGCAGCGCCGCTTTCAGACCCCCTTCATGAAGCTCGGCGAAGGGCGCCAGATCGAGCTGCTGACGCCGCTCAGCAACGCCGTGGACGCGGGCCGGGAGACCGGCGCGGGCGAACGCTTCTTCGGCATCGTCAAGCGTCTCACGGCCGACGGCTATTACACGTCGCAAGTGGGGCTGGTCCGCGAGCTGGGCTACGCCGGCAATACCGCCATGGAGAAGTTCCCGGCCTGCGAGCTTCCGGAGCACTGACCGTCCGCCGGTTATACTGAAGTGGATGGGTACTGCTATCCGACTGCTGGATCCGGCCGAGAACGAATTCCTGGCCCAACTGGAAAAGAAGTCCGGTCCGAATCACATGTTCCGGACCATGGCCAACAAGCCCGAGGCGCTGAAGAACTTCGTCCCTCTGTACAGCGCCATCATGGGGCCGGGGCTGGTCGAGAGGCGGATCAAAGAGCTGGTCTACCTGGCGGTCTCCTTCGCCAACGAGTGCGCCTACTGCTCGGCCGCCCACATCGCCATCGGCAGGAAAGCGGGCATCTCCGAAGACGACCTGGCCGCGCTCCGTACCGAGCAGGAAGGACCTTTCAGCGTTGCGGAACGGGCCGCCATCCAGTATGCCCGGGAGTTGACCCGGACGGCGGACGCGGGCGACTCGCGGGCCGCTCTCGCCGAGCATTTCAGCCCCGAGCAGGTGGTGGAGATCACCCTCATCGTGGCCATGGCCAATTTCACCAACCGCTTCAATAATGGCCTCGAACTGAAGCCCGAGAAATGATTCTGGCCGGGATTCACCCGGTCGCCGAAGCGCTGCGCGGCGGCCGCCCCCTCGAACGCATTCTGGTCGCCAAGGGCGCCGGCGGGCCGCGCCTCCAGGAGATCATCGACCTGGCGCGCCGCGGCTCGATACCGCTGCGCTTCGAGCCGCGTCCCGCGCTCGACCGGCTGGCCGGAACAGCCGCCCACCAGGGCGTGGTCGCGCTCGGCGCCGCTCACGGGTACCGCAGCCTCGACGAGGTCGCCGGCGAGGCGCGCCTGCTCGTGTTTCTCGACGGCGTGGAGGACCCGCATAACCTGGGCGCCGTTATCCGGACCGCGAACGCGGCCGGCGCGGGCGCCGTCGTGATCCCCGAGCGGCGCGCCGCCGGGTTGACCGATGTCGTCGCCAAGGCCGCCGCCGGAGCGCTGGAACATCTGCCGGTGGTGCGCACGGGCAATCTGAACCGCGCTCTCGACGAGGTCAAGCGCGCCGGCTTCGCCGTCTACGGCGTCGACGAGCGGGGGACGGACGACTACGATCAGGTGGCCTTCGCCGAGCCCGCCGCCCTGGTTCTGGGAGGCGAAGGCAAGGGCCTGCACGAGATGGTGCGGAAGCGCTGCGATACGCTGGTGCGCATACCGCTGGCCGGCCAGATCCCCTCGCTGAATGTCTCGGTGGCCGCCGGGATCGTGTTGTTCGAGTGGAAGCGACGGCGTCAGAATTCGACCCGCGGCAGCGCCTGACGAAGATCTGGCGATTTTGTCCCGCTGGACCGGGCAGGACGGACAGCGAAGCCGCCGGGCAGAGTGGCCGCGCGGCTGCGAAGCGGATCCGGAAGATCTTCGGTAGCCAAGCGCCCGCGCTACCTGGCTCGCTGCTCGTAAAAGGATTTCGCTTCGGCAAACTGCGACAGCACGTGGTTCTTCTCCTGCTCCGACCGCCACCAGGGCCAGTCGACCGCCATGGCGCGCAGCTTGTCGATCCAGCGCATGAAGTACCGGGCGGACTCCGGGCTGCGGATTTTCCGCTCGCCCGTGTAGACCCGGATGGCGTTGGTCGCGGCCTGCTGGAATTCGGCGTCGAACAGCCGGTAGTTGGGACCTTCGGCGGAGAGCGAGAACCAGGAGCTCTCCGTAACCGGAACTTCCTCTTTGAACGTAATCTCATGGCCGTCGCCGGCGGGGATCTCGCGAAAGACCGCGCCGTTCCGGTAAATCCGGACCATCTTCACGGGAGCGATCGAGCGGACCCTGGCTTCGACGGCCACCTTGCCGCCGTCAGGGCCGAGCCGGATGGTGTCGCCCGGCGGCTTCCCGTTGATGCTGAACTCGAGCAGCGGGCCGGTGGTGAAAAAGGTGTTGCCCTTCCGCAGCGCCCCGATCCAGGATTCGATCCCCGGCTCCGGTCCCGACATGGCATAGGTGCGGACGCTGCCGATGAGCTTGGTGCGGTGCAGGCTGGTGATGGAATCCTCGCCGCCCACCGGGGCGATGCGCAGATCGTTATTGAGGGCGTGATGCCACACGGCCAGCTCGGAGCGCGACGCGCCGGACCACTCGATGCAATCGACCAGGCCCAGCGCCGCATCCACCGGGAACGCCTTGGCGATGCCCAGCGTGCTCTCGAGCGGGTCGGGGTCGCCGTAATAGGCGTGCACGTAT
This sequence comes from Bryobacteraceae bacterium, assembly GCA_035495815.1. Lineage (GTDB taxonomy): Bacteria > Acidobacteriota > Terriglobia > Bryobacterales > Bryobacteraceae > DATJFH01. Next base: position 13,451 of record DATJFH010000065.1, read on the forward strand.
GCCGTGACGGCTCCCTGCGCGCGAGCCTTGCGCAGCATGTCGGTATTGCTCGGATACAGGCTCTCGATGGCGGTGCCCTCATAGCCGGTGGTGAACGGCGAGATCAGATGATCCTTCAGGCCGATGAAAAACATGTGCCCGTAGAACGGCGGGCGATACTCCTCGGCGAAGTGCAGCTTGGTTTTGGGATCCCCCGCGGAGGCGGGGTGCTCGCCGCCGCCGGGGACGAAGAAGTCGTGATCGAGAATGCGGTTGTCCTTGTTGGCGACCAGGTTCATCACCACGCTGAGTCCTTCGGCGCGCGCCATGTCGAGCAGGTTTTGCGGGGTGTTGTGGAGGTTGCCCGCGTAGTTCATGTGGACGTGGGTCGAGCCGCTCCACCAGCCCGGCGGCGACATGCCGGGGCGGCGCGTGAGCCGCAGCGTGACCTCGGAGGTGCGGTCCGCCTTCACGTCCACGTCCGCGGACGCCGGCTCGGCATCGAAGCCGCTGACCGCTTCGATGGTCATCCGCCCGGGAGGGACGTCGACCGTGTATTCGCCCTGCGTGTGAAAGCTGTGCAGGGAGGATCGTCCGATGCGGGAGTAGGCGCCGTCCGGAGCGTAGAACTTGCCGTCGGACGCCAGCCCGTGGATGCGGGCGGGCTGCGAGACGCGCACGTGCACGCGGCCCATGGGGCGCTTCCAGCGGCGGACCGCGATCCCGACGTCCTTCCGCGCGCCGCCGTAGGTTTCGAGCAGCGCCAATTCGGGGAGGCCGCGGCGATTCGAGATATAAGCGATCCACTCGCCGTCGGGCGACCAGCGCGGGTGGAAGTGATCCCAGCGGTCGAAGGTGAGCTTGTACGGCGCTCCGCCCGCCAGCGGGACGGCGTACAGGTTGTTGAACTGATCGGCTGCTCCCGCGGTGGACGAGTACAGGACGCGCTTCCCATCGATGGAAACGTGCGGGCGCGTGCGATAGAGCGTCTGCTCGGAATAAACGCGGACCGCTTTCCGGACGCCGCCGGCTTCGGCGGGCATGCGCCACAGATCGCCGGCGCCGAGTCCGGAATCGCGGTTGCCGACGAAGACGATCTGCTTGCCGTCGGGAGTCCAGGCGGGCTGCGTGTGGCTGTCCCAGACGCCCACATACAGCCGGTCGCGAGGATGGCGGCGGTCGGCGGTCAGGGCAACCGGATCGCCGTCCCACTTGCCGCCGCGAATCTTGCGGACGTAGATGTTGAATGCGCCGCTGGGCTGGGTCGAGACGTAAGCAAGCCTGCCGCCGTCGGGCGAGAAGACCGGATCGAGATAGATATCCGCCCCGCTCGTGAGCGCGTGCGATTGTCCGGAGGCGACGTCCAGAATCTCGAGCTGTATGTTTTGGGCGCGGTCGTCGGCGGTATAGACGAGCCATTTGCCATCGGGCGACCAGGCGGGGGAGGAGTGATAGCGGGCGTTGTAGGTGAGCTCGACGGCCGGGCCGCCGGCCGCATCGATCTTCCAGATGGAGCCTTGCATGGCGAAGGCGATGGACTTCCCGTCGGGCGACCATGCCGGAGCCCAGGCGGTGGAGCCCGGGGCCGGCGGCAGGTAGTAGTTCTGCATGTAATTCCCGCCCATTTTGGCGGCGGGATAGACGAGAGGGTAGCCGTTGTCCTGGGCGCGGGCGGCGGCCGCCAGCAGGATCAGGAACAGGATGCGGCTCATACGCGGGAGGCCTTCCAGGCGGCCGGGCCATACTCGCCCAGATCGAGTTCACCGGACATGGCGTCGCCGGAGATGGCGCCGCTGAAGGTGTAGACCAGGCGCACGCCTTCGACCGGCAGAGTGGAGCGGAAGCGGATGCGGTCTCCGGAGATCGTGCCTTCCACGTCGCCGTGAGCGGTGGCGCCCTGGTGCGAGCCGAGGAGGCGTCCGCCCTGAACGCGCAGCTGCAGCGCATGGCGCGCCGCGCCGCGGGCGAAGGTGATGTCCAGATTCCAGCGTCCGCCGGGGTTGGCGCCGAGGGAGATTTGCGGCTGCACGGATTTGGATTTGGGCGCGGCGGCGAAGATCTCACGGAGGCGGCGGGCGACGAGCTTATGGTCCTCCGGCTTCATGGCCACCGGCCGGAGGATGAAGGAGTGGCCGCCGCCGGAGGCGTGCGACATGATGCGCGGCTCGCCGTCGAGCAGGAGCCGGTAAAGCTCCCCCGCGGTCAGGCCGACGCGCGACGGATCCCAGGCGATCTCGAGCACGGGATAGGGGCTGGCGCCGGCCGGGGGCAAGACCCTGGTGGTGACGCCGGGCGTCCGCGTTATCTCCGCGCTCATGGACGCGAACCAGGATTCCCACTCCCGGTACTCGGCCTTGACATCGCGTTTATGGAAGTAGACGTCGAGGGCGGCGAGCATCCCCATGATCTCTTCCTTGCCGGCTTTCATGGCGCGGCCGAAGGCGTGGTGGGGCGCGCTGTTGAGCCAGGCGGCGCGGATCAGTCCGGCGTTTCCGGCCAGCACGCCGGCGCACTGCGGGCCGCGCAGAAACTTGCCGCCGCTATAGACCACCAGGTCCGCGCCGCGGGCCAGATAGGGATTCGGCCGGGCGGGCAGCTCGGCGGCCGCGTCCACCAGCACGGGGACCCCGAACTTGCGCGCGGCCGGCACGATCTGCTCGAGACGCACGCTGCCTTGCGCCTCGCCTACGCCGAGCACGGCGATCATGGCGGTCCGCTCGTTCAAGGCTTCCTGGAACTCGTGCGGCGTGTCCACCTGCACGATGCGGGCGCCGACCGTGCGGAAGGCGTGATCGTAGTCGTTGCGCGACTGCTTGGGCATGATCACGTCGGTCTTGAGTCCGGTGAGGATGGGGAGCTGCTTCATCCTCTCCGGGTCGCCGCCGGCAATGCAGGCCGCCGTGGCATGCGTCAGAGCGGCGGCCGAGCCGGAGGTGACGATGGCGGCTTCCGCGCCGAGCCACTCGGCGATCCGGGCGCCGGCCTTTTCCATGAGCTCGTCGATATTGACGGACCAGCGGGAAGCCTCGTCCATCGCCTCGCGCACCTCGGGCAGCATGAGGGCGCCGCCGTTGATGGTGTACGTGGCGGTGAGATTGATGAACGGCTTGACGCCGATGCGCGAATAGATGCGCGGTGAATCGGGCTCCGGCGCGGCGGCGAGGGGCGGAGTCCCGCCCAATAGCGCGGCCGCCCCCGCGCCGCCCGCGTGCAGGAGGGCCCGGCGGCTCGGTCTGACTTTGTTTCCCATGGATGCCAACATAGATCCCGGGGAGGCCATTTGCAAGTGGACGCGATGCATTAGAATGTTCGCAATGAATTCGATCAGCCGGCGTGGACTTCTTTTCGGCGGCGCGGGCGCCTCCCTGGCGGCGGGCCCGAAGCCGCGCGTGGCCTGCATCCTGAACGTCTGGTTCCCGAACTCGCACGCCGACGTGTTCATGCCGCGCCTGCTGGACGGCTATCGTCTGAACGGCCGCCGGCACGAGCCGCGGCTGGAGGTGGCTTCACTCTATGTCGACCGGTTTCCGGTGAACGACATGGCGCGCGAGGAGGCCGAAGAGCACGGGATCCCCATTTTCCCCACGGTGACCGGAGCGCTGCGCCGGGACGGCCCCAGGCTGGCGGTGGACGCCGTGGCGATCATCGGGGAGCACGGCGATTATCCGCGCACGGCCCGCGGAAACTTCATGTATCCGCGCTGGAAGTACTTCCAGGAGATCGCCGGCGTCATGCGCGAGGAAGGCCGCGTCCTGCCGGTGTACCAGGACAAGTATTTCGCCTACGAGTGGGAGGACGCCAGGCGCACCTACGAACTGGCGCGCAAAATGCGGATCCCGCTGCTTTGCGGCTCGACCGTGCCGCTGGCGTGGCGGCGTCCGGCGGTCGAGATCAATCGCGGGACGCGGTTCACGGAACTGCTGACCACCAGCTACAGCGACCTCGAGGAGCATGCCTACCACGGAGTCGAGCTGCTGCAATCCATGGCGGAGCGGCGCGCGGGCGGCGAGACGGGCGTGGCGCGGGTTCGCTACTGTTCGGGCGGGGAGTTGTGGAAGCTGGCGGACGGCGGGGAGTGGTCCAAGGCGCTGCTCGACGCCGCGCTCGCGCGCCGGGTCAACGCCGTGCCGCCGAACGGCGGGCAGCCGCCGGAGGCTTTCCTGATCCGCTACCGGGACGGCGTGAAAGGCGCGGTGCTGCACGTGAACGCCATGACGCGGGACTACGCGTTCGCCGCCCGCATCGAGGGCCGGGCTGAACCGGTGTCGGCGTGTTTTTACATCCAGCTCTACCTGCACAATCACTGGAGCTTCATGGTGCGGAATTTCGAAGACCTGGTGACGACAGGGAAGGAGCCGAATCCGATCGAGCGGACGCTGGTGGCCAACGGGATCCTGCTGGCGGGCCTGGAGTCGCGCCGGCTGGGGGGAAAGTGGATCGAGACGCCGGAGCTGGCGGTGAAATATTGATCCAGCGCAGGCGGCTGGAGGAACTCCGCTCCGGCCGCCGCCCCTGACTCGCGCGCGCTTAGAACCCGATCTTCAAGCCGAACTGAATATCCCTCGGCGCGTTGGCGACATTGGTCACCTGTCCGAAGCTCTGCGACGACACCGTTCCGTTGGGGGCGGCGAATTGCGGGTGGTTGAACAGGTTGTAAAACTCGGCGCGGAACTGGGTCGTGATCTTGTGGTCCTTCACGCTGATGGAGAAACTCTTGGACATCACGGCGTCCACGTTCCGCAGGCCGTCGGTGCGGACGTCCGGCAGAAAAGGTCCCGTGTTGCCGTACGTGAACGCCGGGACGTTGGCGAAGACGGCGGTGTCGAACCACCTGTCGATGGTCGGATTGTCGAGCCGGGCGCTTCGGCCGTTGTTTACAATCCTGCCTACGCTGACCGGGAAGCCGCTCTGCACGCGGACGATGCCGCTCAACTGCCAGCCCCCGAGGACGGCGTCGGCGGGCTTGCCCCAGGTTGAACCGACGGCGCGGCCGCGGCCGAACGGCAGCTCGTACACGCTGCTGAGCACGAATTGATTCGGCGCATGGAACGCGGACAGCGACTTTTCCAGCCGCCGATTGTAGTAGTCGAGCGGATTGCGGACGTCGTCAATGGCCTTCGACCGCGTGTAGGCGGCCAGAAAAGTAAAGGTACCGGACAGGCGGCGCTCGACCTGGATGGTGCCCGCCTGGTAGGTGGAGTTGGCCGCCGGCGTGAACACGCGCGCGACGCCGTTGTCGCCGGAGTACTGCGGGAACGGCAGGAGCGACTGGCGGCGCGAGATGGTGGAGCTGGTCAGGGCGCCGGTGGTGATGGCTCCGAAGAAGGGGTTCGGAACCTGATCGTTGAGGCGGTTTCCCAGCGCCAGGTATTCGTCCGGAAGCTGGTTGATATTCCAGGTGGTCAGCAGGCGCGTGTCCTTGCCGCCCCAGTAGTGGACGTCCAGCACCAGCTTGCCCGGCAGCTCGCGCTGGATGCCGAGGCTCCAGGTCTGCGCGTACGGATTCTGATACTCGTGCGTGGGCACGGAGATGGTGGAGCCTGCGTTGGCCAGCGGATCGCGGCTGTTCTGCGCCGGCTGGATGCCGGTCGGATAAGGATTGGTCAGGCGGTTGGCGGGCGTCAGCCCGTCGATGGTCGCCAGCATGGTGGTGGTGCGGAACGCTTCCACCGCGCCGCTGCCGTTGCCCTGCACGTTGCGCGGCAGGAAGAAGATGCCGTAGCCGCCGCGCAGCACGGTTTTCGACGTGATCTGGTAGGCGAATCCCGCGCGCGGGCCGAAGTTGTTGGTGGTCTCCTGCTGGTTTCCGTTGCCGTGCCCGATCCAGACCAGTTGACCTTTGAGATTCGGCAGGCCCGCTTTGGCCCCCAGCGGATTCGTCGCGAACGGATCGAAGTAGGCCAGCCGGTTCCATTTTTCCATGTCGCCGCTGCTCATTTCCCAGCGCACGCCGAGGTTGAGGGTAAGGCGGCTCGAGACGCGCCAGTCGTCCTGGACGAATCCGGCGGCGTAGCGGCTCTGCGTGGAAATGGGATTCAGGCGATTGATGAGGCCGCTGGCCACGTCGCCCAGCAGAAACGAGGCGAAGCCGAAACCGGCGGTGGGGCTGGCCTGCACCGGGTTCGGACCTTGCGTATATCCGCGGTTGAAGGTGAACGCGCCGGTCGGATTGTTCAACTGACCTTCGTTGAAATGCAGCCAGCGGTACTCCCCGCCGAATTTCAAGCCGTGCTTGCCGCGCAGATAGCTGAGGCTGCCGCGCGCGTTGAACACGTTGCGGGGCTGAAACTGGAGGAAGTTGTCATTCAGATTGGACGTTCCCGAAACATCGCTGATCGCGAAGACGGGGAACTGCGACACCACCTGGCTGGTGAACGAGGGAACGAAGCCGAGCTGGCTGACATCGAAGCCCTGCGACATGCCGTACTGGGTCGCCAGCCCGCGCGTGGCCGAGAACTGGGCGTCGCCCACCAGCGAGGGCGAGAAGACATGGGTCAGGTCGGCGACGCCCTGGGTGTAGTGATCGGTGGTCTGGCGGCCGCCGCCGATCGGAAGGGGCATGTTGCCCGGAGCGATGCGGTCGTCTTCCTGCCGCGAGTAGCGGACAAAAAAGCGGGTGCTCTCGCTGAGATTCACGTCCGAGCGAATGTCGTATTTGTCGCTGTTGGTGATGGCTTTGGAGCCGAAGAAGTAATTGTTCTGGCCGGTGACCGGATCGCCGCCGATGTTCGGCAGCGGGTAGAACGGGACGGTTTTCGAGGCCACATTGTCGAAGCGGTTGCCGGGAATGATATTGCCGGCGAAGGGCGTGCGCTGCCGCGACCCGTCCGCCAGCGTGGTGAGCGTATCCGGATCGTAGAGGGTGATCAGCGCGCGATTGGAGGCCAGAGTCTGGGAAAAGTTGCCCTGGCGCTGCAGCTGCGAGGGGACGGTGGAGATAATGGAGTTGGGGTAGCCCTGGCGGAGCCCTTCGTAATCGCCGAACAGGAACCACTTGTTTTTGAGAATGGGACCGCCGATGTTGCCGCCGAACTGGTGGCGCGCGAACGAAGTCAGCGGGCGGCCGGCGCGGTTGTTGAAGAACTCGTTGGCGTCGAGGTTGCTGTGCCGCTCGAAATCGTAGGCGACGCCGTGGTAGCTGTTGGTTCCGGCTTTGGTAACCATGTTGATCACGCCGCCGGAGGTGCGGCCGAACTCGGCGTCATAGCTGCTGACCTGGACTTTGAACTCCTGCACCGAATCGACGGGCGGATTGATCACGCCGCGGTTGATGTCGGGCGTGGTATTGGGCGCGCCGTCGAGCAGGATCTCCTGCGATCCGGAGCGTCCGCCGCCGACGTTGAAATCGGACTTGAAGAAGTTGCGGCCCACGTCCTTGCCGCCGCCGTTGCCGAAGTTGCCGCCGAAGGTCACGCCGGGCGTGAGGCCGACCAGCGCGAACGGATCGCGGATATTGAGCGGCAGCGAGAGAATGCTGCGCGTGGTCACCACCTGTCCCAGCGTGGAACTGGCCGTCTCGAGGGGAGGCGCCTCGGAGGAAACCTGCACGGTTTCGGAAACCTGGCCCGGCTCGAGCGTGATGTCGAGGTCGTAACTCTGATTCACCTGGATCGTGATCGGCCCTTGCGAGAAGGTCTTGAATCCGGTCAGCGTGGCGGATACCTGGTACTGGCTGGGCGGCAGGGAAGGGAAGCGGTACACGCCGGATTCGTTGGTGACGGCGGTGAATTTCGCTCCGCTGTTGGCGTCGACGACCGTCAGTTGAACTTTCGGGATCACACCGCCGGTCTTATCGCGGACCAGGCCGCTGATCTGACCCTGGAAGGTCTGGGCGGCCATCGTAGCGACTGCGATCGAGACAATCAGGAGAGCGCGTAATTTGACTGACATGGGAACCCCCTCGGTTTCACTTAGCATAGCCTAAACCGGGGAGCGCAAAAGTTTCCGGTATTCGCGACATTCATCTTGACGCCCCGGGGAAATGGTCCGGCGGGTTGGCAACACAGGTCGCGTCGTTGCAGGGCACCCGGGGCGCACGCTTCCGGTTCAGGCGCCGAATGCTGCCTGGAGGGCACTTTTCCGCCGCGCGGCCCGGCCGGCGGAAGCGCGCTAGCCCACCTGGCAGCGATTTGAGGAATCTGGTGGGGCAGCGCGCTTCCG
>DATJFH010000066.1:0-15095 GCA_035495815.1 Bryobacteraceae bacterium
GCCTTCGCCGGCTTGTCGGAAGGATTGAGCGGCGTCCAGACCGGACCCGGCGCGACGGCGTTGACCCTGATCCCGCGCGGCACGAGGTGCGAGGCCAGCGATCTTGTAAAGGCGTGAATGCCGCCTTTGGTCAGGGAGTAATCAAGCAGCCCCTCGCTGCCGAGCAGGCCCGTCACCGATCCGGTGTTGATAATGGCTGAACCCGGTTTCATTTGCTTGATGGCCGCCTGCGCCATGAAGAAATAGCCGTATAGATTGGTCTTGAGCGTCTCATCGAAGTGTTTCGCCGTCAGGTCTTCAAAGCGCGATGCGTGGACCTGAAATGCGGCGTTATTGACGAGCACGTCGAGCCGGCCGAATTCCTTGATCGTGCGCGCGACAGCCCTGTCGCAAAACTTCTGGCTCTTGACGTCGCCTGGGATCAGCAGGCACTCCCGGCCTTCCGCCTCGACCTTCTCCTTTGTGAGTCTGGCGTCAGCATGTTCATTCAGATAGGCAAGCGCAATGTCCGCGCCTTCCCTCGCGAAGAGGATCGCTACCGCGCGCCCGATGCCGGAATCGCCCCCGGTAATCAGCGCGACTTTGTCGGCGAGTTTTTTCGAACCGAGGTAGAAAGGCGCATCGTAGAGCGGCGGCGGGTTGAGCGCCGCTTCGGACCCTGGTTTCCTCTGATGCTGTTTGGGGAAAGGCGGGGCCGGATAGGGGCGGGCACCGGCCTGCATCGCGCGCTTCGTCTCGGTCTTGGGACGAATTTTATCCGCTCGCGCGACCTGTTTCTGGATCGCGCGCTGCCGCCGCGAGGCATTTTGGGAAGCCATCACTATCTCCTTGAGGTTTGAAAAAGAAACAAAACCAATGAGTTTCAGAGAGAAAAATTCCGAACGGCCGCGATCGCCGCCGCTGAATGAGAAGGAGCCGCGAGGTTCGGTTGACGGGACACTGTGGACTTTCTGCAAACGAAGTGCCGAAAATCGATTCAATGGCTTCGATGCCCGCCGGGCAATTCCGCGCCGGTAAGTGAGGATCAACCGGCTGCTGATTTTCGACTGCAACCGTCCGTCCATCCGCAGCATCCCTAATGGTGAACGCCTTCCTGCGGTTTCCCATGCCAGTTATCCAGCCAAGTCTTTTTCCCATGCCGGTCGAGCCGGCGCTTCCTCACGGCATGCTCTACTGTCCGGAAGTGATAACCCCGGAGGACGAACTCGGCCTGCTGACCCGGATTGCGGACCTTCCGTTCAAGGAATTCCAGTTCCACGGTTTTGAAGGCAAACGGCGGATCGTGTCATTCGGCTGGCGTTACGATTTCAGCGAGCACAAGGCTTTGCCAGCCCATCCGATTCCCGATTTTCTGCTCGAAACGCACCGCAAGGTTCAGGAAGCCTCCGGTTTTACTTTGCCGGACGTGGCGCAGGTCCTGGTCACGGAATACGCGCCCGGCGCGCCGATCGGCTGGCACAAGGACCGGCCCTTTTTCGGGGATGTCATGGGTCTGTCGCTGGCGTCGGCGTGCAACTTTCGGCTGAGGAAGCCACTCGATGGCCGCAAGTGGCAGCGGGTTTCACTGCGCCTGGAAGCTCGCTCCGCTTATTTTCTTCAGGGCGCGGCGCGACGGGAATGGGAACACAGCATTCCTCCCGTCGAGTCTATGCGATATTCGATCACCTTCAGAAATCTGCATCGTGCCGGGAGCGACACGTTTTCATATGATCGACCCTGCGGCTCCTAACTTCGGGCGCCGCAAGCCGCGACCGCCTGAGGGCGGCCTTGTCTACCTAGGCGCTCGCCGCACTCACGATTTGCAGTGCCGATTCGAAATCCTTCCTTTTGGCGAGAAGCTCCGCGAGATCAGATCCGGGATGCTCGGTCAGATACTGGTATGCAGTGAGACGCAAGGGATCTGATGCCGCTTCCCTGAGCTCTTCAGCATTGCGGGGAACATGAACGGGCAAATCCCTCGGCGGTCCAAGCGTGATCCACTCTGTGCCGTTCCTCGCTACGAGCTGGCATGTGTCGACCCACACCCGGATGCCCAATATATTGAGCCGGTGACCGATCCACCGCCCGCTCCTGTTCACGACCCTCACGCTCCTCATTTTCGCACCTTGGCCGGCAATCAGGTACACGAGCCGGCGCTGAGATGACGAATCGCGTCCAGGCATCGGGCGGCTTCGTGCAGGAGTGTGGAATACGGGCGATACATCTCATCCGCAGCCGTTTCGGGTTTTGGTGACGATGCGGATCCTCCGCAGGCGTTCGGCAGAGGAGCGAGACTGCGAAACCGATCCGGTCCTCAAGAGGCCGGGCGGCGCGGCGTAGATGCAGCCTAAAGCCCGCGATAACAGCTTCGGGACGGGTTACATTCGTACTCGTCCACCGGCTTGCCATCCGGACCGAGGCAGTTGTAGCTGTGCTGGCACCAGTAGATACGCTCGCTCTGGGGGGCGGTCGGGTCCCACTCCGCCTCGATGTGGAGACCCTTCCAGTTCAGAAACGTGCAGCGATCCTGGCCGACGACCGAAAGCGCGGGCCGCTCCATAACTAACCCTTCACCCCGGCTGCCTGCAGCAACGCGCGCTTGACCGCCACCCGCGCCAGTTGAACCTTGTAGGCATTCTGGCTGAGCGGCGTGGCGTTCGACAGGGCTGCTTTGGCCGCCTCTTCCGCCAAGGCGGGAGTAAGCGGCTTGCCTGCCAACACCTGATCGGCCTGGCTGGCGGCCCAAGGAGTGGGAGCCACGGCTCCGAGCACCACGCGGGCGCTGGAGATGGAGCTTCCTTTCATGACGAGCGCCACCGAGGCCGACGCCAGAGGCCAGTCGAGCGCCTCTTTCTGCCGCACTTCGTAAGTCGCGTTTCTGGCCGCGCCGTGGGGAACCACGATCTCGGTCAGCAGCTCATTCGGCAGGAGCGCAATCTCGCGGCTGGAGTCGTTCATCGGCGTCACGAAGAACTTTTCCGCGGCCACCTCGCGGTTGCCCTTGGCGGACACCAGCTTGATCTTCGCTCCCAGCGCGACCAGCGCCGGGCCGAGGCTGGAGGCGCTGACGAAGTACGCCGGACCGCTGTTGCCCAGGATGGCGTGATACTTGTTCTCGCCATTCGGAACCAGCGATTTGCCGTTTTTGTCCTTCGCCAGCAGACCGTGGCCGCCGCGATAGTACCAGCAGCGCGGCCGCTGGCAGAGATCGCCGCCGACCGTTCCCATGTTGCGGATCTGGGGGCTGGCGACGCCTCGCGCCGCTTCGGTGAGCGCGGGAAATGCTTTGCTCACCGCGGCGTTTTCAAGCAGCTCGTCGATAGTGACGGCGGCGCCGATGCGCAGCCCGTCCTTCGAGTCCTTGATCCCGCCCAGTTCCTTGATGTTCTTGATATTGACCACACGCTTGGGCGTGACCAGGTATTCCTTCATCAGGCTGATCAGGTCGGTGCCGCCGGCGAGAACATCCGCCTCGCCCCACTGAGAGCCGAGCTGACCTACCGCTTCTTGTACCGTCGTCGGGTTTGCGTATTCGAAGGGCTGCATTTAGGCATTCCTCCTTTCCAGGGCTGCCAGGACGCGGTCCGGGGTTACGGGGAGATTGGGAACCCGGACGCCGATGGCGTTGGCGACCGCATTACCGATCGCGGTGGGAAGCGCGATCGCGGCCGGCTCGCCCAATCCGATCACGCCGCGCTTGTCGAACTCGGCCTCGGTGTTGATGTGAACCACGATCTCGCCGATGTCGCCGATCCCGGCCAGCTTGTAGAACTCCATGTCGGGATTCAGAACCCGCCCGGTCTGCTGGTCCATGATGCGCTCTTCCATCAGGGCGCTGCAGATGCTCATGATGCATCCGCCCAGAATCTGGCTTTCGGCGGTCTTGTGATTGATGAGCGTGCCCACGTCCTGGACCGCCACCGATTTCACCATCCTGACGATGCCGGTTTCGGTATCCACCGAGACTTCCGCCATCTGGACGCCGCCCACTCCGGCCGACATCAGGCCGCCGGGGTTCTTCGGATCGTTGACGCCCATCTCGGAGATGGTTTTCGTGCCCAGCTTGGCGCAGGCCGCTTTCCAGGCCAGACTCTTCGAAGAGTTGCCTTTGACCTGAATCTTGCCGTCCACGGCTTCGAGCTGTTCCTTGGGAACACCCAGCGAAGGGGCGACCGCTTCAAACAGCTTGTCGAGAGCGTTCACGGTGGCCTTGCGGGTGGAAGAGGAGACGCCGCCGATGGTGGTGGAACCGCCCGAGGCGCCGGAGGGCGGCAGCGAGTTGTCGCCGATCACCACTTTGACGCCGGCCAGCGGAAGTCCCAGGGTTTCGGCCGCCACCATATTGATGCAGGTGCGCGTGCCCGTCCCCAGATCCTGGCTGCCTAATTCCACGACCACCGAGCCGTCCGGATGGATGTTCGCCCGGCACTGGCTGGCGTGGCCGCCGCCCTGCCAGGTCGAGATGGCGACTCCCAGGCCGTGCCTGACGGGCCCGGAACCGCCCTGGCCGCGCGGATGCCACTTCTTCTTCCAGTCCATCAGCTCGGCTCCCTTCTTGAGCTGCAGCCTGTAAACATCGCCGCGAGGCGTGAGGTCGGCGTTTTTGGCGAGCAGGTCGACCGGATCCATATTGAGCTTGGCGGCCAGGTCGTCCAGCGCGGAGTGGCTCAGGTAGCAGGCCTGCTGATGGTTCGGCGCCCGCCATGCGCGGGACCCGCCGGCGTTGATCGAAACCGCCGTGTGGTTCTTGCGCTGGTTCGGAATGGCCGTGAAAACGTACGGAATGGGCGGGCTGCCGCCGCCGGCGAATCCACCCGTGGCCCAGGATTCGGACTGCCAGGTGGTGATAGTGCCATCCTTCTTTGCCCCGACTTTGATTTTGGCAAAAGCGGACGGACGAACACCGGCGATGGTAAGCTCGGTGGCCCGGTCGAGGAACAGCTTGACGGGCTTTCCGCCGCTCTCCTTCGAGAGCCTGGCGCACTCCACTCCCCAACGGTCCGCCGCGAACTTGCTGCCGAATCCACCGCCGACATGATCCATGTGGACCTTGATCTGGGTGGCAGGCAACTGCAGGCTCTTGGCGAGGTCGCCGCCGATGCCGGAAACATTCTGTGTCGACGGCCAATCCTGAATGGTGTCGCCTTCCCACTGGGTGGCCTGTCCATGGGGCTCGAGGCAGCAGTGGGTGATTACGGGGATTCCGTAACTCCCCTCGATGACGACCTCCGCTTCCTTGAAGCCCTGATCCGGGTCGCCGGTAATCTGCTCGCCGGCGGCTTTGGCCCGGGGACCCGCCTTGGCCAGGTCCTCTTCCCGCACCAGGTGCGGCATCACTTCATACTGCACGTTGATCTTGCGGACGGCGTCGTTGGCGACTTCTTCCGAGGTCGCCGAAACCACCGCGATCTCCGCTCCGGCCCACTGAATTTCCGTACCGGGCTCGGCGATGACGCGCACCGCCGTCACGCCGTTGAGGCTCTTGGCCGCGCTGGTGTCGACGCTTACCACTTTGGCGTGGGCGTGAGGCGAGGTCAACAGTGCGGCGAACAACATGCCGGGCTTATTGATATCCGAAGCGTACTTCGCCCGGCCGCTGGCTTTTTCCCGTCCGTCGATGCGGCTGATCCGCTTGCCGAGCAAGCGGCGCGATTCCTGCGGAGGCCAACTGTAATCAGGCATTGCGTCCTCCCTTCATTTCCCGAGCGGCTTCGAGCACGGCCTTGCGGACACCCACGTAGGTGCCGCAGCGGCAGAGATTTCCGCCCAGTCCTTTTTCGACATCCTGTTCGTTCCTGGGGGTGTGGCGATCAAGGTAGCCCTTGGCCGCCATCACGAATCCGGGCGTGCAGTAGCCGCACTGCTGCGCGTCGTGGTTGACGAAGGCAGCCGAAACCGGATGGGGCTTGGCGGGTGTGCCGATGCCTTCGATGGTTTGGATATCCTTACCCTGAGCATCGATGGCGAGCACGGTACAACTGTAGACAACCTTCCCGTTCATGATGACGGTGCAGGCCCCGCAGGTACCGCGGTCGCAGACGCGCTTGGCGCCGGTCAGATCGAGGCGATTGCGCAGAGCGTCGCAGAGCGTAACCCGGGGCTCGATGGTCAGGCTCTGCTCCTTGCCGTTGATCTTGAGTTTGACGGGAACCGCGCCGGGTCCGACCCCAGGGGCGGCGGCAGCCGGCTCGGCCAACCCCGTAGTCAGAATTCCGGTTCCCAGGGCGCCGCTGCCGACGCCGAAACCGCTTAAAAAACCACGGCGTGAGAACGGAGTTCTTACGCCGGAACCGGCCTTTTTTGGAACGTCAGGGTCTTTCTTTGAACTCACCAGACACCTTCCTTTCGTAGCGTTGCGATGAATGATTGCGCCGATGCCGAATCGAATCGTCCCAACTATAGCATAGGAATCGGCTGGCGGGTCAAGGGCGGGTCGACCCGCGTCGCCCGACCGGAAAATCCCGGCTATACCTGCCGGGGCGGAGCACCTTACCGCCCAACTCCCCGTTGGATCGATCCTGCTCCACGGCAATCCTGCCGTTTACCAGCACGTACCCGATTCCTTCGGGAAATGCCAGCGGCTTCTCGAACGTCGCCGTATCCTGGATTCGATTCGGATCGAAAATCACCAGATCCGCGGCCATGCCGGGCGCGATCCGTCCGCGGTCGAACAGCTTCAGGCGGTTGGCCGGCAGAGACGTCATCTTGCGGATCGCCGCTTCGAGGGTAATGATCTTCTCCTCCCGCACATATCTGGCCAACACACGAGGAAAAGACCCGAACCCGCGCGGGTGCGCGCTGGTGGCCGTTTTCAGGTCGATCGGCTCGGAATCGGTGCAGAAGCTGATGAATTCCGACCGCAGCGCCAGGTGCTTCTGCTCCTCGTTCATGCTCTTCGGATTCACGCTGACCTCGCCGGACTGCACCAGGTCGAAAAACGTGGTCCAGTCGTCCGAGCCGCGCAGCTTGGCGATGCCAGCGATCGACTTGCCTTCGAAGCGCTTGTCGCCGTTGCCGGCGACACGGGCCACGAGCACGTTATCCCAGTTGCCGCCCACGTGCCGGTACCAGTTTTCCCAGTCCGACGTGCTTTCGATTTCGCGGCGCACGTCCTGCCGGACCTTGGGATCGCTCAGGGTCTTCAAGAACCCGCGTCCCTGCGCGAACCTTCGGGGATGGATCAACGCGCTGAGCCCGAGCCCGTTGCGGATATAGGGATAGATGTCGGCGGTCACGTCCATCCCTTCGGCGCGCGCCTGCCCTATAAGGTCAATGGCCTTCCGCATGAGCGGCCAGTTTTCCTCGCCGGCGGCCTTGAGGTGATAAATATGAACCGGGACTCCGGCGCGCCGCCCGATGTCGAGCGCTTCGCGGATCGCCTCCAGCACCTGCGAGCTCTCGTTGCGCATGTGCGTGGAGTAGAAGCCGCCGTACTGGCCGGCGACCTTACTCATCTCCACCAGCTCCTCGGTGCGGGCGTACGTGCCGGGCGGGTAGATGAGGGCGGTGGAGACTCCGGCGGCGCCGTCCCGCATGGCCTGGGCGACCATTTCCTTCATGCGCGCCATTTCGGCGGGCGTGGGCGCGCGGTCCACCTCGCCGATCACGATGGACCGGAGCTGGGCAGCGCCCACGTTGTGAACGACGTTCAGCGCCAGGCCGCGTTTTTCCAGCAGCGGGATGTAATCGCCGAAAGTGCGCCAGGCGCGTCCCGAGTTCTCGCCTTGCGGCGCGTCCGATCCGCCTTCTCCGGCCAGCATGGTAGTGATGCCCTGGCGGATCTTGCTGTCGCCGGTCGACGGATTCTCGAGCAGCGGGATGCTGCTCCCGGCCATCATGTCGATGAAGCCCGGGGCCACGATCTGGTCTTTCACTTCGATCGTGCGGCGCGCGGAGCGGCTGCGCAGATCCCCGATGGCGGCGATGCGGCCGCCGCGAATGCCGAGGTCGGCGCGGTACCAGGGATTCCCCATGCCGTCGACGATGCGTCCCTGGCGCAGAATCAGATCGAAATCCTGCGCCCCGGCCAGACCGGCGCATCCGAGCAACAGCGTGATTAATAGAACCATTTCGGACCTACGTAAAGGTGATGACTGATTGTATCCGGGACTACCAGATAGATCAAAAAGCCGATTACCCCGTGACCGATTCCGAGGAAGTACAGATTGCGGGATTGGACGTATACCCGGGCGCAGAGATAGCCACCGAACAGGGTGACGAGCATGAGGAACCAGTTGGGAGCGTGGGCGCCGGAAAAAAACATCGCCGCCAGCCACGGGGCGCGCGACGGAGAGAATTCCGACAGCCGGTTGAGAAAATAGCCGTTGAGCACATATTGCTGGAACAAGCCCCAGAAGCAATAAAAGACCAGGCTGGAGAAGCCGCTCTCCGGGGTAACGGGACGAATGCTGCGGCAAACGGTCCCGATGGCGAGCAGCGTCAGGGCCAGGAGCAGAACCGGCGGGAAGAAGCTGACTATCGAAGCCTTGAGGTGGGTGGGGCGGAAGCCAAGCTGCTTCGGTGTCTCGCCGCGGAACGCGTGCGAGGCGCACAGCAGAACCAGAATGATCGTCCAGGATCGCGGGTACGGGAAGCGCAGGACCCAGATATAGAGCTGGATCATGACGAACGCGCTGATCGCCTCGGCGAGGGCGAACCGGTTGGGCCTAAAAGAATACATGCTTGGATGTGTTGACCAGGGCGTGCAGGAGAGCGGATGAAATCACGCTGGAAGATTTCTGAAACACCTTGCCGTAAGCGAAACCCGCAATGGAAGCCATGATGGCGTATCGCCAGTTGGGCGGCCCGCCGCCGTTATTCAGATGCGCGCATCCGAAGATGAGCGACGCCAGAGCCAGGACAAAGTTGCTGAAGCCGAGTTTCTGCATCAGGGCGTTCTGGAGGAGGGCCCGGAACAGGATCTCCTCGGGAATCGCGGTGGCGGCGAGGATGACCAGGAAACGGGTGAGCACGAAGCCGGCGGTCAGGCTGGGCGGGACGTGAAACGGCTGGATGAACCCGAGCCACAAGCCAAGGGCGATGAGAATGGGCGCCGCAACGGCGTATCCGGCCAGCGGACTGAGCAGGTCGCGCGGCCACTGCGGCGGATTGTACTTCATGCCCGGAAGATCGCGGAAGATCAGGAACAGCCACAGGGCCAGCAGAATGGCGATTCCGTAGGCGACGCTGTGCACCAGCCCTTGATGAGGCCGTGGGAAGAAGCTCTGTCCGACGGCGAACTCGAGCGGAAGCCACAGCAGCAGGATGACGGCGAAGTCGGTCGCGACGACCGGCTTGGCGCGCTGCGCCCACGCCAGGACGGTCGGGATGAAAGTGTAAGCGAGAATCAGTCCCACGGGCGCGGGCGTAAGAATGCCGCGGCTCCACAGAACGGCGGCGAACAGGAGCGAGAGGACGGCCGGCGCGAGGAAGATCCGTTCCCGCCGGGCGCGCGCGAAACGGGCGAGCGTCTGCTGCAGGGGTCGAGCCAGGAGAGACAGGATGACGCAAAGAAGAAGAGCCGGGATCAGATATTGCGAAGAGCTTGCCACCCACGTTCTATTCTCCACGGTTTGTGGCATTGTATGGGGATGCGGCCACTCCTTCTTTTCATTGCGCTGGCAGCGGAGCTGCTGCCGGCCGAACCGGGTCCGGCCAAGACAGGCATGAGCGCCGGGCGGCTGGCGCGCATTCCGGCGCGAATGCAGGCCTTCGTGGAGGCCGGTACCGCCGCGGGCTTCGTCACCCTGGTGGCGCGGCACGGTCAGATCGCCAGCCTCGCGGCCGTGGGCTATCAGGACCGCGAGAAGCGCACGCCGATGCGAGCCGACTCCATCTTCCAGATCATGTCGATGAGCAAGCCCATCACCGGTGTAGGTGTGATGATCCTGGTGGACGAGGGTCTGGTGGCGCTGTCCGATCCTGTAGAAAAACATCTGCCCGAGTATCGCGGCCAGCCTGCCATGACGATTCGCGACCTGATGACTCATACTTCCGGGCTGCCCGGCGGTACCGCCGAAGCGTTGAACGGGGAGCGTGGAAAATGGGACTACACGCTGGCCGAAGTGGTCGCCATCGAAGCGCAGCGGCCTCCGGCCAGCGCTCCGGGCGCAAAGTGGCGCTACAGTAACGCGGGCATCGCGACGCTCGGGAGGATCATCGAGGCCAGATCCGGGCAGCCATTCGAGAAGTTCATGCAGGCGCGGATCTTCGATCCGTTGGGCATGAAGGACACGGCATACTTTCTTCCACCGGAGAAGAAGAGCCGGCTGGCTGCCGTCTATACGGACGAGAGAGGTTCGCTGCGGAGGTCGGCCGCGGATCCGTATCGAACCGGAGCGAAGTACGCGGCGCCTGAGGGCGGACTCTATTCGACCGCAGGCGATCTGGGGAACTTTTACCAGATGATGCTGAATCGTGGCGCTCTGAACGGGAAGCGGATTCTCTCCCGAGCTGCGGTCGAGGTCATGACGCGGAACCACACGGGCGAGATTCCCGGCGGCTTCGCGCCCGGTATGGGGTACGGGCTGACGTGGTCCGTGGTGCGCGCGCCGGAGGGAATGTTCCGGCTGAATTCGATGGGCGCCTACGGGCACGGCGGCGCATACCGCACCTACGGCTGGGTGGATCCGGCCAGGGACATGCTCGGGGTGATACTGTTGCAGCGCACCAACAACGGCGGCGATATGGCGGACGAGATCAGCGCCTTCATGGCTCTGGCCGCAGCGGCGATCGAGGAGTAAGGCGGCTGCGGAGGTCGTCGAGAAACGGCTTGCCTAAGTGGGCCAGCTTCTGCTCCAGACGCGCCGTGCAATCGCAATCGCCGCAGGCCCAGGGTTCGGACCCGTTTTCGTCCCGGCAGCGCCGGCGGTCGTGAGCGTCCTGCACTTTGGTCAGCTCGAAGTATTGCTCCCAGTAGGGGCGCTCTTCGAGAAGAGGCGTGGGGCAGTAGCAGACTTCCACCCAGCGGGCGATGCCGCCCGAATCCAGCCGCGCGTCCTTCATATTGCGCAGGTATTCGCCTTCGGCCACGGACCCTTCGCCGAGGGTTCCATTCCCGATAGCCTCGAGCAGAGCCTTTTCACATCCCGGTTTGACCCGCGCGCGAACCTGGTAACGCATCCCGTCTTTTTACCCGATCGACCATCCCTTGCGGAAGGTGGGCTTGATCAGCTTGTTGGCTTCCGGGTTGTTGGTGATGCGCATTTTTTCGCTGTCCCACTCCAGTTTCCCGTCGAAGCGGAGAGCCAGCACGCCAAGCGAGACCCACTCGGTGAAGGGGCCGGACACGCCGAAATTCGAGCAGGCCGGATCGCCGCCCTTGCAGGCCCGGATCCAGTCTCGGTAGTGCCCCGGAGAACGAGTGAGGAATTCGCTCGGGAAATGATAATCCCGCATCTTCTCGACGGGGAGGAGGCGGGTATTTTCGCCGTAGGTACCGGTGGTGATCAGACCCTTCTCGCCGACGAAGAGACTGCCGTTGCTGCCCTGAGACGCCAGCCGGTTCACCTGCGCGTCGAGGCGGGCATTGGCGTCCGCGGGCTGGCTTTCCTCGCGCTGTTTGCGCTGCGGCCTGGACTCGGCGAGTTTGGGCGGGTCCGCAAAATAGGTTTGGGCGTTGAACACCTGACCGATGACCTGCGAATCCCTGGGCTGTTCGGCGCGGCGTCCACCGGCGGCGGCGCGGCGCGGGAGGTCGCCCAGGATTTCTCCCTTGGGCACGCCGGCGATGTCCGGCTGCTCCTTCATCCCGTCATACCAGAAGATTTTCACGGCGGGCATGCTGCCGCGGGCAGGGAAGTCGAAACGGATGACCGATTTCGACGGGTAGTAATATTTGCTTCTGCCTTCCTGCCGGATGCACTCGACGCTGGTCGGAGCGCCCAGTTTCAGCGCCACGTTCGGCGCGCCGAGGATGTGGCAGGCCATGTCGCCCAGGGCGCCGCAGCCGAAGTCGTAGAAGCCGCGCCAGGCGAAGGGCGCGTACTTGTCGCTGTAAGGACGCTGGGCCGCGAGGCCGAGCCACAGGTCCCAGTCGAAGGTGGACGGGACAGGGTTGGTCGGCTCCGGAAGATCGGGCAAGCCCTGCGGCCAGATGGGGCGATTGGTCCAGGCGTGCACTTCGGTCACATTGCCGATTTCACCGGCCCAGATCATTTCCGCTACCTGGCGTGTGCCTTCGTTCGAGTAGCCCTGGTTGCCCATCTGGGTGGCCACTTTGTACTTGGCGGCCGCTTCGGTGAGCTGCCGGCATTCCCAGATGGTATGGGCCAGCGGCTTCTGGACATACACGTGCTTGCCGCGCTCCATGGCGTGGACGGCGGCCGTGGCGTGCATATGGTCGGGGATGGTCACGATGACGGCGTCGATATTGTTCTGCTCTTTGTCGAGCATCACGCGAAAATCACGATATCGGTGAGCCTTGTCGAATTCGGTGAAGATAGGCTGGGCGCGATTGTCGTCCACGTCGCAGAGGGCGACGATGTTTTCAGTCGGCGCGACGCCGCGGATGTCGCTGGCCGCCTTGCCGCCCGCGCCGATGGAGGCGACGTTGAGCTTTTCGTTGGGCGACTTGTAGCCAAGCGTTTTCAGAGACGGCTTGCTGCCGAAACCTCCCGTGGGAACCGCTCCCGC
Source organism: Bryobacteraceae bacterium (assembly GCA_035495815.1). Taxonomy (GTDB): domain Bacteria; phylum Acidobacteriota; class Terriglobia; order Bryobacterales; family Bryobacteraceae; genus DATJFH01. The sequence goes on from DATJFH010000066.1 coordinate 12,613, forward strand.
CAGCAGCGACCCATAAAAGAAATGGCGTCTGGTAAATCCGTCCCTTGCCATAGTCACCTCCAGGTGTGAATCGAATCATGCGAAACGCACCTGTTTCATTTTACCGTTCGCCGGGCAGGCGTGCAGTGCAGGCGCCGTTCTCGACGAGCATCCATTGCCATCCGACCCTACGTACGGAGCCGGGTCGAATGGCGCGTTTTTCGCTACCTCTTCGATTGCCCTGCCGCTCCGCCGGCCGGCCGGTACCACACGGCTTTGTCGGGACGCACTCCGGTCAGCGGTTCTCCGTTCGCATTCACTTCGATGGAATGCGTGCCCCCGGACGGCATCGCGCCGAGCACCTTTCCCGTCCGGCGGTCCACTTTGACGATCCAGCCGTCGGTTCCGTTGGGCACGTTGCGAGGCTGGGTACCCATCCATAACTCGCCGCCGGGAGTGATTTTGAGAGAGAACGTCTTGCCGAGGTCGCCCCATTCACCGAGGTAACGTCCCTCCAGCGTGAAGCGCTGGATGCGGCCGTTCTCCCGGTCGGCTACATAGAGAATGCCGTCGCGGTCAATCGCGATCCCGTGGGGCAGGTGGAACTGGCCGGGCCCCTGGCCGGGCGTCCCCCATTCGCGCACGCGCTTGCCGTGGGAATCGTACTCGAGAATTCGTGTGTTGGCATACCCGTCCGAAATGAAGATGCGCCCGCCGGGCGCGAAGGCGATATCGGTCGTGCCGCAGAATTCGCTTCTCGGATGCTCCGGCAGCCCGCCCACATTCATCTCCAGCAGCTTCTTGCCTTCGCGAGTGAACTCGTACACCATGGAGCTGGCTGCGTCCACCGTCCAGATATTGCCGCCGGGGCCGACGCGAATGCTGTGCGGAATCTTGTACAGTCCGGCGCCCCAGGAGCGTAGCACGCGGCCCTGCCGGTCGACCACGACTACCGGATCGGCTTTGTGTCCACGCTGCAGCAGGTAGATCTCGCCGCGCGCGTCCACCGCCACCGACGACACCATTTCCATTGCCCAACCAGCCGATTTCGGCTGTACGGGAATCTCCGTGGGAGTTAGCGGCAGCCGCGGCGAGCCGTTCATCAATGCACGGAATGCGGCCGCCTGCGCGGCCATGGCGTCTTTGTCGGCCACCTGAGAGAACAGCGGCACGACGGCGAGCAGCGCCAGGATCTTTTGCATGAGCATAAAATAACGCAATGAAGCTTCTCTTGTCGCTCGCGGTGACCGCTCTGGCCTCGGCCGCCCAATGGAAGGCCGGCGCGGCGAAGGTGTCGATCACGCCCACCGAGCCGGTCTGGATGGCCGGATACGGATCGCGCACGAAGCCCCATCAGAGCGTGCTTGGGCAAATCTACGCCAAAGCGCTGGCGATCGAAGACGCAGCAGGGACCACGGCGGTGCTGGTCACGGCCGATCTCAGCGGATTTCCGGGCGCTTTCACCCAGCGGCTCGCCGATCGCGTCCGGACGAAATTCGGCCTCTCGCGCGACCGGTTGTGGCTCAACGCCTCGCACAACCACAGCGGGCCGGTGACCAGCGACTACATCGACACGCGCCCGGGATTCAAGATTCCCGCCAGCGAGCGCCCGGCGGCGGCACGCTATACGGCGTCGCTCGAGGAGAAGCTGATCGGGGTGATCGGGCGCGCGCTCGAATCCCGCGTTCCGGCGACGCTGGATTTCCAGCAGGGGTTTGCCGGATTCGCCGTCAACCGGCGCCGCGTCGTGATGGGACGCCAGCTGCCGGGTCCGGTGGATCACGATCTGCCGGTGCTGGCCGTGCACGGCGCCGGCGGGGCGCTGATCGCGGTGGTGGCGGGCTACTCCTGCCACGCGACCGTGACCAGCGACTACCAGCTCAGCGGCGACTGGCCCGGCGCCGGGCAGGAGGAAATCGAGCGTATGCATCCGGGGGCGACGGCGCTGTTCGTGCAGAACACCGGCGCCGACGCGAATCCGTATCCGCGAGGCGCCCATGAGCTGGCGGCGCAGTACGGTCGGCTGTTCGCCACCGCCGCCGACCAGACGCTGAAATCGAAGATGCGTCCGGTGGACGGCCCGTTGATCACGGCCTTCGAAACGGTGGCGGTTCCGTTTCAGAAAGGGGCGACGTATCCCTACGCGGTGCAGGTGTGGCGGCTCGGACCGGAGCTCACCTTCATCGTGCTGGCGGGGGAGGTGGTGGTCGACTACGGTTTGCGTCTGCGCAAACAGTACGGATGGAACAATACCTGGGTGGCCGGCTACTCGAACGACGTATTCGGCTACATTCCCTCCTTGCGCGTGCTGCGCGAGGGCGGTTACGAGGGCGGGGAAGCGTTTCGCTTCAGCTCGCTGCCGGGCCCGTTCGCCGAGCCTGTGGAGGAGATCATCGTGGCGAAAGTAGGGGAGCTGATGGAGCGGACCGCGAGGAAGAGCCCATGACGCGGCGGGAATTCCTGGCGGCTCCGGCGCTGGCGGCCGGCGGCGATACGCTGCGGCT
>DATJFH010000067.1:0-39311 GCA_035495815.1 Bryobacteraceae bacterium
GGGCGCCGTGAAATACCCGGCGCAAGCCACACCAATAAGATCATCGTTAAGCCGTGTGCGGGAAAACCGCAAGCACGGTTTGAAAGGGGAAATTAGAAACGGACTGGTGTAAGCCAGTACCGCGCTAAAATTTACCAATGAATCGACGAATTCTTCTTGCGGGCCTGGGCGCTCTTTTGGCGCAATCCGACGCCTCACAGGCACAGCCCAAACCGAATGCGATTTTCCAGCATGACCTGCCCGACCTCAAATTGCAAAACTGGTCGGTAACCACGGTGGAAGTGAAGTACGCGCCGGGAGGGCATTCAAATCCTCATCGTCATCCGGGCCTGACGTTCGCATACGTTCTGGAAGGCGAAATCGCGTCGAAGGTGGGCGATGAACCGGAAAAGACCTACCGGACCGGCGAAATGTGGATGGAAACACCCGGCCAGCTGCACGCCGTCTCGCGCAATGCCAGCGCTACCAAGCCGGCACGGCTGCTTGCCGTTTTGCTGGCGGAGAAAGGCAAACCGCTGACCTCGCCGGCGTGAAACCGCCCCGTTAATCCACCAGGGCAGGACTGCGCCCGGGCGCGCGAGGACTGGATCTCCATCAGCGCAACGAGTCCGTGGACCTCGGCCTCCCCCGGCGCAAGCTCGGCGAGGATACGGCCCAGGCGCAAGGCGTCTTCGCAAAGCGCGGGACGCATCCAGTCGCCGCCGGCCGTTGCCGAGTAGCCTTCATTGAAGATGAGGTAGATCACCTCGAGCACGGACGGGACCCGCACGGCGAGCTCGGCGACGCGGGGGATCTCGAAGGAGACTCGTTTCTCGGCCAGCGTCCGCTTGGCTCGTACGATGCGCTGGGCCATGGTCGCTTCCGGAACGAGGAACGCTCGCGCGATCTCGGCTGTCGTGAGGCCGCCGGCCAGGCGCAGAGTCAGCCCGACTCGCGCTTCGGGGGGAAGGACGGGGTGGCAGGCCGTGAACAGGAGGCCGAGCAGATCATCGCCCAACGGATCATCCAGGGCGGCGTCCAGTTCGGCCACGGCGCGTCGATGGCGCGATGCTTCGCGGTGGCCATGAGCCAGGCGCCCGGATTTTCCGGAATGCCAGACTCCGGCCATTGCTGCAGCGCCGCTACCAGAGCATCCTGCGCAAGATCCTCGGCCCGCCCGATGTCGCGGACGATACGCGCCAGGCCTCCGATGAGCCTCGCCGATTCGATTCTCCAGACCGCGTCGATCGCGCGGTGTGTATCGGTAGCCGCCACTTGTACCGATCACAGCATCCTTGCGCGCCCGGCGCAAGTGCGGTTACGGCTCCTGCGCCTTTTTCCGAAGGGTATCCCGCAGGTTCTGCTCGCGCGCCGCTTCCTCCGGCGGAAAAACATCGGCTGGAAAGTCCGAGGCCTCGAATACCTGCCGGATCTCGATCTCGCCGTCGGTATCCGGACCATGGGGCGCCGGCGAACGCTTCGCCCATTCGATGGCCTCTTCTTTGGACTTCACTTCAATCATCCAGAAGCCGGCGATCAGCTCCTTGGCTTCGGTAAAAGGACCGTCGATCACGGTCGGCTTCCCCTTCGAAAACCTGACCTTGGCGCCCTTAGAGGTGGCATGGAGCCCCTCTCCCATCAGCATCACGCCCGCTTTCACCATTTCCTCGTTGAATTTGCCCATCGCCGCCATGAGTTCCCTCGACGGCATGACGCCCGCTTCGGTGTCCTTGTTTGCTTTGACCATCATCACGAATCGCATGTATGTCTCCTTTTTAGTGAGGCAGGCTGAAGGGCGTTTCCACCGGTTAAGCCTGCCTCTACTTTAGCGTCGAATGGGGAATGGCAGAATCGACAGCGACTCCGCATTCATTTGTTCCGGTAAAACTTGCATGGGGCGAACCAATCCCTGGTTCAAAAGAATCCGGCTTCGCCGCGGTTTTGCCCCTTTTCACTTTAAACAAGTTCCTGGAAACACTGTAGACGATCGGATTCAGTACTATTACCACCAGAGATTTGCCAGGATTCCGGCGCCAGCTCTATGTGGCTGTTTTTTTTACAACTTGCGAATATTATCAGCGGGTCCCCAAAATGGTATTAAGTCATTAAGAATCTTATGCTAGTACCCGAAATGTCCGTTTTCTGGCTTTCCACCTGCTAATCCGAGATTTGTCTGAATTTCGTAACCAATACGGTGGGTTCATGGATAAATTGCCGGAAGGTTTTGCAACCATTCTCGATCGAATGCCGGTGGCCTGCATACTACTGGACCAGAGTCTTCACTGTACTTATTGGAATCACGCCGCCGAGGAGCTGTTCGATTATTACTCTGCGGAGGCGCTGGGCAGAAGGCTGTTCGACCTGATCGCGCTGGGGGAGGAGTCCTCTCCAGAGGACGAGTTCCGGCGTTGCATTTCCGCCCGGGAATCGCAAGTGAGCCGCGTCACCGGGAACCGGTCCAAGCAGGGACGGGTGCTGGCCTGCGAGTGGAGCACCACGCGGTTGGCCGGCGCAGGCGGCGAGTTGCTGGGGCTGCTTTGCGTGTGCCGGGACTTGACCGAGCAGAGGCAACTCCAGGAGCAGTTGCGCCAGGCTCAGAAGGCGGAAGCCATGGGACTGCTGGTCGGCGGCATTTCCCACGACTTCAACAACCTGCTTACGGTGATCAGCGGGTACTCCGGCATGCTCATTCGCGACGCGGAACCGGGCTCGGCCGTGTTCCACCATGCGGAGCAGGTTGCCGACGCGGTCGATCGGGCATCTTCATTGACCAGACAGTTGCTCGCCTTCAGCCGGAAGCGCGTGGTACAGCCGGCGCTGCTGGATTTGAATGATCTTGTCAGCAAGATGGAAAAGCTGCTGCGCCGGGTTCTGGGTGAAGATGTGGAGCTGATCACCACGCTGGCCCACGATCTGGGCGCGGTCCGAATCGACCGGGGGCAGGTCGAGCAGGTGTTGATGAACCTGGCGGTCAATGCCCGCTGGGCGATGCCGGAGGGCGGCCGTCTGAGGATCCAGACATCCAGAGCGGATTTGGATCATGAACACCGCTACGGCCGCTTCTCGTGTCCCCCCGGACGATACGTTCTCCTTTCCGTGACCGACACGGGTCACGGCATGGACCATCGCACTCGCGAGCGAATTTTCGAGCCCTTCTTCACGACCAGGGACTTCGGAGAAGGCACGGGGCTGGGGCTGGCGACTGTTCGCCGAATCGTGGAGGAGAATAAGGGCCACATCCTGGTCTTCAGCGAGAGGGGCTCGGGAACGTCCATGAAGCTGTATCTTCCGCGGGTGGAGGAATGGCCTTACACCGTCGAGCGCCGGGATAACGTGAGCGTCGAGGAAGGCTCCCAAGTGGGAACCATTCTGCTGGTGGAAGACGAAGCGTTGGTACTCGAGACGGTGAAGCGCATGCTGGCGCGGGAAGGCTATACGGTGCTGGAGGCCAAAACCCAGGAGCAGGCTTGTGAAACCTGCCGATCCTACCCCGGCGTGATCGACCTTCTGTTGACGGACGTTGTGCTGCGAGAAGGGAGTGGTCCGGATCTGGCGGCGGAAGCGGTGTTGCTGCGGCCGGACTTGATCGTGGTTTATATGACAGGCTACTCCGATCACGGTCTGTTGCGGAACGCGATTCGAGACTCGGCGGCCTTCCTCATACAGAAACCGCTGACGACCCGATCTTTGAATTCCATCCTGCGCAGGGCGATGAGGCCGGGACGCCAAATGACGGCGCGGCCGATAAGCTGATTATTCGTTCGGTCATTGCCTGGCCGGCGGCTTCCTCGGCGTTCGAAGGGAAATCGGACGGAGGATGCCTCCGCAAATCGGCGCGATGGCCGCGAAGCGTCCCGGCTCACGGGCGGCAGTCCGTAACAGCCCCTTGGAAAGTCCGGTGAGGTTAGACGCGGTCGGGTCGCCGTGTAAGCGCTCGGGATTCCGGCGAACTGCCGCGGGCGGGCCGATCAGGGTCTGGGTGATTCCATTGTCCTAGGATTCGGCGGCAGGAATGACCGGCCAGGTGACTGCGCTGAAGTCGCGCGGCGGGTAGACTTGGTAGACCTTGCGGCGAGGGACCCGTTTCCGGTATCAGGGATCCGGCTGTCCAGCGACTGACTCCTGGCCGACGAGTCGCCACGGGGGAGTGCCGCGCCACACAGGCGGCAGACGCGCTATACTGTGATTTCGGCATATTCCCGACCGCTCTTCGGCGCGAAGGGCTAGTGGTATGTTCCTGAACATCAAAGAGATGGAAGTAAGGAGGATTCAATTTGACGAATCCTTCGAACCGGGAAAGATCGACTTTTCCGATACGGGTGTGAGGCAGGCCGGTCCGGTGCGCGCCGTCGGATGGGCGCGCCTGGTAGCGGATGCCGGCGGTGAGATCCAGGTGACGGGCCGCTACTCGGCGGCGTTCGAGGCCGAGTGCGACCGGTGCCTGGGGCCGGTAGAGTATTCGCTCGAGAACAATTTTGATTTGTTTTATCGTCCCCCCTCCGAATTGGCGGCGGACGAGGTGAAGATCGACGAGGACGAAGCCGAGATCGGATTTTACGAGGGATCGGGACTCGAGCTCGCCGAAGTAATCAAGGAGCAGATTCTGCTGGCGCTGCCGATGCAGAAAGTATGCCGCGACGATTGCAAGGGAATCTGCCCGTATTGCGGCGCCAATCGGAACGAGGTTGATTGCCGGCACTCCGGCAAGCCGGCGGACGATCGCTGGACAGCGCTGAAAAACTTATAATACGACCGTTACGGTCCCTGAAAGAAGCTGATAATAGAGCTATGCCGAATCCAAAACGAAGACACTCGAACGCCCGGCGGGGAAAGCGCCGCGCCCACGATCACTTGAAGAGGCCCGCGCTGTCGGAATGCCCGTCGTGCCATGAATACCGCCTGCCGCACCGGGTATGCCCGCACTGCGGACAGTATCACGGGCGGGAAGTCGTAGAAGTTGCTGAAAAGTAGCGCGTCCGGCGAGTCTCCTTATTATGGTGACCATCGCTGTAGACGCCATGGGCGCCGATAATGCGCCCAAGCCGGAAGTAGAAGGGGCGATTCGGGCCGCGCGCACGCTGGGGGTTAAGGTGATTCTCGTGGGGCGCGAGGAAGTGATCCGGCGCGAGCTGGCCCAGCATGAGGACATCGAATCGCTGCCCATCGAAGTGGTCCACGCCAGCGAGTACGTGACCATGGAGGACAGCGCCGCCAAGGCGATGCGCGCCAAGCGCGACAGCTCCATGCGCGTGGCGGCCCGGCTGGTGCGCGACAAGGCGGCTGACGGCTTCATCTCCGCTGGAAATACCGGCGCATGCATGGCTATCGCCAAGATCGTCCTGGGAGTGGTCCCCGGGGTCGACCGGCCGGCGTTGTCAGGTCTGTTTCCCACGCTCAAAGGCACGCCCGTGGTGGTGGTAGACGTCGGCGCGAACGTGGATTGCTCCGCCCGCATGCTGGCGCAGTTCGCAGTGATGGGCGAAATCTACGCGCGGGTCGTGCTGCAGATGCATAATCCCCACGTGGGCCTGCTGTCCATAGGCGAAGAGGAGCTCAAAGGCAACGAGTTGACTCGCGCCGCCACCCCGCTGCTGAAGGCGTTGAACCTGAATTTCATTGGCAATGTGGAAGGACGGGACATTTACTCGGGCAAGGCGGACGTGATTGTCTGCGATGGCTTCATCGGAAACGTGGCGCTGAAAGTCAGCGAAGGCGTGGTGGACATCGTCAAGCATATGCTGCAGGAGTCGCTCAAGGCAACGATCACGCGCAAGATCGGGTATGTGCTGTCGAAGGCGGCTTACACGGATTTCAAGAAGCGGGTGGATTACTCCGAGTACGGCGGAGCTCCGCTGCTGGGCGTCAAGGGCGTGTGCATTGTCTGCCACGGACGGTCCAACGCCAACGCGATTCGGAACGCGGTCCGGGTGGCGGCCGAATTCTCGCGTGGTCATATCAACCACCTGATCGAGCACGAGCTGAGAGGCGTGACCGTCGGCGCAGGTTAAGGGCGGATCTCAAGATGTCGGACTTCAGATGTCAGTCTGTGCGTTCTCTGGCGTTGCTGGCATCACTGTCATGGGCGGCTTCGGCTCAGCCGCTCAATCCGGTCAAATGGTCGCTCACGGTGGAGCCGCCTGCCGCGGCGCCGGGATCGAAAGTTGCCGGCCATCTGACTGCCTCAATCGAACCGGGATGGCACCTTTACGCTCTGGCCACGCCCCCGCCTTCGCCTCCCTCTAAAATACAGTTGCCGGAAGGCTCCATCGCCGACGGCCTCGTGGTCCATTTCCGGGCGCCCAAAAGGGCATTCGATCCAAACTTCAGCATCGAGACTCAGACTTATGAGGAGAAGGCCGAGTTTTTGGTCGCGGCTACCATCAAAAGCGATGCCCCAGCGGGTCCGGCCGAGTTGGCGATCCTGGTACGCTTCAACGTCTGCGACGCTACCCGCTGCCTGCCGCCCCGTAAATTCACGGCTACCGCGCCCCTGAAAATCGATCCGAACGCGACCCCTCAGCCGGTCGTCGTACCTGCCGGATTCACGGAATTCAAGCCCGGCGCGGCGGCGCCCGTCAACGGCTCCGCGCCTGCACAGGCGCCGCCGGCGGGGACGCAGGATCTCGGGCCGTTTGTGCTGCTGGCTTTTGGCGCGGGGCTCCTCGCCATCTTCACGCCATGCGTCTTCCCGATGATCCCGATTACGATGTCGTTCTTCCTGAACCGGGAGTCCGGCAGCCGAAAAGAGGGCGTGATTCAGGCCGGCGTCTTCTGCCTCGGAATCATCGTGCTGTTTTCCGGGATCGGCCTGCTGACGACGACGGTCCTAGGTCCGTTCGGCGTGGTGCAGCTCGGTTCGAGCCCCTGGGTGAACTCGTTCATCTCGATCGTGTTCCTGGTGTTCGGATTGAGCCTGCTGGGCGCTTTCGAGATTACGCTTCCTTCGGGCCTGCTAACCAAACTGGACGGAGCGTCGCAGCGCGGCGGCTTTCTTGGGACCATGCTGATGGGCCTCACCTTCTCGCTGACCTCGTTCGCCTGCGTGGGGCCTTTCGTGGGACCGTTGCTGGCGGCTTCCGCGCAGTCCGGCGGCTCGCGGCCTCTGATCGGCATGGCGACCTTCGCCACGGGGCTGGCCACGCCGTTCTTCCTGCTCGCCGTCTTCCCGGGATTCCTGAAACGCATGCCCAAGAGCGGCGGATGGCTGCCGCGCGTGAAAGTGGTGATGGGTTTCGTGGTGCTGGCGGCGATGTTGAAGTATCTGGCCTCGGTGGACCAAGTGCTGCGCTGGAACTTTCTGACCCGCGAGCGGTTCCTTGCCGCGTGGGTGATCCTGTTCGCCATGGCCGGGTTGTACCTGCTGGGCTTTCTGCGCCTCGAAGGCGTAAAGAAAGACGACCCGCTGGGACTGGGACGGCTGCTCACGGGAATGGTATTCCTAGCGTTCGCGTTGAGCCTGATTCCGGGCATGTTCGGCGGCAAGCTGGGCGATCTGGATGCTTACGTGCCGCTGCCATCGGAGACAGTGCAGGCGGGTGGAAGCGCCCAGGCCGGCCTGGCATGGATCAAGAACGACTATAAGGCGGCTCTCGACCGCGCCCGGAGCGAAGGCAAGCTGGTGTTCGTGAATTTTACGGGCTATGCCTGCACGAACTGTCACTGGATGAAAGCCAACATGTTCACGCGGCCGGAAATCGCCGCGGCCATGAACCGGTATGTGCTGCTCGAGCTGTTCACCGACGGCAGCGACGCGGCTTCCGAGCAGAATCAGAAGATCCAGGAGACCAAGTTCAATACCATCGCCATACCGTACTACGCGATACTCGATCCGGACGAGAAGGTGGTGGCCACTTCCGCCTTCACCAAGGATCCGCAGGAGTATCTCGACTTCCTCAAGAAAGGGCTGACCTCCAAGGCGTCCTGATGATACGAGTCGCCGTCGTCGGGGCAGGCCAGTTCGGGCGGAACCATGTCCGTGTGGTTCGCCAGTCCGAGCGGGCTGAACTCGCCGCCGTCGTGGATATCGATCCGGCTCGCGCCGCCGAAGCCGCCCAAGGCTTGCCGGCGCTGTCCGACTACCGGGACCTGCCCGGGCGCGTGGACGCCGCCATCGTCGCCACGCCGACCGTGGCTCACGCCGAAATCGGCTGTGAGCTGATGCGGGCCGGAATCGATGTTCTGGTGGAGAAGCCGATCGCTCCGGACCTTGCGTCGGCGGACGCCCTCGTAGAGACGGCGCGCTCCAGCGGGCGGATCCTGCAGGTGGGGCATCTGGAACGGTACAACCCGGCGGTGACGGCGCTCGAGAAGATCGTCTCGAGGCCGCTGTTTTTCGAGATCCACCGGCTCAACCTGTTCAGCCCGCGCGGTCTCGACGTGGACATCGTGCTCGACCTGATGATTCACGATCTGGACATCGTGCTGCGAATGGTGGGGGAGGCCCGGCTCGAAGAGATCCGCGCAGCGGGCATTTCCATCCTGTCGGAAAAGGTCGATATCGGGAATGTTCGCCTGCAGTTTGCCGGCGGCTGCGTAGCCAATCTGACCGCCAGCCGCGTTTCGACGGAGCGTGTGCGAAAGCTGCGCCTGTTTCAGCCGCAGGAGTACATTTCGCTGGATTACAGCAAGCAGCACGCCGTCAAATTCCACGTCGGGCCCGACCGGCAGATCTCGTTCATGGAGCTGCCTTCGGCCAAAGGGGAGCCGCTTGCCCTGCAGTTTGAATCGTTCCTGAACAGCGTCGAAACCCGCGAACAGCCGAAACTCGACGGCATGACGGCGCGTCGAACCCTGGAAGTCGCCCTGGCGATTCTTGATAAGATGAGAGTGCATTCAGAGGCGGTCGCGCAATCCCTGGTGACCGGATGGACACCGTAGCCGAACTTCGTCAAAGCGATCCCGAACTCCATCTCCTGAGCGATTTGGGTTCGGCGGGCGGCCGTGTGCGCTGGCGTGAAGCGGCTATCGGCTCGGTCGCCGCTCACGTGGGATTATGGCTGCTGCTTACCTCATTGCCGAGCGGAATTCTGCAGATTCCGAAGCGGCCCGAGCTGGCGCGCAAAGTCACGCCGCTGGTGGCGCCGCCGTTCGAGCTCACCCAGCCCAATCCGAATAAGGGCAAGATCAGCAAGAGCGTCAATCTGGAAAGCCTGATGCCGAGGCCGCCAATCAAGATGCCCAAAGCCGCCCCCTCCACTACCCGTCCCGCAGCCCGGCAGCCGGGCCCGCCGGCTCGCTTCGTCGCGCCGGCGGCCGCGGCCCCCAAAGCAACGCCTGCTCCGCAAATCGCCGAGCCACCCAAGCTCGAAACCGCGATGAATGACGGCGCTTTGAAAGGCCCGTTGGGCTCGCCGCAAGCTCTGCCGGGGCCGCCACAGATCATTGCGGAGGAGAAGCCCAAGCTGGCATTCGAGACGCCTGGAGCCCCGGCTTCCTCTCCCAAGTCCGGAACAGGGAGAATCGCCATTCCGAATACGTCGGTGTCGGAGGCGGTGCGCACGATGTCGCACGGGGGAGGCGGCGGCGTGATGGTGGGCGACGTCGGGAGCGGCGTAGGGGGCCTCGGACCCGGTTTGAATTCGCCACCGACGCCCGGTAAGGTGGGCAGCAACCTGGAACTGTTGAGCGACCCGCAGGGGATCGATTTCCGGCCTTATATGCTGCAGGTACTGGCGGCGGTCCGGCGCAACTGGTTCGCGATCATGCCGGAGAGCGCCAAGCTCGGCAGCCGCGGAAAGGTGGCGCTGCAGTTTTCGATCGACCGGCAGGGCGCGGTTCCGAAGCTGGTGATCGTGACGCCGTCGGGCGTGCAGGCTTTGGACCGCGCGGCTGTGGCCGGCGTCAGCGCTTCGAATCCATTTCCGCCTCTGCCCACCGAGTTCCGCGGAAGTTTGATCCGGCTGCAGCTGGTGTTTGCGTATAACATGCCCACGAACTAGAGTTTTGTTTCCAGCGGGCGCTTCGTCCCAGTGGAAGTGCTATCGTAATGGGCAAACGCCTATGCCTTTACTGATCCTTACGATTCTCCTTGCGCTCCAGGCGTCGGGCGCCGAGCTCGAGCCCATTCTCTCGAAAGGCATCCTCCAGACCGACGTGCCCCTGGTCGAAGTCCAGGTCTTCACAGCGACGCGGGTGCCGGCGATGCCTCTGGTCCAGACCGCTCTGCAATGGAAGGCCGAGGCCGAACGGCTACGGCGGAAAACACTCGACGAAGTCATCTACCGCGGAGAAGCCCGGAAGTGGCGTGAAGCGCAGGGCGGCGTCGAATGGCTCGACACCCTCCCCGGCGCCGGCTACCGCATTCGAAAGCTGCGCTTCGAGGCCGTCCCGGGACTGTGGATCCCCGCGCTTCTCTACGAACCCGCATCGCTTAGCGGCAAAGTTCCGGTCGTCCTCAATCTGAATGGTCATGAAAAGGACGGCATCGCCATCCCCTATATCCAGGAGCGGTGCATCAACCTGGCCAAACGCGGGATCATCGCACTCAATCCGGAATGGCTCGGACGAGGCCAGTTCGAAGCGGTAAAAGGGCTGGTGCACTACCGCATGAACCAGCTCGACCTGCTGGGCACGAGCGGGCTGTCCGTCTTCTATCTCTCGATGAAGCGCTCGCTGGACATTCTGCTGGCGCAAGAGCACGCCGACCCGAATCGCGTGGCCGTGACAGGTCTTTCCGGCGGTGGCTGGCAGACGATCACTCTCAGCGCCCTCGACCCGCGCGTCAAGCTGACCAATCCGGTGGCCGGCTACTCGAGCTACGTCACCCGCACCCAGTTTCCCCTCCTCGACATGGGCGATTCCGAGCAGACGCCGTCCGACCTGGCGACGGTCGTCGACTACACACACCTCACCGCGATGATGGCGCCCCGTCCGACGCTGCTGACTTACAACGCCCTGGACAGCTGCTGTTTCCGCGCCGGCAATTCGCTGTCGCCGCTGGTACAGGCGGCGCAGCCGATTTTCCAGCTGCTCGACGCCGGAGACAAGCTGCGCTACCACGTCAATTTCGACGACGGGCATAACTATGGCCGGGATAATCGCGAAGCCCTCTATAAAATGCTGCGCGATCACTTCTATGGCGGCAGGGCCGACTTCGACGTCTCCGAGATTGCGTCGGCCGGCGAAGTCCGAACCGCGGAACAGTTGCGCGTGCCGTTGCCGGACGGTAATCTGGACTTCCATTCGCTGGCCGCCCGGCTGAGCGCCTCGCTCCCGAGTCCGGGTCCACCGGACCGGAAAAAGCTGCGGGACCTGGTGCGGGCGCATGCATACCAAGTGAGCGCGACCAAGGTCGAAAGCGCGTCCGAAGGGGGCATTGAAATCACACGCTGGCGCCTGCGAATGGGTAACGACTGGACCGTGCCGGCCGTGGAGTTGTCGCCGGCCGGCGCGCGTTCGACGGTCATACTAAGCGCGGACGGCGGCAGGTCGAGCGCCGCGGGGGAAATCTCGCGCAGGCTGTCCGATGGCCAGCGGGTGGTAGCCATCGATCCGTTCTATTTTGGCGAATCGAAACTCGGCAAGCGCGACTACCTGTTCGCCATGCTGATTGCCGCGGAGGGGGAGCGTCCGCTGGGAATACAGGCCAGCCAGGTGGCCGGGGCAGCGCGCTGGCTGAAGGGGCGCGGTCTGGGTCCGGTGACGCTGGCTTCGGAGGGTCCCCGTTCGAGTGTGTTCTCGCTCGTGGCCGCCGCGCTCGAGCCGGACGCGGTGGCGGGCCTCGAGACCCGGGGCGCGATGTCGAGTCTGCGGGAGATTATCGATCAGGACCTGGCGGCCGACAAGACGCCGGAGCTGTTCTGCTTCGGCCTGCTGAAGGAATTTGACGTCCCGCAGTTGCAGGCGCTGGTGGCGCCGCGTCCGGTGAAAAAGCTGCCCTAGAAGCGCGGACTGCCGGGACGCGGCCATTGGAAGCCTGAAAGGCTGCCCGCACTATAATTAAAGGGACTGTTCTAATTCTGGATTCCAAAAAAAGCAGATCGACCTCTAATGAGTTCTCCGGCTTCCACTCTCGAACTGGATCATGAACGAGCCACCCGGTCCGCCGCGCCGGCGTTTGTGCTGTTCTGCAGCGGGCACTTTTTTATCGACCTTTATTCCATCGCGCTCAGCGTCCTGCAGCCGCTGCTGCTCACCCAGTTCGGACTGAGTCTTACCCAGGCCGGCCTCCTCGGCGGCATGCTCGTCTTCTCCTCTTCCGTGATGCAGCCGGTCTACGGCTATCTGTCGGACCGTTTTCACTCCTATCTGTTCACGGCGCTCGCGCCAGCCGTTGCCGCGATTTTCATCTCCTCGCTCGGCCTCGCGTCCGGTTACGGGATGCTGCTCGCCATGGTGTGGATCGGCGGCGCGGCCATTGCTTCGTTCCACCCGCAGGCAACCGCCAACGCCACCCTGGGCATCAAGACCAATCGCGGACGCGCCATGGCTACCTTCATCAGTTCCGGCACGCTCGGCCTGGCGCTGGGCCCCACCTACTTCTCCTGGATGACACAAACCCTGGGCCTTACCCGCACTTTCTGGGCCGCGCTGCCGGGCATTCTGATGAGCGTCCTGCTGCTCTCCCTGCTCCGGCTCCCGGCCCCGCATTCCGGACCGAAGGTCCGTCTGGACTTTGCCCCGATGCGCGCCGTCTGGCGTCCACTGACCATTCTGTTCCTGCTGGTGGTAATCCGCTCCATCGTCCAGGTGACCTTCGGACAGTTCCTGCCTTTGTACCTGAAGCTGCAGCGCGGTTATTCCCTGAGCGCCGCGAGCTACATCACATCGATGTACCTGATTGGTGGCGCGGTGGGCGGCTTCACCGGAGGGAACCTCGCCGACCGCTTCGGCGGACGGCGCGTCATCCTGCTCTCCATGATCTGTTCCATGCCGTTCCTGCTGCTGTTCGTATTCACCAGCGGACCCATCTCGCTTGCGGGCCTGCTCCTGGGCGGCCTGATCCTGCTGTTCACCATTCCCGTAAATGTCATGATGGGCCAGGAACTGGTTCCGCAAAACGCCGGCACCGTCTCCGCCCTGATGATGGGCGGAGCGTGGGGACTCGCCGGAATCGTCTTCATCCCCCTCACCGGCTGGGTTTCGGACCACTACTCCATGCAGCATGCGTTCGCGGGGCTGGTGCTGACCCCGCTGATCGGATTTCTGCTGGCTCTCCGGCTCCCCGGATCGCAGACCTCCCGGCAGTAATGAAGGCTTCGAACAAAGCCGTCTGCCTTCTGAGCGGCGGGCTCGATTCCTCGACCTGCCTGGCGTTGGCCCGCCGGGACGGCTTCGAGTGCTACGCACTCTCCTTCGATTACGGCCAGCGGCACCGCATCGAGCTGGACGCCGCCGCCCGGGTCGCCGCCAGCCTCGGCGTGAGCCGGCACCGCACGGTACGCATCGACCTGCGGCAGTTCGGCCACTCCGCCCTCACCGACGAGATCGACGTTCCCAAGGGACGAACCGCCGGAGACATGGGCCAGGGGATTCCCGTCACCTACGTACCGGCGCGGAACACGATATTCCTCTCGTTCGCACTGGCGTGGGCGGAGGTCCTCGAAGCCTCGGACATTTTCATCGGCGTCAACGCGCTCGATTATTCCGGCTACCCCGACTGCCGTCCGGAGTTCATCGAAGCCTTCGAAAAGATGGCCAACCTGGCGACCAAGGCCGGCGTCGAAGGCCGCACCGGAATCACGGTCCACGCGCCGTTGATCCGCCTGACGAAGGCCGAGATCGTGAAGACAGCCGCCGCGCTGGGAGTCGATTTCAGGCTGACCCACAGCTGTTACGATCCCGACCTCGACGGCAGTCCGTGCGGCGCCTGCGATTCCTGCCTGCTGCGCCGAAAGGGCTTCGAGGAAGCCGGCTTGGCCGACCCGTTACTGAAGTGAAGATCGCGGAGATTTTCTATTCCGTGCAAGGGGAGGGCTCGCTGATCGGCGTGCCGTCGGTTTTTGTGCGCACCAGCGGATGCAACCTGCGGTGCGTCTGGTGCGACACGCCCTACACTTCGTGGAACCCGGAAGGGGACGATCTCACGCTCGAAGAAATCCTCTCGCGGCTCGATGCCTGGCCGCAGGCGCGGCACGTGGTGCTGACGGGCGGCGAGCCCATGATCGCGCCGCAGGTGGTCGAGCTGACGGGCTGCTTCCGCGAGCGCGGCTTGCACATCACGATCGAGACCGCCGGGACCGTGTCGAAGCCGGTGGCCTGCGATCTGATGAGCATCAGCCCCAAGCTGGCGAACTCCACGCCTGAGGGGCCCTGGCAGCTGAAGCACGACCAGCTCCGGATTCAGCCCGGCGTGCTTCGTCATTTGATGGACGTGTACGATTATCAGCTCAAGTTCGTGGTGGCCGCCGCCGGCGACCTGGACGAGATTCATACGCTGCTGGCGAGCCTGGCCGCCGACCGTTCCAAAGTGATCCTGATGCCGGAGGGAACAGACCCGCGAACGCTGCACGAGCGGGGTCCCTGGCTGGCGGAGATCTGCAAGCAGGAAGGGTACCGGTTCAGCCCGCGTCTGCATGTCGATCTGTATGGAAACCGCCGCGGGACCTGAGTGGATACCGGCCGTGCACGCCTTTCGCGGGTACGTGCGGCGCGGCAGCGGTTGGTAGACTAGCAACTGATCTTCAAGGAGATGCACATGAAGGCGCGAATCGGAACCCCGCTGTTCAATCTGCTCATCGGCTGCGCTCTGGGCGCCGCGGCCGTTACCGTGATCCACCAGCCGCGGCCGAAAGTGGCCTGGACCGCGGCCGCAGCTCCCGCGCAACCGGCCGCCGACGGTAAGCTGCGGGTCATCATTTTCGGCGCGCATCCGGATGACGCGGAGTATCGCGGCGCGGGTGTCGCCATGAAGTGGGCGAAGCTCGGGCATCACGTGAAGCTGGTCTCTACCACCAACGGCGACATCGGCCACTGGCGCCTGGCGGGCGGTCCGCTGGCGCAGCTGCGGAAGAAGGAAGTGATGGAGGTGGGCCGGAGGCTGGGCGTGACGACGGAGGTGCTGGATATTCACGACGGCGAGATTCTTCCCACGCTCGAGAACCGGCGCATCATCACCGGGCTGATCCGCGAGTGGAACGCCGACGTGGTGATCAGCAACCGTCCCAATGATTACCATCCCGACCACCGCTATACCGCCGTGCTGGTGCAGGACTCCGCTTACATGGTGACCGTGCCCTTCTTCCGTCCCGATGTTCCGGAACTGAAGAAGAATCCCGTGTTTCTCTACGCCTCGGACCGATTCCAGCGGCCGAACCCGTTCCGCGCGGACGCCGCCGTGGATATCGACGACGTCGTCGAGCCGACTCTGGACGCGCTGCTGGTGATGGAGTCGCAGATTCAGGAAGGGGGCGCAAACGGCAACGCCGGCCTGTATCCCGCGGATCCAGCCGGACGCAAGCGCCGCCGCGATCAGGTTCGCGGAGAATTAGCCAGGCGCTATGCCGGTTATGCGGACACCTACCGCGACGCGCTGGTGAAAGCCTACGGCGAGGCTCGCGGACGGAAGGTCAAATACGCGCAGGCGTTCGAGATTTGCGAGTACGGCCAGCAGCCGTCGGCGCAGGACTTGAAACGGATCTTCCCGTTTTAAGCCCCTCCGGCAAAGCCGCAAGCGTCCGGAAAGTGCGGAACCGACCTACGCGCCGGCCAGTGTGTAGCTGCCCAGGACCTTCATGTAATTTGCGCGTTCGAACGCGTTCCGGTCGCTAACCCGGCGCGCGCTCATCGCTCCCTGCATCTGGCGGACGGACTCGTACTCGTGCTGCTCGAGCCAGTCGCGCAAATCTTCGAGCAGCCGGCCGGCATGGCCGATTCCATGGCGCAGGAGAGCCGACGTCGTCATGGCCACGCGCGCGCCGGCCAACATGCACTTCACGATGTCCACCGCCGAGTGGACACCTCCGGTGACGGCGATGTCCGCGTTCAAACGGCCGAACAGGATGGCCGTCCAGTGCAGCCGCAGCAGCAGTTCCTGTGGCGTCGAAAGCTGCAGAGACGGCACCAGATCCAGCGTCTCCAGCTCGTAGTCCGGCTGATAAAAGCGGTTGAAGATGACGACCGCGCCGGCTCCCGCTTCCGCCAGCCGTGCGGTGATATTGGGGATGGACGTGAAATACGGACCGATTTTCACTGCCAGCGGTATCGTGAGCTGAGACCTGATTTCGGAGACGATTGCGACGTAGCGATCCTCCAAGGCGGCGCCGGGTAAGAGCGGATCGCAGGGGACGTCGTAGAGGTTCAATTCCAGCGCGTCCGCGCCGGCGTGCTGCATGAGCCTCGCATAACGCACCCAGCCTCCGGCGGAGACGCCGTTGAGGCTGGCGATCAGCGGTACCGGGACAGTCCGCTTGACCTTCCGGATATGCTCCAGGTATCCGTCCGGCCCCATATTGTAATGGGTCAACTCCGGAAAGTAGGTCTGGGCTTCGGCGGTCTCGACGCCCGAGGACAGCATGCGGTCGAGGTGGCTCGATTCGGCGTCGATCTGCTCCTCGAACAGCGAGTGCAGCACCACGGCTGCCAGCCCGGCGTCCACCATGCGGCGGATGTTGTCGACATCGCGGCACAGCGGTCCGGCGGACGCGACGAGCGGGTTGCGCAGCTTGAAACCGAGATAGTCAGTGGAAAGATCGATCATTGTTCCTGTCCCCCTGCCGCGGGCAAGGTGGCGGCCATCCGCTCGTACAGGCGCCACCGCGCGCGGACGTCCTCCTGCGCCTGCTCGAGCAGCGTGGCGGCTGTCCCGGGGTTGCTGTGGACCAGCATTGTGTAGCGTGTCTCGTTGTAGATGTAATTTTTGAGGGGTATTGCCGGGGCCTTCGAATCGAGCTGGAATGGGTTCTTGCCTACCCCGGCCAGCGCCGGGTTGTAGCGGAACAATGGCCAGTATCCGCTCTGCACGGCCAGCTTCTGCTGCTCCAGGCCGTATTTCATATCGTAGCCGTGGGCGATGCAATGGCTGTAGGCGATCACCAGCGACGGCCCCTCCCACGCCTCCGCTTCGAGCAGAGCTTTCACGGTCTGGGTATCACTCGCGCCCATGGCAATCCGGGCTACGTAGACATTGCCGTACATCATCGCCATCATGCCCAGGTCCTTCTTGCCGGCCGCTTTCCCACCCGCCGCGAACTTGGCGACGGCGCCGCGAGGGGTGGCCTTCGACATCTGCCCGCCGGTATTCGAGTAGACCTCGGTATCGAGCACCAGCACGTTCACATTCCTGCCGGACGCCAGCACGTGATCGAGGCCGCCGAATCCGATGTCGTAAGCCCAGCCGTCGCCGCCGACGATCCAGACGCTCTGCCGGACCAGCGCGCCGGCCAGGCTGCGCAGATTGCGCGCGTCGACATTCGAATCAAGCGAGCCGAGCCGCTCCGTGAGCACGCTGACGCGGTCCCGCTGGGCGGCGAGACCGGCCTCGGTGGACTGGTCGGCCGCGAGAATCGCAGTGGCCAGATCCTCGCCGACGTACGGCCCCAGCTTGTGCGTCAGCTCCCGGGCGAACTCGGCGCGCTTGTCCAGGCTGAGCCGCATACCCAGGCCGAATTCGGCGTTGTCCTCGAACAGCGAGTTGGACCACGCCGGGCCGCGGCCGTCCGCATTCCTGGTGTAAGGCGTGGTCGGCAGGTTGCCGCCGTAGATCGACGAGCAGCCGGTGGCGTTGGCGATGGTGGCGCGGTCGCCGAAAAGCTGTGTCACGAGCTTGATGTAGGGCGTCTCTCCGCAGCCGGCGCAGGCTCCGGAAAATTCGAACAGCGGCTGCAGCAGTTGTACGTCCTTGATCTGCGTAAGCGAGATTTGGGAGCGGTCGAACTCCGGGACGTTCAGAAAGAAGGCCCAGTTGGCCCGCTCCGTCTCGCGCAAGGGGAGCTGATCGGCCATGTAGAGCGCTTTGCGACTGTTGTCGCTCTTGGACCTGGCGGGACAGATCTCGACGCAGAGCTCGCAGCCCGTGCAGTCTTCCACGGCGACCTGCAGCGTGTACTTGCGATGACTCATGTCCTTCCAGCGCGCCGGGACGGACTTGAAAGCATCGGGCGCGCCTTCGAGTTCCGAGGCGTCATACACCTTCGACCGGATGACGGCGTGCGGGCACACCAGCACGCATTTGCCGCACTGGATGCAAAGCTGCTCGTCCCAGACGGGAACGCGCAGGGCGATGTTGCGCTTTTCCCATTGCGCGGTGCCGGTGGGGAAAGCGCCGTCGGCGGGCATGGCGCTTACCGGCAGCGAATCGCCCTCGCCGGCGATGATGGGACCGAGCACGTCCTGAACGAAGCGCGGCGCCTGGGACGGGACCGGCGGCCTCAGATCGAACCCGGTGGCGGACGCGAACTCCGATATGGAGACGTGGTGAAGATGGCTGAGCGCGGCGTCCACGGCTGCGTAGTTTTTCTGTACCACGGCCTCGCCGCGCTTGCCATAAGTCTTGCGGATCGCGTACTTGATCTTTTCGACCGCCTCCTCACGGGGGAGCACGCCGCTGATGGCGAAGAAACAGGTCTGCATGATCGTGTTGATGCGGCCGCCCATACCGGCTTCCCTGGCCACTTTGTAACCATCGATGCAGTAGAAGCGGAGGCGCTTGCGGACGATCTGCTCCTGGACGCGCCGTGGAAGGGTGCTCCACACGTGTTCCGGGCCGTGCGTGGTGTTGAGCAGGAATACCGCCTCGGGCTCGGCGTACTTCAGCACGTCCAGCGTCTCCATCAGAGAAGCCTGATGGCAGGCGATGAAGTTGGCGCGGCTGATCAGGTACGGCGAGCGGATCGGCCGGGGACCGAACCGCAGGTGCGAAATGGTGCTCGATCCCGACTTTTTCGAGTCGTAGACGAAGTAGCCTTGCGCGTAATTGTCCGTTTCCTCTCCAATGATCTTGATCGAGTTCTTGTTTGCGCCGACGGTCCCGTCCGAACCGAGGCCGTAGAACAGGCAGCGCACCGTCGCCGGATCTTCGGTGGAGAACGACGGATCGTAGTCGAGGCTGGAGTGGGTAACGTCGTCATGAATGCCGATGGTGAAATGATTCTTCGGCTTCAGTTTTGTCAACTCGTCGAAGATGCCCTTGATCATGGCCGGCGTGAATTCTTTCGAGGAGAGGCCGTAGCGTCCGCCAACTACCCGCGGCCGCACCGTGGCTTCCGATTCCGTGAGCGCGGTGATCACGTCGAGGTAGAGAGGCTCGCCCAACGAGCCGGGCTCCTTGGTCCGGTCGAGAACCGCCAGGACTTTCACCGGCGCCGGCAAGGCGGACAGGACGGCGTCCGCCGGGAAGGGACGGTAGAGCCGCAGCTCGAGGACGCCCACTTTCTCGCCGCGTTCGACCAGATAGTCAACGGTCTCCCGGACGGCTTCGCCGCCCGATCCCATGATGAGGATGACACGCTCGGCATCGGGCGATCCGGTGTACTCGGCCAAGTGGTACTGGCGGCCGGTGAGGGAGGCAAACCGGTCCATGGACTTCTGAACAATCTCCGGCACTCTCAGGTAATAGGGGTTGACCGCCTCGCGGCCCTGGAAGTAGACGTCCGGGTTTTGCGCCGTGCCGTGGATGGTGGGCCGATCGGGGGAGAGCGCGCGGGCGCGGTGGTTGCGGATCAGCTCGTCGTCGAGCATGGACCGCATGTCGTCCTCGGTCAACTGCTCGCACTTCGAAACCTCGTGCGAGCTGCGGAAGCCGTCGAAGAAGTGGACAAACGGGACGCGGGATTCGAGCGTCGCGGCCTGGGCGATGAGGGCGAAATCCATGATCTGCTGGACGGAGGAAGAACACAGCATCGCCCACCCGGTCTGGCGAACGGCCATGACGTCCTGGTGGTCGCCGAAGATGGATAGCGCCTGCGCGGCAAGCGACCGGGCGGCGACGTGGAAGACGGCCGGAGTCAGCTCGCCGGCGATCTTGTACATATTCGGGATCATCAGCAGCAAACCCTGGGAAGATGTGAACGTCGTGGCCAGCGAGCCGGTCTGGAGGGCGCCGTGAATGGCTCCGGCGGCGCCGCCTTCGCTCTGCATTTCCAGCACGGTCGGAACGGCGCCCCAGATATTGGGTTTTCCTTCCGAAGACCACTGATCGGACCACTCTCCCATGGAGGAGGACGGGGTGATCGGATAGATGGCTATGACCTCATTGGTCTTTTGCGCGACGTACGCGGCCGCCTCGTTTCCATCGATGGTGACTTTGGGTCTGTTCATTGGCACGTGGTCCAAGAAATGGGAGGGCACGTGGAAGCCCGTTCCCGGAAGGACGTTTACCGCAGGAGCTATGAATCACTTACGCGGGACGGCGAGCCGCGGTGGGTCAAGGGCCTGGGTGAAATCGCGCACTTTGATGATAGAATACCCTCCCAGATCTCCAAGGGTGTAAGCCAAAGGATGACGTATGCCTATTCCGCACTCTACTCGCTTCCTACCCGTGTGTACCGGCCTGTTCCTGTTCGGTCTGGCTGCCGCCAATGGCCAGGACTCACGCGGGACCATCGCCGGCCGGGTCGCCGACGCTCTCGATGCCGGAATTCCCAAGGTGAAGGTCACCATCACCAATGTAGAGACCGCGGTTGACACGGTTCTCGAAACCAACGACCGCGGGGCGTACGTGGCGCCTCTGCTGATTCCGGGCAGCTACCGGATCGCTGCCGAGCATCCCGGCTTCCGCCGGTTCAGCCGCACCGGGGTCACGCTCAGTGTCAATGACAATCTTCAAATCGACATCCGGCTGCAATTGGGCGATGTAACCCAGACCGTGGACGTAGTCGATTCCTCGGGGCTGATCGAGACGGCGGACGCCTCGATGGGCATCGTTATGTCCACCAAGGAGCTGACCGAGCTGCCGATCGCACAGGGAAATCCATATCTGCTGATCGCGCTCGCGCCGGGGACCACTTTCGAAGGCGACCAGACCCTGAATCGCCCGTATGAGCCGACCCACATCGTGGACTACAGTATGAGCGGCAGCGTGAGCGGCACGACCGACATCACGCTGGACGGCGTCTCCAACACTTCGAAAGGCGGCAACGGGCGGGTGGCCGCGGGTTACGTGCCGCCGGTGGACGCCATCGGGGAAGTACAGATCCAGACCAGCTCCTTCGATGCGCGCACGGGGCAGTCTTCGGGCGGGCTGGTGAATATCAGCTTGCGGTCGGGGACGAACAGGCTGCACGGGAACGCGACGTACACCAAGATGCGTCCCGAGTGGTGGGCGAATAATTTCTTCGCCAACCGCGCGGGTATCGGCCGCGGCGACTTCACTTACAACCGGTGGAGCGGGTCCCTGAGCGGTCCGGTGGTAATTCCGAAGCTGTATAACGGCCGCAACAAGACGTTTTTCATGTGGGCCTACGAAGGGTTGAAAGACCGCCGGCCCAGGGGCGGCTCGACGAACCTCACCGTGCCTACGCCCGCTTTGCGAGCCGGGGACTTCTCCGAACTGCTGGGGCTGGGCGCCAACTACCAGATCTACGATCCCGCGACACGGAGGCGCGAGACCGGCAGCAGCACTCGCTACCGGCAGGACGGGTTTCCGGGAAATCTCATTCCGGCCAGCCGGTTCAATCCGGTATCGCTGAAGGTGCTCGATTTCATCGCGCAGCCGATCAACTCCGGGAGCACCGCGGATCACCGCAATAACTTTCCTCAACCGAATCTCACCGAGTCGGCCAATTACTACACCCACACGGCGCGCATCGATCACAATTTCACGCCGCACAATCGGCTGTTCGTGCGCGGGAACGGCTATGTCCGCAATACCTGGCGGCAGGATTACTTCGAGACGCGCGCCACCGGACTGACTGAGCAGTATCATCCGATCAGCGGATCGGTGGACGATGTGCATGCCTTCTCCCCGACGTTCGTCCTGAACCTGCGCTACGGGTACACGCGGTTTACGCGGGAGACGATTCCGCTGCGGGGACGGAACTTCGATTTGACGACGCTGGGATTTCCAAAAGCGCTGAACGATGCGATTACGGCCGACCAGCGGGAGTTTCCGGTCTTCAACATCAGCAACTTCTTCTCCACGCTGAACACGGGCGAGGCGCGCTTCATGGATACGCATTCGGTGGTGGCGGCGCTGACCAAGCTGCGGGGGACGCACAGCATCGATTTCGGCATGGAGGCCCGCGCTTACCGGCAGAACAAGTACAACGGCAACTCCATGCGCAGCGGCCGGTACAACTTCGATTCCACCTGGACTCGAGGCCCGCTGGATAATTCCACGGCGGCGCCGATCGGCCAGGAGTTCGCGGCCTTTCTGCTGGGGCTGCCGGCGGCCAGCAGCCTCCTTGCGCGAAACGCCGATTTCGCCGAGCAGTCTACCGTGTGGGCGGGTTACGTGCAGGATAACTGGCGCGCCCGGCGTAACGTGACGGTGACGGTGGGACTACGCTACGAGCTGGAAGGCCCCCTGGCCGAACGCTATGGCCGCAGCGTGCGCGCGTTCGATTTCGACACGGCGCTACCGATCGAAGCGCAGGCGAAGGCGGCGTATGAGGCCAGCTACGCCGCCAATCCGACCCTGGAATTGCCTCCCGGAGAGTTCAAGGTTCGCGGCGGGCTCGTCTTCGCCGGCGTGAACGGACAGCCGCGCGAGCTCTGGAACCGCGACGCCAACAATTTCATGCCGCGCGTGGGCCTGGCGTGGTCGCTGGCGCCGGGGACGGTTTTCCGGGCCGGATACGGCGTCTACTTCAACGGGCTGGGGCTGCGGCGGACGGATGTGCTGCAAAACGGCTTCGAGCGCAATACCTCCTTCGTGCCGACCAGGGACAGCGGACTCAGCTTCTACAGCACGCTCTCGAATCCGTTCCCCGATGGAATCCTCGCGCCGACCGGCTCGGCGTCGGGCGTGATGACGGACGTGGGCAATACCGTGGAGTTCTTCGATCCCAATCCGGTGGCCGGATACAACCAGCGCTGGCAGGCGAGCCTGCAGCGTCAGTTCGGCCGCAGCACACTGGTGGAGGCGGCATACGTGGGTAACCGGTCCACCAAGATGGAGGTGGACCGCGATTTGAACTTCATCGGCAACGATCAGCTTTCCCGCAGCCCGTTTTTCGATCAGGCCCGCGTCAACTATCTGGCCGCCAATATTGCCAATCCGTTCGCCCGGCTGGAGGGTGTCAACGGAACTCTCGGGAGCAACAACACGATCTCTCGCGAGAACCTGCTCAAGCCGTATCCGCAGTTCAGCGCTCTGAATACGACGGTCTATCAGGGCTACGCCTGGTATCACTCGCTGCAACTTCGGGCCACGCGCAGATTCTCGAGCAGCCTGGGATTGAATGCTTCTTACACCTGGGCCAAGAATATGCTGGCCACCGGATTCCTCAATCCCGGTGACAGCGTGCCGTACGAATCGCTCTCGGCGGCGGACCGCAAGCAGCGCGTGACGCTGGCGACCATCTGTGAGCTGCCGTTCGGGAAGCGGCGGCGCTGGCTGGCATCGGCGCCCAAGGCGGTCAACGCAGTGATCGGCGGATGGCAGCTCTCGGTGATCTACATCTATCAGTCGGGCATCCCGCTGACGTGGGGCGATGCGGTTTTCTTCGGCAAATCCGAGGACATTGTGAACGGTCCGCATACCGCGGAGCAGTGGTTCAACACGGGAGCGGGCTTTACGCGCAACACAGCCACTCGTCCGGCGTCGTACCACTACCGCACGTGGCCGTTCCGCTTCAGCAACGTGCGTGGCCCGGCCATGAACAATGTCGATGCGTCGGTAAACAAGAAGTGGCGCCTGAACGAAAAAGGAGCGGACCTGCAGCTTCGGGGTGAGGCGCTAAATGCGTTCAACCGGACCATGTTTGCGAACCCCAACACGGATCAGTTCAATACCCTGTTCGGTCAGAGCACGGCGACGGCGAATTACCAGCGGCAGGTACAGGTGGTCTTGCGCCTGAGCTTCTGAGAAGTGGCGCAAGGTGCGACTCGAACATGCCCGTCGCCCTGGTTCAGCAAACCAGTGGGATAAGGAGTGCCGATCACAAACATCGCGGCTCGGCGGTGGCGCCAGCTTTTGGGGAGTTCTTTTGTCGATGAAGAATGCGTCAACGCTATGCTTTCTGCTGTGCGGCACATTGGGATCTCAGAGCCCGCAGTCGATTCGCCCGACGGGTTCTTTCCGGCTGGTGGGTTTGATTCACGATGCGAAGGCTCTCAACCAGGCGCACGACGTGGAGGTACAGGGCGGCGTGGCATTTGTGGCCGGGAAGGGAGGCAATCTGGCGCTGGTCGATATCTCCAAGGCCGGTCTGCCGCGGCTGCTTGCCTCGCTGCGCAATCCGGTGGAATTCGAAGACGCCGAAACGGTGCTGCCGCTCGGAGACGTGCTCTTTCTCGGAAGCCGGGACTTTTTTGCGATCGACATCCGCGATCCCGCGCATCCGAAGGTTCTCAAGAAGATCAGTCAACGGCCGCGCGTTGACAGAATCAACGGCATGTCCCACTGACGCAACTTTATTTTTACGGCCAACAAGACCGGCTTTGTATCGGTCTTCGATACCTCGAACCCGCGCGATCCGACGCTGCACGATGTGCTCGATACGAAAGCATCGGGTGGGTTGGGTACACCGCACGCGATCGAGACGATGCCGGACCATATCAGCGTCGCCAACACCGGCCGTTGCGAGAACGTGCATGTCCGGTTGTACCGGATCACGGATCCGGACGCGACCTCCGGCGCGACTGGAGTCTGGCGGGCGCGAATCGAGTGGCCGTCTGGGACCGGTACGCCGCAGTGGGAGCGTTCGTGGCCGACCGGGTCGCGATTTTCGAATTGCCGGCGCCGGGAAAGCTGACCCAGATCGCGAAGATGCCGGTTTGCGAGATTTGACCTCACCGGGATGACCGTCTCGGGCCGGCTTCTGTTTGTCGCGGGCGGCGAGTGCGTGGAAGCGATCGATGTGTCGGATCCGGCCCATCCGGTGTCGGTGGCGCAATACCGCGGGGGAGCGCTGTTCCCGACACGGGCCGTGAATTCCGGGGAAGGACGGTGCAGAACGATCATCAGCTCGGAATATTGCAGCTAACGGATCCGGAGTTGGTGCGGAAAGCATCCCCGAGGTCCGGCCGTGAATAGCTGTGCCGGCCGCGCTTAGTTTCCTGTTCCGCGGAGTAATGGCTCGAGCTTCTCAAGCGGCTTTTCCAGCCTCTGGCGCTTCTTGAGTACGCCTTCGAACAAATCCCCTACGCGTTCGAAGCGCTCAACGGCGTTGCCGATGTGGAACTGCCCCGGAGCCAGGCCCTGCTTCACCTCTTTCCATTCGAGCGGCGTCGAGACGGGAGCGCCGTCATAAGCCCGCAGGACGTAGGGCGCGGAGATCGTTTTTCCTTCGCCGATCTGCAGGTAATCGAAATACACCTTCCCCTTGTCGCGCTTGGCCACCGATCGGGGCGTGGTGAACAGATCCGGTCTCTGGCCGCTGACCAGCATGCCCAGGATTTCGGCGAAGATGCGAGCCTGCTCGTAGGTGTAACCCGGCTCGAGCGGGATGTAGATGTGCATGCCGTCGCCGCCGGTGGTCTTCGGATATCCGGTCAGGCCGATGCGGTCCAGTTTTTCGCGGACCAATAGCGCGGCCTCCACAATGCGGTCGTACGAGCACTCCTGCGGATCTAGGTCGATGAGAATGTAATCCGGACTGTCGAGCGAGCCCACGCGACTCATCCATGGATTCTGGTCGATACAACCCAGGTTCGCCAGATACAGCAGCGAGGCGCGGTCGTTGCAGACCGCGTAGTTGATGGGCGCCTTGTTGTGCTCGGAATAGATGGGCTCTGTGCGCAGCCACTCGGGGAAGCTCTCGGCCGAGCGCTTTTGGAAGAAAAAGTCGGCGTGGATCCCGTTCGGATAGCGTTTCAGTGATAGCGGGCGATCCCGCAGATGGGGCAGAATCAGGGCTGAGACGGCATTGTAGTAATTGATCAGGTCGCGCTTGGTGTGGCCTTCCCTGGGATAGAAGATCTTGTTCAGGTTGGTGAATTTGAGCTGCCTGCCTTCGATGTCGAGAATGACCTGCGCCTGCGTTTCCGGCAGCAGCGGCGTGCCCGGCGCAGGCGCCACGGACGGCTCGCCGGGCTCTTCCGGTTGAGAAGCCCACTCACGGACCGCCTCCTTCGGATCGACGTCCGGCCGCAGTCCGATGAAAACGGGAGCGCGTAGGCGGCCATCGGGCGTCCACTCGATGTACTTCACGGTGCAGACAAGCTCGGGACGGACCCAGGTTACGCCTTTGAGCAGTTTGTGCTGTTTTTTGAAAGGCGATTTAGCGGTGACCAGGGGTTGAAGCCGACGATGGATCTCGGCCATCCGTGCGTTGTCGAACCCGGTCCCGACGTTGCCTGCCCAGACCAGCGAGTTGTTTTCGGATACGCCGAGCACCAGGGCGCCGAAATAATCGCGCTCCCCCTGCGTATAACCGCAGATGACGCACTCGTTGTGCCGGACCGTCTTGATCTTGAGCCAGGTGTTGGTGCGGCGGGCTTCATAGCGGCTGTCGACGCGTTTGGCGATGACGCCTTCGAGCTCCTGCTCACGGGCGGCTTCGAGCAGGTGCTCGCCTTCCTCGAAACATTCGGAGATACGGATGGCGCCTCCGGGCCTGACGACTGCTTTCAGCAGCTTCTTACGCTCCACCAGCGGGATGGCGCGCAAATCGTGGCCGTCGAGGTAAAGAAGGTCGAAGAGGAACAGCGTGGCGGGTTTCGAGCGGGCCAGAGCCGCGATCGACGCCGGGTCGGAGACCATGATGCGGTTCTGGATCAGGTTGAAGCGCGGGCGTCCGCGCTCGTCGAGCACGCAGATCTCGCCATCGAGCACAGCCTCTCGTGCATCGACGAAGTGGGGCAGGACGCTCAATTCGGGATATTGCCGCTCGCAGGATTTACCGCTTCGCGAAACCATCCGAACGGCGCCATTCGCGATCATGCAGATTGCGCGCACGCCGTCCCACTTGATCTCGTACAGCCAGCCGTCGCCGCGGGGCGGGGAAGCGGCCAGTGTTCCCTTCATGGGAGTGATGTTTTCGGGCATCGGGGCCTTTACGGCGCCTTTGGGATAGCTGTGTTTCGACCCGGCGGCTGATTCCACCGCCGCCATGCCGCGCGCGATCTCCTCCTGGGTGCGGCCGGTGAGGACGCTGCGATCATGCTGCTCCGCGTCATACTCGGGGTCGGCGAAGGCATCTTTCTTTTTGAGCAGCAGCCACTCGTTGCCTTTTCCCCGGTTCTTCATGCGGACGATGGCGAACTCGCCTTTGAGCTTCTCGCCATGCAGGCGGAATTTGAAATCGCCGCGATCGAGTTGAGCTTGCGCGGGCAGGTCGCCGAGCGTCTCGAACGTGCCGCGGTCCCAGAGCATGACGCTGCCGGCGCCGTAGTTGCCGGCCGGAATCGTGCCTTCGAAGTTGCCGTAATCGAGCGGGTGATCTTCCACGTGCATGGCAAGCCGCTTCTCGGCGGGACTCAGGGTAGGCCCTTTGGGGACAGCCCAGGAGACGAGCGCGCCGTTCACCTCGAGCCGGAAATCGTAATGCAGGCGCGTGGCGTGGTGCCGTTGAACACAATAGAAATTTCCTGCGGGAGTTACTTCAGGAGCTTTGGGAGCAGGCTCGGGTGTCTGGGTGAAGGTCCGCTTACGCGCGTATTCTTTGAGAGACACGGCAAAACCTTTCTCGGCAAAACCTTTCTCTTGCTTCAGGATATCCGAAACAGCTAGAATTTCGGGCAGGGGGATTCACGTGGCTTCAAGCGTATGGAAAGGGCATTTGACGTTCGGCCTTGTATCCCTTCCCGTTCGACTGTTCAGCGCGGCGCGCGGGGAGAGCGTCAGCTTCAACCTGCTGCACAAAGCGGATCACTCGAGGATTCGCCAGGTTACTTTCTGCCAGGCAGAGGACAAACCCGTGCCCCGCAGCGAACTGGTGAAGGGTTACGAGTACGAGAAAGACCGCTACGTGGTGATCGAGGACGAGGAGATCAAGAAGGTCGCGCCCAAGACCGCCAAGGTGATGGAGATTCTGGAGTTTGTGGAATCGAAGGACATCGATCCGGTCTACCTCGAAAGTTCCTATTACATGGCTCCCGAACCCGGCGGCGAGAAGGCATATGCGCTACTATTCGAGGCGCTGCGGAAATCCGGTTACTCCGGCGTGGCCAAGATTGCGATGCACAATCGCGAACACATCGTGATTCTGCGGCCAGGAGCGCGGGGGATACTGCTCCACACAATGTACTTCACCAACGAGATCCGGCAGGTGGATGAGTTCCGCACCGATCTTGACCTGGTGAAGGAGAAGGAATTGGCGCTGGCCAATACGCTGATCGAGGCGCTGGCGGCGAAGTTCGAGCCGGAGAAATACAAGGACACCTATCGGGAGAACCTGCTCTCCATGATCCAGAGCAAGATACAGGGCCAAAAGGTGGTGGAGGCGCCCGAGCCGCACGTTGCTCCGGTGATCGACATCATGGAGGCGCTGAAGCGGACGTTGGAGATCAAGAAGAAGCCTGTTCAGGCCGAATCGGAAGCGGCCGTGCCGGAAGTGGAGCCGGTGGCGGAGGAAGCGACTCCGAAGAAGCGGCGAGCGGGCGGCAAGCGACAGTAGCGCCGGCGGGTGGGAACGTCCGGGCCGCGAATATTACCTGGATTCGAGCAGCGCCAGGGAAGCAAAACCGGTGGCGGCATCCTGCATGAAGCGGATCTGCATCGAGCCCTCGTCATAAGGCTTGTTCATGGATCCGGCGGACCAGTAGCCTCGCTCGCGATCCTGGCGCGATCGGAGCCAATCGAGCGATCGTTTCAATCCGGCGCCGGCGTGCGGAACACGCGCCTGCTCCAGTACGAAGGCTGCGAAGGCGGTTGCGTAGCTGTTGCTCCCACTCGAAGGCGGGGCTTCGGGATGCGGACCCCAGGAGCCGAGCGATTCGAGCGTCCATCCGCCGTCCGGCTGTTGCCTCTTTAGAAGCTCCTGCACGACGGATTCCCGCGTGGATTCAGGCATCGCTTCCGGAAGTCTCGAAGACGCCCATAACAGGGCTAGACGATTGTGCAGGGGTTGGCTCTGCTGCTCGCGGAGAAGATACTCGGTGAGATCGCCGATGTGTTTCCGGACATCGGGCCGCCGCCGGTAACCGGAGGGCGCATAGCCGGCCGCCAGGGCCGCCAGGGACGCGCCGTAGAAGGCCGAGTCGGGTGTTTCCCAGGGATCGAGATCCAGATTGAACCACTGCCAGGATCCCTTTGCCTTTCCATCGGCGATCTGCAATGACCAAAGGCGGTCGAACGCCTGTTTTGCTTCAGGGCTCAGCGTCTCGCTGCCCCTTTCGCCCACGGTCAGCAGCAGCGCGGAAAGGATCGCCTCCACACCGAGCTTTTGTGAGGCGAACGGCTCCTTGCCGTTGGGGGAGAGTTCGCTCGCGGTCTTCTTCTCCAGCCGGGCTCGTAAGCCGTCCTGGAGGCCCCGTTCATAGGAGGTCGGCTCCTTCTCGCCCAGCGCGCGGCGGAGGGCGGGACGAGCGAGCAGGTAAGTGAGGCCGGTATGGCACGAGACACACGGGCCGCCGACGGACTTGGCGGTGGGCCAGCCGAACCACTCCTTTTGCCTCGCGTCGAGAAACTCGGCGGCCCGTTGCGGACTCCAATCCGAGCAAAGGCCGGGGAGAACGACGGCCACAATCATGAAAGCGAGTCGTAGGGGCATATCTGATTCAGTCTATCAGTACGTCCGATGCCGGCTCGGCCCGTAATGCCCATAATGCCGGAATAAGCGAGGGATCTGATTTATCAGCAGTGCCCGTTGAGTAGCGATGCCTGCTCGCAGCCAATCGCCTGGGCGCTGCAGCGAGGATTGAGCCCGACGATTTGACACTGCCCTCCACCTGGAGTCAGACTGTGGAGCGATGCGAATCCCCGCCGCGTTAATCATCGCCAGCCTGCTGGCTGCCACCTCCGGCGCGTCCGACCGCTATTACCCCGGCGCCGACTGGGCGCGAACAAAAATGGCGGACGCCCACCTCGACCCAGCCAAGCTCCAAGCGGCCTTCGATTACGCGTTGTCGCAGAACTCGCTGGGTTTGATGGTTCTCAAGGGCGGCCGGATCACCGCCGAACAGTATGCTCCGTCCTGGGGGCCGGACAAGCTTCACTCCCTGGCGTCCGCAACCAAGAGCATGACGGCCCTCCTGGTCGGCATGGCTCTCGAGGAAGGAAAGCTGAAGAGCCTCGACCAGCCCATGACAGACTTCGCGCCATGGTGGAAAGGCACGGACAAAGAAGGGATCACGCTGCGCCACATGCTCAGCATGAGCAGCGGACTCGATCAGAAAAACGTCGACCTGATGTCGCCCCGGGACCAGTTCGAAAACAATTCCAGAATGCCGCTCGAAGCAAAGCCGGGAGTTCTCTGGGAGTACAACACGGCGGCCTATCACATGCTGTTTCGGGTGCTGGAGAAGGCTACGGGCGACAACCTGGAAGCGTATGCCGCGCGTAAACTGTTCGCTCCGATCGGCATGGAGCATTACGCCTGGCAGAAGCAGAAATCCGGCGCGGTCACCAATTATTACCGGTTGGATTCGTGCGCGCGGGACATGGCGCGCTTCGGACTGCTGGCTCTCAGGGGCGGCGAGTGGAAGGAGAAGCGGCTGGTGTCCGAGCAGTTCGTAAGGTTGGCGACGTCGCCCTCGCAGCCGATGAATCCGTCCTACGGTCTGCTGTGGTGGGTGAATGCCAAGCCCGGCCGTGCGGCGGGCGCGGCCGGAGGACAGGTAAGCGTCCGATTCCCCGGAGCGCCGGCCGACACCTTTGCCGCTCTCGGAGCCGGCAATCAGATTATCGTCGTGATACCCAGCCTGGACCTGGTGATCGTGCGCCAAGGCGGCCAGCCCAAGGACCGCGACTTCGTCGCCAAATTCGTGCGCCTGGCTCTCGAGGCCGCCCGCCCGTGAGGGCGGCGTTCCTGATCATCGGAATAGCGATCGGACTCGCGCTGCTGGCACAGCAACGCGCGCCGTCCGGCGATCCATTGCGTCCGGACCTGGGGGCGCGGGTGCGGATGCTCGAGCAGGAGATGAAGACTCCCTCGGGCGACGTGCAGGAGATCTCCGCACGATTGCGAACTCTCTGGGAGTGGGGCAACGCCTACGCGCTCACGGGCGGCCCGATTCCCGTCGACTTTCCCTCCGGCATCGCGCAGAATTTTCGCGGGCTCCGGTCAGCTCGGGGCTCGAGCCCGGAGTTCCTCGCGCAGGTGAACGATTTTGTGGCCAGGTACGTATGGGAGCTGCAGATCAAGGACGAGAACCCCAACGCGCTGGGCAAGGTGGAACTGTCGCATCGCGGACCGTTCCGTGCGGGCGAACGGGTCACGCTGCAGCAGACCTACACGGTCGGCGATCTCCCGATTCAGCCGGGCGGCGGGATCGTGCTCGCCGTCACGCGTAACTCCGACGATCCGGAGCCTGACTCAGGGGGCGAGTCTTCCGTTTCGATCCGCTCGACCAACCCCGCCGCGCGTCTGGAAAAGACCGAAGCCTGGGGCGAATGGACCAGCTTCATCACACGTTCGACCCTTTCTTATCGCCTGAAGGAAGGAACGCTGCGGAAAGGCGATCAGGTGATCATCACCTACGCCAACCTGCGGGTGCAATCCTGGACCAACGATCGCGTGCTGCTTCCGCTGACAATCGACCCGGACGGCAAAGGCCGTCTGCTCACGCCTCGCTGGCCGTCGTACGAGGTGATCGGCGGGCGCGAAGCTCGCGGCGTGAACGCGGTGGCCCCATCGATCGTGCGTCCCGGCGAAAAATTCACTTTGGCCGTGCGCACCGAAGATGCAGCCAGGAATCTCGCCTCCGGGCCGAATCCCGGTTACGACGTTTCGCTCAACGGCAAGGTCATCCGGAACATTGCCGCGGGCGGTCCGGCCCTGGCGCAGGTGGATGGACTTTCGGTCCGCGAGCCTGGGGTCTACCGCTTTCAGGCGCGCTCGAAAGACGGCGCGCTCACGGCGGCCAGCAATCCGGTATGGGTTCGGACCGACCCGCCGTATCGCGTCTACTGGGGCGATACTCACGGCCACTCCGGCTTCGCCGAAGGACAAGGATCTCCCGACGGCTATTTCCGCTTCGGACGCGACGTGGCGCGGCTCGATTTCCTCATTCTCTCCGAGCACGACCTGTGGATGGACGATGCCGAGTGGCGGGCGTTGGAGGAAGCGACGGAAAAGTACCTTGCGCCCGGGAAGTTCACCACGATTCTCGGCTACGAGTGGACGATGGCAAACGCGTTCGGCGGGCATCATAACGTCTACTTCCGAACCCCGCGCGGCCGCCGGCGAGTTCCCGTTCAAGCCACCGCGAATCTGGCGGAACTGTATCAGGGACTCAACAAGCAGTACGATCCGAACGACGTGCTCATCATCCCGCACGCTCATCAGGCCGGCGACTGGACCCAGAACGACGCCCGCATGGAGCGCCTGGCCGAGATCACTTCAGGACACGGCACGTTCGAGTTCTTCGGCAACCGGTATTTGCAGAACGGGTTCGAGATCGGCTTCGTCGGCTCGAGCGATAACCACGTCGGCCACCCCGGATACGCGGTGCGCAACGCACAGCAGGGTGGACTGGCCGCAGCGCTCGCGCCGGAAAACACGCCGGCGGCTATTTTCGACGCGCTGCGCTCCCGGTCCGCCTATGCCACCACCGGTGACCGGATCCTGGTCGATGTCCAGCTCAACGGCGGCCGGATGGGCCAGCGCCTGGCCGATTCAGCCGAGCGCAAGATTTCGTGCCGCGCAATGGGGACAGCGCCGATCGAATCGGTAGACCTGGTCAAGAATGGACAGGTGGTCTACCAGAAACGTTACGCAGAGACCTCCAGCTTCGATCCGCACACCTGGGTGCTGGTGAAGTTCGCCTCCGACACCGAGGTATTCTCCCGAGCCAATCCCCGCGGCAGCCGCCCGTGGACCGGCGACATCGAGGTCGAAGGCGCGCGGCTGGCGGGGCTGCGTACGCCGTCGTTTCTGGCGGGCAGCGACCGGGTGGCCCGCGACAGCGGCAATCCCAACCGCCTTGATTTCACGCTGGTGACGCGGGGCCGCGGGAAGGGACTGCTGCTCGAGCTCGAAGCCGCGAGCCCGGCGTCCGGCGTCCACATCCGTACCCGCCAGTCGCGGGAACAGCCCGGCTCGCAGGGGCCGGCCGATCGTGCGCCGGCGAGCCTGGCGGCCGAAGACCTGCGGTTCAGGCTGGGCGATCTTCCAGCCGGACGCGGTCTGCGCGAGTTCCGCGTCGGCAAGAACGTGGATACGATCGAAGTGCAGGCGCTTCCGGCGTCCGCGTCGCTCGACCAGGTCTTCGAATATACCGACCACGACAATCCCCAGCCAGGCGACTACTACTACCTGAGGGTGACCCAGGTGGACGGCGGGATGGCATGGTCGAGTCCGATGTGGGTGGGTGGAAAGCGCGGCGGCTCCCCGCGCAAATGATCAGCCGAGAGGCTTGCGTCGCAGCCGCTCCTGCTCGGCGACCGGCAGCCCTTGCCAGCTTCGCATCCTCTTCCGGTTGACTTCGCGCGGGAACAACGCGGCCAGCTCGCGTTTCTTTCCAGCGAACTCCGGTTTCCCTGCCAGATTGGTCCACTCGTCGGGGTCCTGCGTTTCGTCGTACAGCTCTTCGCCGTCCGGATGGCGTGAGTAGCGCCAGCCATCGGTGCGCACGGTGGTGTGGTCCGGTCCGTAGGACGTGACCGCCGCGGCGCGCCACTCGCGTTTCGGATCTTTCATCAGCGGCACAAAACTTCTGCCCTGCGCATCCGGGTTGGCCGGCAGGCCGCAAAGCTCGAGCAGCGTCGGATAGATGTCGATGTACTCCACGATCTTCCGCGTCTCACTGCCGGGACGTGTCACGCCGGGCGCGGCGATCACCAGCGGGGCGTGGCAGGATCGCTCCCATAACGTGAACTTCTGCCAGTGATCCTTCTCGCCCAGATGCCAGCCATGGTCGCCCCACAGAACGATGATGGTGTTGTCGCGATGCGGGCTCGCGTCGAGCGCGTCCAGCACGCGGCCGATGTTGGCGTCCGTGTAGTTGATGCAGGCCAGGTAGGCGGCCACCGCTTCGTTCCATTTTCCGGCGTCCCGGATGCGATGGAAGTTAGCCATGCGGCCGGCGCTGGTGGCGCTCTTCGGCACGTCGTCCAGATCGTCGGCGCGGTAAGCGGGCAGCTCCGTCCGCTCCGGTTGGAATTTGGCGAAGTACTTCTTCGGTACGTTCCAAGGGAGGTGCGGCTTGCGGAATCCAGGAGCAAGAAAGAACGGCTGCTCGTGCCGGCGATGGAGAAAATCGATGGCCCACAACGCAACCTTCGTATCGCTGGTCTGCTCGTCCGGCGCGTCGAGCGCCTTCCATCCCAGAATGCTTTTCTTCTGTTTCTTCGACGCGGGCGCGTCGTCGTCCTCCTCCTCCTGATCCTTGTAGTATTCGTGAAAGCAGCCGAAATCGGTCTGCTTGGAGTGGAAAATCTTGCCGCCGGCGGCGACCCGATACCCGTTCTTCATGAAGTACTCGGGCAGGGTGACGGCTGTAGGGGCGCCGTCTCGCCACGTGTCGTCATTCCAGTAGACGGCGGTCGTAGTGGGGCGCCGGCTGGTGAGCAGACTGGCGCGCGAAGGATTGCACATCGGCGCATTGCAATAGGCCCGCTGGAAGATCATACCCCGCTTCTCGATTCGGGCGATGTTGGGAGTGATCGTCTGCGGGTGCCCGCCGAAACCGGCGACCCAGTCGTTCATGTCATCCACCGGGATAAAGAGCACGTTGGGACGGCGTCCGGCGGCGAGAGCCGCGACCGCGGCCGATCCGAGGAACGCCCGGCGGGTGAAAGGATGAGACATCAGACGATTATGGCGCGGCCTGCGACAGTTTTGCCAGCGCGTCGCCTGTCAGCCGGAAGACAGTCCAATCGCTCATGGCTACCGCTCCGAGCGCCTTGTAAAACCGGATCGACGGCTCGTTCCAATCGAGCACCGCCCATTCCACACGGCCGCAGTCCCGCTCGGCTGCCAGCTTCGCCAGACGCGCCAGCAGCGCTTTGCCGATTCCCTTTCCGCGGGCGTGCGGTTTCACGAAAAGATCCTCGAGGTAAATACCCGGCCTGGCGAGGAAGGTGGAATAGTTGGTAAAGAAGACGGCGAAGCCGACGGTTTCGCCATTTTCGTTCGCCAGCAGGACCTCACCCGCCGGACGCGGACCGAAGAGCGTCTTGCGCAGTTGATCTTCGGTTGCCTTCACCTTATCGGAAAGGCGTTCGTACTCGGCGAGCTGCCGGATCAGGTCCAGAATGATGGGTACGTCCTGCT
The DNA here is from genome assembly GCA_035495815.1 of Bryobacteraceae bacterium. Classification (GTDB taxonomy): domain Bacteria; phylum Acidobacteriota; class Terriglobia; order Bryobacterales; family Bryobacteraceae; genus DATJFH01. The sequence goes on from DATJFH010000067.1 coordinate 35,334, forward strand.
CGGTTGCTTCCACGATCCGCATAGCAGCATCAGTATACTTTGGAAAGCTCGACCGAGGCCGCCGAGGAGCATAGGCGCGAATTCCGGTCCCCGGCAATCTCGATCGCACGGGATCAGCGGAGACCCGTCAGACACCGAATGCCGGTGTAATCGAGCCCCTGGCGGCCCGCTCGTAGGATAATCCTGGAATGATGCGCCGACATTTTTTGACAACCGCCTTGGCAGCGCAGTCCGCCAGTCCGCAGGGCAGCGCCGGCATCGTCATCGAAAAGGCAGCGCCGGGGACACCGCATCGCGGCAAAAACCTGGCGGTTGTCACGCCTCACCTCGATGATGCTCCGATCTTCGCCGCCGGAACCATCGCCAAGTTATTGAAGGAGGGCTATACCGGTTACCTGATACGCACCAGCAACGATGAGAAGGACTCCTTCGACCTGACGCTCGGCGAAACCGTGCTTGCCAACGAACGCGACACGGCCGCCGTGATCGCGGTCCTGGGGTTGAAGCGGGCGTTCGATCTGGGATACCGAAATCATAAAATGGACGACGTTTCACGAGTGGAGTTGCGCGCCCGGCTCATTTTCCTGTTCCGCCTTCTTCGCATTGACACTGTCTTCAGCTACGACCCTTCGGGGCATTACGAAGAGAACCCGGATCACTACGTTACCGCCCAGGCCGTGGAAGCTGCCTGCTGGATGTCGGGCGGAAAGCTGGACTTGCCCGAGCACTTCGCGGCCGGGCTCAAACCCCAGAAAGTCTCGGAAAAATATTACTTCGCCCGCGGGCCGCAACTGGTCAACCGGGTGGTCGACATTGCACCGACACTGCAGACGAAGCTGGCGACCATTCATGCCTGCAAGACAATGGTTACCCACATGGTCCGGGACGTGAACGCAGCGCTGGCAGAGCGCAAGCTGCGGCTGCCCGCAATCGCCGGCGCCGACGAGAACGCCATCCGGCAGTACACTACTCTGGTGTTCCAGCAGCGGGATGCCGCCGTTGGACAGCGCCACGGTCTCGCCTATGCCGAGGAGTATCATTACATCGGTCCCGACAATAGCCTGGACGAATACATTTCCAGGAACGCTGTGGCCCTTTGATGCAATCCGGCGGCGCGAACTCACTATCCAGAGCTACCTGCCGAACGACGTCACCTGGACGGCGGAAGGCCATCCGGCGCTGAACTGGACCGCCAACTTCGTCGGGAAGGACAACACCATCGTGTTCTGGAGCCTGCGGGAGAGCTTCGCCGATCCGGTGCTCGGGGTGGTTTGCAAAAAAGCCCCAACTCCGGTATCTTGATAGGGATTGGTCTCATTGAATCCAGGGCTTGAGCAGGCCACGCCGGCGGAGATCCTCTCATGGGCTTCTGAAACCTATGGCGATGGGTTCGCAGTCTCCACCAGCTTCCAATCCGAAGGCATGGTGATTGTGGACATGGTGGCTTCGCTTGCCCGCAAGCCCCGCGTCATCACTCTCGATACCGGCCGGCTGCCCGCTGCGACCCATCAGATGATGGAGACAATCCGCGAGCGGTACGGCATCGCCGTGGAAGTGGTGTACCCGGACGCCGCGGAGCTCGAGTCCATGGTTTCCCGCCACGGACCCAACCTGTTCTACCGTCAGACGGCTCTTCGCATGCTGTGCTGCAACATCCGCAAAGTACGCCCGCTCGAGCGCAAGCTCAAGGAGCTGAAAGCCTGGGCGGTGGGCTTGAGGCGTTCCCAGAACGATTCGCGCGCGTCCATTCGGAAGGTGGACTTCGACGCCACTCCGGTAAAAATCAGTCCGCTGGCCGACTGGACTCCGGAGCAGGTGGAACAATACATAGTCCACAACGGCGTGCCGCGGCATCCTCTTTATGCGGAGGGCTACACCAGTATCGGCTGCGATCCCTGCACCCGCGCCGTCAGCCCCGGCGAAGACGAGCGCGCGGGGCGCTGGTGGTGGGAACAGGACGCCGACAAGGAATGCGGGATCCACTTCTCCGCCGATGGCCGCGTGCAGCGCACGGTCGACGTGCTGATCGAAGAAATACTGGAAAGCCGGCGTGCATAAAGGGTTCGTCCTCTGGTTCACCGGACTGTCGGGCGCCGGCAAAAGCACGATCTCCGGCCTCATCGAGGCCCGTCTGCGCGCCGTGGGAGCCAAGGTGGAGGTGCTCGATGGGGACGTGGTCCGCACCCATCTCTCGAAAGGGCTCGGCTTCAGCAAGGAAGACCGCGATATTAACATCCGGCGCATCGGATTCGTGAGCGAGCTGCTTGCGCGTCACGGCGTGATCGTGATCGTGGCCGCGATTTCCCCTTACCGGGCCATCCGTGAAGAGGTCCGGGGTCGAATTCCCAATTTCGTGGAAGTGTACGTGGAATGCCCGATCGAAACGCTTGCCGAGCGTGACGTCAAAGGCCTGTATAAGAGAGCGATGGCCGGCGAAATCCCGAACTTCACCGGTGTCTCCGATCCTTACGAACCGCCGCTTCAACCGGAGGTGACCGTACATTCGTCGGTGGAATCTCCGGATGAAAGCGCCGGAAGGATCTGGGCTACACTGGAACATTTGGGATTGATATCCTTTGATCGACCTTCACACGCACACTAACGAGTCCGACGGCACATACACCCCCGTTGAGCTGGTGGACGCAGCCCTCGACATGGGACTCGAAGCCCTGGCGATTTCCGATCACGACACGCTGGCAGGCTATGACGGAGCCCTGCCCCACGCCAGGGAAAAGGGATTCGACCTGGTTTGCGGCATCGAGCTTTCCACGAAGTTTCAGGGCAGGACGGTACACCTGCTCGGCTATTTCCTGCACGCGGCGCCCGCCGGCGGCTTTCGCGCCTGGCTGGCTGAATTGCAGGCGACCCGGCGCGACCGGAACCTTCGCCTGGCCGGCCGCCTGCGCTCACTCGGTATCGACATCACGATCGAGGAAGTCGAGAAGCGGGGGAGAAGTCTTACGGGCCGTCCCCACTTCGCCAAAGTGATGGTGGAGAAAGGCTACGTATCTAGCATCCAGGAAGCATTCGACGAGTACCTGGACGAATCCGCGAAAGGATTCGTGGACCGTCAGGAGCCGGACCTTACCGAGGGGATCGAGCGGATCGCCGCAGCGGGCGGGATCTCCTCTATTGCGCATCCCATTCGACTCGGCTGTCCCGAGCCGGAGCGGATGCGCGGCCTGGTCTCACAGATGCGTGACGCCGGTTTGAACGCGATCGAAGTCTACCACAGCGATCACCAGCGCGCGGACGTCGAGCAGTATCTCGGTCTGGCGCGGAAATTCGATCTGGGCGTCACCGGGGGATCGGATTTCCATGGGGAGGTGAAGCCCGGCATCCGCCTCGGCAGGGGAACCGGAGGCAATCTCAACATTCCGATCGAGGTGCTGGAGACGCTTCGGCGGACCCCGCCACGGGTTCAATGACGGCGTCCGCATCCCCAGCCTTGATTTTCGTCCCGGGCGCGCTGAACTGCGTCCGCACATAGCCCAGCGCCACTACCTTTCCCAGAGCGGGCGAAAATGCGGCGGAGGTGATCTCCCCGGCTTCCCCGCCGCCGGCGAACAGCCCGGTTCCGGCGGCGGGCGGCTCGGCGGCGTCGATCCGCAGAGCCGTCAGCGCCCGGTTGACGTGCCCTCGGGAGCGAATCCGCTCCACGATCTCCTGCCCGATATAGCAGCCTTTACTGAAGTGCAGCGCGTGGGTCTGCCTGGTTTCCTGCGGCAAGGTGGTTTCGAAAATGTCCTCGCCGTAGCGCGGCTTCGCATGCTCGAGCCGGACAAGACGAATGGATTCGGCATCGGCCGGAGTCAGTGTTGCCGCGCCGTCCTTCGGACCATAGATCCGAAATCCGGGCGCCCCGGTGACGCTGACACGCGCCACGATCCTTCCCATCCAGTCGAGGTGCGAGTAGGGGACTTTAGGAATCGGGGCGCCCATGCCGGCCAGGGTTTCTTCAGCGGCCGGACCTTCATA
>DATJFH010000068.1:0-3108 GCA_035495815.1 Bryobacteraceae bacterium
CGCTAAACAGGCGCGCTGTCACGGCGCGCAAACCGGTCGAAGCGGCGCAATCCGCGATAATCCTGGAACCTTCCAGCTTCGACTTGCCGTAAGCGGTGAGCGGCTGCGCGGGACCGTCTTCGCGCAGATCCCCTCCGGCGCTTCCGTATTCGGCGACAGATCCTGCGTGAACGATCTGCATTCCGCCCCACGAAGGGTTGCTCGAGCGAGCCACGCACTCGCACAGTGTCCTTGGTATTTCGGCATTGATGCGCCACGCCACGGCTTCATCGCGCTCCGCCGGGTCCACGCCATAGCCGGCGAGGTTGAAGGTGATGCAAGGACGGGCACGGCTGTAGAAGGCGGCCACCGCCTGGGAATCCGTCAGGTCGATTTCGACGACACCTGCCTGACCGTCCAACGACGCCGCCTTCCGGGTCACCAGCGACACGCAGGCGCCGCTTTCGCGGAGCTTCCGGGCTACCCACCGCCCAATAAATCCCGAACCGCCCAGAACGACCGCGTGCGCCTCCTGGTAGGAGATCATGGTCTGGCGCCGGCCGCAGCCGCGCTTACAGGGCCGGCCGCCACGCGGAAGCCGGCCCCGGTGACGCTCGGGCCTTCCACGATCCATACCGGGCGATCCGCATATTCACGCAGCACCTGCGCGCGAACGGCTGGATTGCGATCCCACGCATATACCGGCTGATTGGCATGGAGATCGAGAGGATTGTATATGGCCGCCGAAGCGTAATCCGGGAATCGCTCGCCCCGGACGAGAATGAGGCTTCGTTCGAAGTGATGTCGTTTGGCGAGCGCTTGCACATCCGGCCGCATTCGCAGGTAATGGCGGTATTTGTCGAGCGATCGCCAGGGAAAGTAGTTGACGAGGGCCAAGGCGCAAAGCGCCGCTACCGCAACCGTCGCTCGCACGTTCTGTCGCCCGGCCGCCGGCATCCGCTCCTCGAGCGATTCCAGCCCGCGCGCGGAAAGCGCAATCGCCGGGAGCAGCATCAAATACCAGTAGCGGGCCCCGAAATCGGGTCCCCCGTTGCCCCAATACGGCGCATACGCAAGGACCACCGCGGCGATGGCTGCGAGCATCAGATAGTCGGCGCGCCGCACGGCGCCCGACACGAGGAGCGCGCCGATGAGGAGAATCGATCCGGTGCTCCAGCCGAACAACTCGGTATTCACCGTCGCGCCGTTCAATTCCGCATTGATCACGGCCTCGAATGGCGTGTGTCCCGGATACGCGTCGGTCGGCCAGCCGAGCCCTCGGTCCGGGCCGAAACCGTAGGCGTTGCTCTTGGCGCCATACTGCTCGTCGGTGTATTGCATCAGGGGGGAGGTGATGGCACTGCCGGTCAGGGCCTTGTTATAGGGGAGCGCAAGAGCGCCGGCGAGGCATGTGGCCGCACCGAGCGCCGCCAATGCGGGAAAGCGGAGGCGCCGGCCTCCCGGACCGATTGCCCAGGCCGCGGTCAACAGAGCTGCGATCAAACCGTCGAGCGGCCGGATCGTGCTTCCCACGCCTACGCCAATGCCGGCCAGGCACGCCCAACGGAGCAGCCCCGTGCGACGCGCCCGGGCGACGCCCAGAAATGCCAGCAGGCTGCAAGTCATCGTCGCCGTGTGCGTCATGTAGCTCATGGCCAAAAACACGTGCCATGGCGAGACACAAAGCAGCAGCACGGCGATCCGCACCGTACGGCGGGGGTACAGCTCCGACAGCAGCAGATAACTGAGCAGAACATTGAAGCCGGCCAGTACGGGGTTGACCATCCAGGGCGCGCCCACCGCGGTCCCAATCGCCAGAATCGCTGGCCATCCGACCGGCACTGCTCCATACCACTTGTCCGGACGATACTCCATCAGGTCGACGTCGAACGCCGCAGCGACCGGGGGCGGCGGCATCGTGATCTGTCCCTGGGCAAAATACCGGGCGTTGTACAGGTAAACGACCTCGTCGGCCACATGCGGATGGCGCTCGTAAACGAAGAACGCCAGGAGTGCGGAAAGGACGACGACCCACAGGGCTGCGCACAATGCGAAACGGTCGATCGAGGCCGGGCCTTCTTCCTCCGGGCTGCCCAGCAAGGAATCCAACCGGCCGGCGATCGTCTTGAGCGCACGCGTAGGCAAAGCCCACACCACGAGAAGAATATTGCCCGCATTGACGAGCTGGAGCGCCAGACTCATCGCCGCTTCCCACAAAAAGAACCGCGGATCTCGGGAGACCGCAGCGGCCACCGATCCGCACAGAACGATCACGGCGCCGAGAGCTGCCATGTGGCGCCGGCTTTCGAGCCAGGCACGAATTGCCGCCCAGTGGCCGGCGAGCCCGACCGTTACGAACAGAGCCTGGCAAGCGACAGCCACCAGAGCGCACAGCAACACCGAATCGCTCGTCGCCTGCGCAGGAAGCCGATAGTGCTGATAGTGAATCAAAATGCCGGCATCGATCAGCTGAAGCGCGGCCGCCTGGCCGATCGCCGCCAGGGCGAGCCACCGGCCCGACGCTGCCCATGCGGAGTTGGCGGTCCATCCGATCAGCGCCGCTGCCGCGGCAACGGCCAGGGCTGCGGCGAAACGGCCCCCGACATCGCCCTCTGCCGTCCGGCAATATGGGCTCATCCATGCGGCGGTCACGATCGCAATAGCGGTGGCCACGCCGAACGCGCGGAATCGGAGCGGCTTTTTGCGGAAATGCTGTTCAGGGCTTTCGCGTTCGGGGGCTATGCGGGCTGTCGCCATGTTCAATTCAGGATCTTGGGGCACAACGAGTGCCATCCCCGGCTGGTCGCCGCGAGGCTGGCCCGGTTAAACGCTGAAAATCCAAAACCGATGTAATGGTTGCCGAAGAATTGGATACTCGCCGGGATCTCACACTCACTACTTGAGCGCGATCTTTCCGCTCGGAAGCACGACTGGCAAAGGCAACACATCCTTGAAGTGGTTGTTGGCGCTGGCGAACCGATACACTTCGACGGATCCGTCGCGCCAGCGGGACCGGTTCGATTCGAGCGGGACCGTCTTTACGAGGCCTGCGGACGCCTGTAATCCCTCGTGAAGCTTGTCCCAGTAGTGCCGGGCGACCACGTTCTCGAAGACGACCCATTCAATTCC
>DATJFH010000069.1:0-22273 GCA_035495815.1 Bryobacteraceae bacterium
CATGCCCGCCCCCGCCGCCATGTCATAACACATCACGTTCAGCCGGTCGACCTTGGAGTACACCGCCACCGACAGCTGGACCAGATTGTCCCAGTCGCCCGTATCGACGGTGATGAGCTTGTTCGGCATTGCACTGCGCAGCCGGCTTACCAGGTCGGCGTATTGGCTCACGTCGATGCTGGTTTCCCAGTCCAGATCCACCCCGTCAAAGCCGTTGTTATTGATGTAAGCGGTGATGTTGTTGACGAAAGTCGCGATCGTATTGGGAGCAGTGTTGCTGTTTAAAAGAGTGGTGGAACCGCCGAGAGACAGGATCACCTTGACATTGTTCGCGTGGGCAGTAGACAGAACCTCCGGGTAGGAGGACGGATCCAGCCAGTTTTTCGAAACCTGGCCGTTCACGTCCGCCGCTGCGCAGCAAAGGGTGAGATGAGTCAGCTTGCTCCATGGAACTTGCGAAATAGGTTGCCCCATGCCGACTGTAAAGAAACCCGCCCGCCACTGTGCAAAGAGAGCCTGGGAGGCAATCACGTTTACTACGAGGACCCACAACAGAACCGTAACCCTTTTCATTACAAATAGATCCTTTCGCCTATCCTGGCGGCGCACTACGACCGCTATGGCTTTTCAGCCCGAAGCGGTTTAGCCTTTAGCCCAAGCGGGCGCTTGTCGATGTACGGCTCTGCCGGACATCCACGCAAATGAATCGAACCGGCCCAAGCCACGGGCCGCGCAGCCTATGACAGCGATTTCAACCAATCGCTAACTGCCTGAAGTCATAGTACTTGGGTATTAGAATCGTGTCTGTCGGCAGAGCACCTTAGATGAGTGCTAGGTGTGCCTTAATCGACCTAAGGTTTTAGCTTAGTGCCATCAAGTCTCTGAAACTAATTTACTTACTCTTCGATTTCGATATTAGTTGAGTCTCATAAATTGCTAAAAACATTGAGGATTACCTTATGACTCGCGCTCTGATCACCGGCGTGACGGGACAGGACGGATCCTATCTCGCAGAGCTTTTACTTTCAAAGGGCTACGAGGTCCACGGCCTGAAGCGGCGCTCCTCCAGTTTCAATACGGACCGCGTGAATGGAATCTACGAAGATTTCCACGAAGCCGGCGCCCGCTTTCACCTACACTACGGCGATCTCACCGATGGCGGCTCGTTAACACGACTGCTCTACGCCATCCGCCCGGATGAGGTCTACAACCTCGGGGCGCAGAGCCATGTGAAAGTGAGTTTCGAAGTCCCCGAGAATACGGCCGACGCCGGCGCCTTCGGAACGCTGCGCTTGCTCGAGGCTATCCGCCAGACAGGCGTCAAAACGCGCTTCTATCAGGCTTCCTCGAGCGAGATGTTCGGCAGCACGCCGCCGCCCCAGTCCGAGCTTTCTCCGCTGCATCCCCGAAGCCCCTACGCCTGCGCGAAAGTTTTCGCTCACAACATCACCGTGAACTACCGGGAGAGCTATGGAATGCACGCCTCCTGCGGCATCCTGTTCAATCATGAATCGCCGCGGCGCGGCGAGACTTTCGTCACTCGCAAGATTACCCGCGCGGTGGCTCACATCAAGCTCGGGCTTCAGGAGAAGCTCTATCTGGGCAACCTCGAAGCGCGCCGCGATTGGGGCTATGCGCCGGACTACGTGGAAGCCATGTGGCGCATCCTGCAGCAGGACCGCCCCGACGATTACGTCATCGGCACGGGCCAGGCCCACAGCGTCCGCGAGTTCGTCGAAATCGCCTTCGCCCACGTGGGTCTCGACTGGCGCCAGTACGTCGAAATCGACTCCAGCTACTTCCGCCCCGCGGAAGTGGATTTCCTGCTCGCAGACGCTTCCAAAGCGCGGAAGCGTCTCGCTTGGGCCCCCACGGTCGGATTCCGGCAGTTGATTCGCATGATGGTGGACGAGGACATCAGCGCCCTCGAGACCACGCTCAACGGAGGCCGGGCTGCCGTGCGGCGCGGTCCGATGCTCGCAGCCAGCTAGCGGGATCCGGTTTGGCTGACCGGTTGCAGAGATGTGTGGCTGACGGGACTTTCCGTTGGATTTCGAGCTCGGAATGCTGCTTCATCTTCTTTTTTGGCTAATCCTCGGGATACCGGCCGTGTTGCTGGGACTTTTCGTCGATCGACTGTCGTGGCCGGAGAATGCGGCGCCGCGCCTCGATCGCGCGGTGGTGGCTTTGTTTATCGGCCTTACGCTGATCAGCGTGATGCTGCTGGCCTTGGCTCTGCTGTTCCCGGTGTCCGCGGCGGCGCTCACCGCAGTCCTGGCTCTCATCCTCGCCGTCACGCTTGCTCACGCCCCCACGCGCTCCGAATTTTCCGGAATGATTTCGGATTTGCGGGCCGGGCGCTTGCTGCCGGGCTGGCTTGCTCTCGCTGCCCTGGCCGCATTCAGCGCGGCGGACCGGATCAAAGTCTATGACACCGGGCTGTATCATTACCCCATCGCCCGGTGGCTGGCCACCGCCGGGGCCGTGCCCGGTCTGGCGCTGCTGTTCGAGAACCTCGGGTTCACGTCCTCCTGGTTCGCGCTTACCGCCGCCCTCGACCATGGACCTCTCCTCGGACGCGTCTCGGGCGTATTTAACGGGCTGCTGGTCTTCGCCGCCGCGCTGCATTTCAGCCTCGCGGTTTCACGCGTTTTTCAGCGCCGCGCCGCGCGCCCGGATTGGTTTCTGGCCGGCGCCTACCCGGTGGTGTTCGCCCTCTGCTGGGAGACCAATTATCAGACCTCGCTCTCGCCCGACCTGCCGGCCTTTCTATTGACCATCGCCCTGGGATGGCGCCTGCTTACTGAAAATGCCTCTCCCGTCCGGCGGGATACTTTTCGATCGAATTTGACGCTCCTGGTACTGGCCGGCGGCGCGGTGGACCTGAAGCTCAGCGCCCTTCCGCTGCTTGTCGCGGTCCTTGTCCTGATCGCCGTGCGCTGCCGGTTCCAATGGCGCGAGACGCTTCCGGCCGTCTTCGCCGGAGGCCTGCTGGCCGCTCCGCTGCCCCTGGTCAACATCGTTACCTCCGGATACGCGCTTTATCCTTCGCCCCTGCTGGCCTTCGGATTGCCCTGGACGCTGCCCGCGGCTGCAGTCGCCAGAACGGGCGCGATGGTCGCCAACTGGGCGCGCTGCAACGGACCCTGCGCCGTCGAGGTCGACGGCTGGAACTGGGTATCCGCATGGATGCGCGCTCCCCAGAACGCGCTCATGCTGCTCACCGGCGCCGGCGTCCTCACTTTGTTTCTCGCCACGCGGGCCTGGCGCCTGGGGAGGGAAATGGTTTGGATTCTCGCCCTGGCCGAGTTGGGACTCGTCTATGTTTTCCTGACCGCGCCCAACGTGCGCTTTGCCGCCGGCTATGTTGCCCTTTGCGCCGGGCTGTCATTGGCTCTGCTCGGCTCAAAACCGGTTCTCTCCACCGCCGGATCCGGACTGGCCCTGGCGTTTGCCGCCGCGCTTTGCCTTGAATTGACGTTGACCGCCGAGCCGTTCGTGCGCGGTCTGAGCTACGCAACCTCGGAAGCGCCGCGCCGGCTGCTGGCGCCCGCTCCGCTGCCGTCCCGGGCCAGCGATCCCGTGATCCTCAAGAACCGCCGCTCTTTTCGCGAAGTTCCGCTGGCCCTGGCGAGTGCCACCGCCAACGGCCTCGACTACCTGCAGCCGGTCGGAAGCGACCAGTGTTGGGGCGCGCCCGTTCCCTGCATCCCCGGCGGGCTCAAGCCCGGCGTGGCTCTGCGCGATTCGAGCCGCGGTCTCCGCGGCGGCTTCGTACCCGAGCCGGCCCATCTGAGGGCTGAATTGAATGACTAAACCAACCGACAGAAACATGCCAGCTCCGGAAGTTCTGCTCATCGAAGGATCGGACTACGAGACCTTTCCCGCGGGCGGTCAGCTGACCATGGCCCGCTGCCTCATCAAGCTGTTCGGCGACCGGCTGGCGCTGGTCGGCGAGACCGCCGGCGACGAGCCTGCCGGCCGCTGGACGAAGAAGGAGATCGCCGGCGCCCCCCGCTGGTTCTTCCCGGTCCACCGCCGCCGCCCCATGGCCCGCCGCCCGCTCATCCCGGCCCGGCTGCGCTTTTACGCCTCCGTGAAACGCTACCGGAAGGAGATCGAATCGCTGGGTTGCAGGTCGGTGTTCCTGCAGGCGCCGGAAGCGCTGATGGCCGTCGCCGGCTGGAACTGGGACAGCCTCTGCTTCTGGTTCCCCGGCGTGGAGAATCCCCTCAAGGTCTCCCGCTATTGGTGGGCGCGGCAATTCTGCCAGGCCTTCGACTACCTGATGTTCTCCGCGCTCGATCGCGCCAGCGTGGTGCTGGCGGCCGCCGATGAAAATGCCATTCTGAAGCTGGTGGCCCGCAGCAAAGGCCGCCTCAATCGCGAGCGCCTGGTGGGGCTGCCTACTTGCGTCGACACCACCGTTTTCCGGCCCCAGCCGATGCTCGCCGCCCGGGCGGCGCTCGGCATCGACCCCGCCCGCACCGTCTTCGTCAACAGCGGACGCATCGGCCGGTTCAAGGGTTGGCAGCTGCTGCTCGACGCGCTTGAAGAGTATCTGCGCAAAGACCCGCGGGCCCTGCTGCTGTTCGTCGGGGACGGCGAAGACCGCGCCGCCGTGGAGGCCAGTATCGCGGCCCGCAATCTCCAGGAGTCGGCCAGGGTGACCGGCTTCCAGAGTCCTCCCCAGGTGGCCGCCTTTCTGAACGCCGCCAACGTGGCCGTCTTCGGATCTTTCGTCGAAGGCTGGTCGGCTTCCATGCTGGAGGCGCTGGCCTGCGGCAAGCCCATGGTCTCCACCGATGTGAGCGGCGTCAAGTCGATGGTCGCCGCCGGAGAAAACGGATTTATCGTCAATGGCCGTAACGCGGCCGATTTTGCCCAGGCGATGGACAAGGCTTTGAACCTGGCCAATGCAGAGAAGGTGTCCACGTCCATTGCAGCGGAATTTGATTTGCCTCATCTGGGTGCCAGCCTCGGCCGCCTTTGGCCGCCGCTGGCCGCGCCCGAACCGGCGCGTTGACGCCGATGATCTTTAACTGCATCGAGGGACTCTCGACCGCTTTCGAACAAGATCGCCCATGGTAACGACAATACTCCTGGCCGTTTGCTCTTTCGGTTTGTCGCTTTTACTCACACCGGTCTTCCGGAATCTGGCCCTCAGACTGGGCCTGGTCGACCGGCCGGACCGTGAACGCAAACTGCACGACGACGCCGTTCCCCGGATTGGCGGACTTCCCCTCCTGATCGCCTGCGCCGGCGCCTTCGCGATTCTGCATCTGGTGGGGTTGCGGTCCAGTCTCGCCGGCCATCTTCCGCCCCTCATGTGGAAACTGCTGCCGTCCGCCATCGTCGCGTTCGGAACGGGATTGCTGGACGATTTGATCGGCCTCCGGCCGCGGGAGAAGCTATTGGGCCTGACCCTGGCCGGTTTCCTGGCGTGTTCGGCCGGTCTGCGTATCGACTCCCTGGCGGGCTACGATTTCCCGGGCGTGGTGGGGGATGTGCTTACCGTGATCTGGCTGGTGGCCTGTGCGAACGCCTTCAACCTGATCGACGGTCTGGACGGCCTGGCCAGCGGTGTCGGATTGCTGGCTACGCTCACCACCATGGCCGCCGGCCTGCTCCACGGCGATACCGGGCTGGTGATGGTCACCGCGCCCCTCGCCGGCGCCCTGTTCGGCTTCCTGCGCTACAACTTCAATCCGGCGTCCATCTTTCTCGGGGATTGCGGCAGTCTGTGGATCGGTTTCACGCTGGGCTGCTACGGCGTGATCTGGTCCCAGAAGTCGGCCACCGTGTTGGGAATCACCGCGCCTCTGATGGCCCTCTGCATCCCGCTGCTCGATACGGTCCTTTCCATCGCCCGCCGCTTCCTCGGAAAACGGCCGATCTTCGAGGCCGACCACGGTCATATCCACCACCGGCTCCTGGCGCGTGGCTTGACGCCCCGCCGGGTGGCGCTTCTTCTTTACGGCGTCGGCGGTATGGCTGCCGCGCTTTCGTTGCTGCAGAGCACCGCCAAGGGTGGCGCCGGAGGATTTATCATCGCCTTGTTCTGCGGAGCGGTGTGGGTCGGCATTCAGTCCCTCGGTTACCAGGAGTTTCGTGTCGCCGCGGGCATTCTTCGCAAGAACGATTTCCGGACCAGCGTGAAGACCGAGATCGCGCTGCGCCGCCATGAGGAGGAATTGCGGGCGGCCGAGACCGTGGAGGAATGCTGGTGGGCCACGCGTGCGGCCTGCCGGGAGTTCGGATTTACCCAGATCGCGCTGCGCCTCGCCGGCCGCAGCTTTCATGAACGGAGCGCGGCCCTCACAGCCCGGCAGTGGACCCTCCACATCCCCGTTTCGGAAATGGATTTCGTGCAGCTCACGCATGGATTCGGATCTTTGCCGGTCCCCGTCAATTCGCTGGTCGATCTGCTCCACGGCGTCCTGTCCGCCAAGGCCACGGCCTTCGGTACGAATCCCGTCCGGCACGGGTCGTCCACAAAACCACTGGCGTTTCCGGCCGCGGGCCGCAGCGCCTGATCTCACATTCACAAGTGGGGAGATATGACGGTTAAAAGGTATTTGAGTCTGATCAATGTGGCGGATCTCCCGCCCTTGACGAGCCCGTTCGATCCGGGCTATGACGCCACGACGCTCGAGAGTCATCTCGATCAGAGCGCCCACCTGATGTCCATCCTGAAAATTTCGATGGCGTGCTGGATGATCGCCAAAGAGAGTGTTACCCGCTGGAAAATCGCCGCCGCGAAAGCGCATGGCGTGGATACCGTCACCGGCGGCGGTCCGTTCGAAATCGCCGTGGCCCAGGGCCGGCTCCCCGAGTACCTGGATCTCTGCTCAGACTTCGGATTCACCCGAATCGAGTGCGGGGAGGGATTCACCGAGGGACACGTTGACGCCCGGGAGGTGGTCCAAATGGCCCGCAGGCGCGGGCTGGCCGTCCAGTTCGAACTGGGGAAAAAACATACCGCCCCCTTCCGCCCCGCCATGGTGGACGATCTGATCCGGCAGGGCGGACGCTGGCTCGACGCGGGAGCCGTTCAACTGGTGGTCGAGGCCAGGGAAACCGCCGCCGGCGTGGGCCTCTTCGACGATCACGGAAATTTCAACCGGGCTCTGGCCGACCGTTTTGTTCGCGCCTTCGGCCTCGCTGCTCTGTCCTTCGAAGCTCCCCACAAGCCGAGCCAGTTCGCGATCCTCGATCACTTCGGTCGCGAGGTCCGGCTGAGCAATGTGCGGTTGGAAGAAACCCTGCGCGTGGAAATCTACCGCCGCGGCCTGCATTCGGACTCGTTCGGCAAGGCCCGGCTGTGCTTGGAAACGCCGGCGGATATGACCGTCTAAACAGGTGAGACATGACGAAGAGCTTCGTGATCGACTGTCTGCCGGAGAGCCCGGCGCGCTACGAGAACGGGTACGCGGTTGTCGCCGTCGACGTGATTCGGGCCACTACCGTGGCCATTACCGCCGTGGACCGTGGCCGGCGATGCTACCCGGTGGACTCGCTGGACGCCGCCATTCGATTGGCCGCAACGCTCCACTATCCCCTGATCGCCGGAGAAGTCAACGGAAATCTTTGCCCCGGCCTGGAGATGCACAACAGCCCGAGCGAAATCGATCGCCGCAGCGACATCTCGCGGCCCCTGATTCTGGTCTCCTCTTCCGGAACGCGGCTCATCGCCAACGCCTGGCGCTGCGAAACCGTGTATCTGGCATGTTTCCGGAACAGCCTCTCGATGGGCTGCCGGCTCATCGGCGAAAAGCACGAGCGAATCGCTCTGCTGGGCGCGGGAACCAAGGGCGAGTTCAGACAGGAGGACCAGATCTGCTGCGCATGGATTGCGGCTCTGCTGGCTCGCGCCGGATATGTGGCCGAAGATGAGAACACGTTGAATATACTGAATCGCTGGGGTCACGCCAAGGCCTCCGATTGCATGGTGAGCTCCAGCGTGGACTATCTGCGAAGAACCGGCCAGCTGGCGGATCTCTATTTCATCCTCGAGCACGTCGACGATATCGACGATACGTTCGTGGTGCGGAACCGGGAGGTGCTGAAAATCACGCCCGACATGCGCCTGAACCCTCAGACGGCGTGCATGGCCTCCGAATGAGCCTCCCGGTGGATACCTCCACTCCGGTCGTGATTCTGCGCTCCGCGCAGCACGGCGGACTGGCCGTTGCCCGCAGCCTTGGCCGGCTCGGCGCGCCCGTGTACATCGTGGACGGAGACCCGCGGACTCCCGGATTCTTCTCCCGGTACTGCCGGCAGGGCTTCGTGTGGGATTTCGACGGAGCTCCGTCGGAACGGACCGTGGATTATCTCCTGGGAATCGGCCGCAGGCTCGGACGGCGGGCCCTGCTCATCCCCACCACCGATTCCGGGGCGCTGTTCCTCGCCTCCAATGCCGGCCCGCTGCGGCAGTCGTTCCTTTTTCCCGAGACCGATCCGGAGCTGGCGCCCTCGCTGTGCAGCAAGCAGCGCATGCAGGCGCTGGCGGCGGCGGCTGGAGTGCCTTCCCCCGGGACGTTCTTCCCCCAGTCCAGGCGGGAGGCGCTGGATTACGCGGGAAGGGCCCGCTACCCGGTCATCCTCAAAGCGGTGGAGGGAAGCGCTGCCAAGACGATCGCGCGTGAGAAGCGTGAGTTGATCGACGCCTACCAGATCATGGAAGACCGGCCCGAGCATCCCAACGTGATGCTCCAGGAATACATTCCCGGCGGCGATGAAGCAAGCTGGATGTTCAATGGCTACTTCAACGATCGGTCCGAGTGCCTGTTCGGCATCACCGGCAGAAAGATACGGCAGAACCGGCCCTACGCCGGGATCACCAGCCTGGGCGTCTGTGAAGCCAATCCCGAGGTGGCGGAGATCACCAGGCGGTTCATGAAGGCCATCGGCTACCGCGGCATACTCGACCTCGGTTACCGCTACGATGCGCGCGACGGCCGCTACAAGGTGTTCGACGTGAATCCCCGCATCGGATGCACCTTCCGGCTGTTTGTCTCGAGCAATGGAATGGACGTGGCGCGCGCCTGGTATCTCGACATGACCGGCCAGCGGGTTGAGCCCGGTGACGCCGCGCCGGGGCGGAAATGGATGGTGGAAGATCTCGATCTGGCGTCTTCGTTTCGCTACTGGCGCGACGGGGCGATCACCGCGCGCCAGTGGCTGCAATCCTACCGCGGAATCCAGGAGTCGGCTTTCCTGTCCGACGACGATCCACGGCCGGCCCTGGCCCGCTGCGTGAATGACCTGCTCGAGATCGGCCGCAGAACGTTCTCCACTCCCCGCCGCAACAGCCAGGAACCAGCCGTCAAAAGGGCCTGTCTCGAACAATCGTTACGCCCTTCTCTCCAATAGGCAGCCTCCCGCGTATTCACCTCCAACACCTTCCCCAAGCGCCCTCGTAAACCGCCCGCCAAAGCCCTCCTCAACGCCCCCTTGACTCGCCCCCTCCCGTGCTGCATAATTTGGTTTAGGAGAAGAAAAAGCGAAGCTAAAATGCCCGCTGCCGCCCTCCAACCCCTTATCGATGGACGTTTTTCCGAGTTCCTCCAGCTGCGTCCGAAACCCTCGCAGGACCCGCTGCCCTCAGGCGTTCGGGATCTCGATTTCCCTCGCGGCGCGGTGACGGAAATCCACGGTCCGGCCTCCTCGGGACGCACCACGCTTCTCTACCTGGCCCTGGCGCAGGCCACCGGACGCGACGAGTTCTGCGCGCTGGTCGATGTAGACGACGCCTTCGACCCCGAGTCGGCCGCCGCCGCGGGCGTCGTGCTCGACCGTCTGCTGTGGATCCGCTGCGGCGGCAATGCCGGGCACGCCCTGAAAGTGATGGACCTGGTGGTCCAGGGCGCCGGCTTCGGAATGGTGGCCATGGATCTGGGCAGCACGCCTCCGGAGACGGCGCGCCGCATCCCGCCGGCTTCCTGGTTCCGCTTCCGCCATGCCGTGCAGAACACGCGCTCCGTCCTGCTGGTGCTGGAACAAGGCCCCTACGCCCGCTCCTGCGCGGAGCTGTCGTTGGAAACCAGTCGCGAAAAGGTGGCCTGGTCGGGCGCCGCCGGCTGCTCGCAGCTCCTGCGCGGAATGCGGTTCCACCTGGAACAGCAGAAACCCCGCGCCGCCAGCACTTTTGCCTTTTGTCTTTTGCCCTTTGACTTCTGACTTGCCTTCCCCATGTTCGTCTGTATCCATGGACTCGGCGCGGCGGCATCCGGATGCGCGTACGAATTTTCTCCGCTGGTCGAGGAGATCGACCCGAGCACGGTGGTGGTGGACGCCACCGGTCTGGAGCGCCTGTTCGGATCCGCAAGCCAGCTGGCGGCAGCCCTGACGAAACGTTTGGCTGGAATGGGGTTCAGCGGCAGCGTCGCCATCGCGTTCAACCCCGACGCCGCCGTCCACGCCGCCCGTGGACTCCCCGGCGTAACCATCATTCCACGCGGCCAGGAAGCGGCGCGGCTGGCAGCGCTGCCCGTAGAGTTGCTGGCGCCGACGCCGCAAATCCAGGAGACGCTCGACTGCTGGGGCATTCGCACATTCCGCGACCTGGCCGCTCTCCCCGAAATCGGAGTCGCCGAGCGCCTGGGAGTCGAGGGCGTCCGCCTGCAGAAGCTGGCCCGCGGCGCCGGCAGCCGCAAACTGCATCCCGTCTCACCGGAGCTGGTCTTCGAGCAGACGATGGAGTTGGAGTATCCGGTCACTGAGTTGGAGCCGCTCTCTTTCGTCCTGTCGAGACTGCTGCAGGACTTGTTCGCCAGCCTCGAGACTCGCGCCCTCTACGCCATCGCGATCTTTCTGCGCTTGAAGCTGGAGAACCAGACCGGGCACGACCGCGCCCTGCGGCTCCCGGTCCCCATGCGGGACACGAAGACGCTGCTGAGGCTCCTGCAGCTGGAGCTGAGCGCGCATCCGCCCGCGGCCCCGGTCCTGGCCGTCTCGCTCCAGGCCGAAGCCGCCAAACCCAGACCGGCGCAGGGCAGTCTCTACTCCCCGCCCACTCCCGAGCCGGAGAAGCTGGAACTGACGCTGGCCAGGATCGCCGCCGTGGTGGGTCCGGACAACGTAGGCTCGCCGGCGCTGGTGGATACGCATCGTCCGGATGCGTTCCGGATAGAGCGGTCGAGCTCATCGCCGGCCGGGAACAAGCCTGCCGGCCTCGCCTTTCTCGCTCTGCGCCGCTGCCGCCCGCCCCGCCCGGCCACCGTGCAGGCGCCCGAAGGCAGACCGGTGTATGTTTCCGCGCGCGGCATTCAAGGCAAGGCGCTGACCCTTGCCGGACCCTGGCGCATCTCCGGCGACTGGTGGACCGCCACTCCCTGGGCGCGCGACGAATGGGACGTCGCCCTGAGCGACGGCGCCTTGTACCGCATCTATTTCGAACGCCCCGCCGGACGCTGGTTTGTCGAAGGCAGCTATGACTGAACGGAACCCCGGCGGACCTGCCTTTCTGGCGCTACGCCGTCCGCCCCCTGAAACGCAATGCAGATTATCGTGAGAGGACCGTCACAATTCCCAGTTGTTCGTGATTCCGTTCACGGTCAGCTCGCGGTAGCGGGGAGGCCAGGCGGGCTTGACCATTTTCGCGCTCCACGCGTCGAACGCGGCCCGCAGATCTTTCACCACCTCAGGGTGTTTGCCGGAGAGATCGTTCTTCTCCCCGACGTCGTTCGATAGATCGTACAGGTTGGAAATGTGGTCGCCGTACTCGAGCAGCTTCCACTTGCCTCGGCGCACCGCCCGCGCCTTTCCGCCGCGCCAGAACAGCGTGTCGTGCGGCGTCCCCCCGCCGGTCAGGAAGGGCAGCAGGTTGACTCCGTCCAGAGTCACGCCGGAGGGCGTCGGTACGCCCGCCGCCGCCAGAAAGGTCGGCAGGATGTCCCGCGAGACGATCGGCTCCCGGTAGATCTTCCCGGCTGGAATGCGGCCCGGCCATTGCATCATGAACGGAACCCGGATCCCACCTTCGAAGTAGGTCACTTTCTGCCCGTTCAGCGGTTTGTTGCTGCCGGCCCCGGTCACCACCGGACAGCCGTTGTCGCTCAGGAAAACGACCAGCGTGTTCTTCTCGAGCCCCGTCTCCCGCAGCTTCGCCAGCAATGCGCCGACGTTGTCGTCGAGCGCCGACGTCATCGCCGCCAGCAGCCGGTGCTTCTCGTTCTGGATGTTCGCGAAGCGATCCAGATAACGCTCGATCGTGTGCAGCGGCGTGTGGATGGCATTGGGGGCGAGATAGAGGAAGAACGGATTGGCTTTGTTGCGCTCGACAAACCGCACCGCTTCGTCCCCGAAGGCGTCGGTCAGATAGCGATCCTCGGCCACCGGTTGCCGGCCGCGGCGGATGGGGTCGGCGCGTTCGGCCGGGATGTTCGCCTTCTGGCCGTCAGCCCCCACCGCCCGGCCGCCCGGCGTGCGCTTGGTGACGAAAGCGTTGCCCCCCGTCAGGAAGCCGAAGAATTCGTCGAAGCCGCGCTCCAGCGGATGGTAACCGGCCCGGGCGCCCAGGTGCCACTTCCCGATGGCCATGCTGCGATACCCCGCCGGCTTCAGGTACTGCGGCAGGATGCGCTCGGACGGAGGCAGCCCGAACCCGACCTCCGCTTCCCGCTCGATCGATCCGGAATTGAACTCGTGTCCGAAGCGGTGCTGGTAGCGTCCCGTCAGCAGCGCGGCCCGCGACGGGCTGCAAACCGCGCAGGAGACGTACCCGTCGGTGAAACGGACGCCATTGCGGCCGATGGAGTCTATGTGCGGCGTGGGAACGTCGGGCGATCCGTAACATCCCAGGTCGCCGTATCCCATGTCGTCGGCAAGGATGACGATGAGGTTCGGCTTGCGGCCCTGACCGAGCAGTGCGGCGGGGGCGGCGGCGAACGTCTGGAGGAAGGCGCGGCGGTGGATCATGCGCCAACCAGTATATGAGATTGTGCGGCTGCCGTTCGCCCAACATACGATGGCTTCTAGGTCTTCTCGGGGTCGAAGGCCTGGTCGATGTACATCCAGACCACCCGTGAAAGGCGCATCATGAAGGGCACGACCGGCAGATAGATCGCCACCGCCCCGAGAAGCGCCAGTTCGTACCGCCAGCCGGCGCCCAGCCACAGCGTCGTGACCAGGATAAGGTAGGGTGGGATCGCCAGCATGTAGCTGATGTACATCGCGCCGACGAAGTAGCCCGGCTCGCGGACGAAAGTCAGCCCGCACACCGGACAGCGATCGTACATCGCCAGCCACCCGCGCAGGAGCGGACCGCGAAAGATCGCGCCCTCCCGGCATCGCGGGCAGCGCTGACGGACAATGGATCGAAACGCAGTCCCCACGTCCTAAGTAGTATCATAGAAATGAATGAGGTTTTCGAAAGGATGACGCGGCGAAGCCTTTTATTGGGCTCCGCAGCTATGGCTAGTACTGCCATTGGCTACCCTTGCTTCTACGAGCCGCGCTGGCTGGAATCGACCGAACGCCGCGTCCGGATCTCGGGCGCAAAGTTACAGCATCCCATTCGCATTCTCCACCTTTCCGACCTGCATGCGTCGTTCGTCGTGCCCATGTCGTTGATCCGGCATTCCATCGGCCTCGGGCTCGACCGCAAACCCGACATCATCTGCCTTACCGGAGATTTCATCACTTTTCGACATGACTTCGATGCCGCCGCCTATCTCGGAGCACTGAAGCAGCTGTCCGCCGCGGCTCCGACTTATGCCGTCCTCGGGAATCATGATGGCGGGAACTGGGCACGCTGGCGCCGTGGCTACTCGGACCATAAATTCGTTGAGCGCCTGCTCGAAGACAGCGGAATCCGTCTCCTGCATAACCGTTCGGAATCCCTGACCGTCCGTGACCAGCGGGTGACGCTGGTGGGAGTAGGCGACCTCTGGTCGCGCGAAGTGGATGGCGACAGGGCCTTCGCTGGCGTCCGGGACCAGGAACCCATCGTGCTCCTGGCGCACAATCCGGATACCAAGGATAAGCTGGCCTCGTTTCCCTGGGGACTCATGCTCAGCGGGCACACCCATGGCGGGCAGGTAATCGTGCAGCGGCATGGTGGAGCGCGGTACGCGCCGGTCGTCGACAAGCGCTACATCTCCGGCCTGAAACCTTGGGGAACGCGCCAGATCTACGTGACCCGCGGCGTCGGGAACGTGGGCGGCGTCCGATTCCGCTGCCGCCCCGAAGTCAGCTCGCTGCTGGTCGGGTAAGCGGCTCATCAGGATTCTGACAGATCGACTATGACGACCGGACTGTTGCGGCGCTCTCTCTCCTGGCTCGAATCCGGTGAGAAGACACCGGCGGACCTCGTCTCGATGTGCCTCGCGCGTATCGACGCCTGTGAAGCCGAGCTGCAGGCTTGGGTCCAGGTGGCGCCACCGCAAGCCGAGCCGGCAGCCGGGCCGCTGCACGGCGTCCCCTTCGGCGTGAAGGATATCTACGAAACGCGCGGGCTGGCCACCGAATACGGCTCGCCGATCTACTCCGGCCGCCAGGGACAAGCCGACGCCGCCCTGGTCACCCTGCTCCGGGATTCCGGCGCCGTCCTCATGGGAAAGACCCGGACCACAGCATTCGCCTCCTTCGATCCGGCGCCCACCCGCAATCCGCGCGATCCGCGTCACACCCCCGGAGGGAGCTCCAGCGGTTCGGCGGCGGCCGTGGCCGCGGGCATGGTCCCGTTCGCCCTGGGATCGCAGACCCAGGGATCGGTGCTGCGTCCGGCCTCCTTTTGCGGAGTCGTGGGCTTCAAACCTACCTACGGACGCCTGCCGCTCCAAGGCGTCCTGCCGTTCGCGCCCTCGCTCGACACCGCCGGCCTTTTCACGCAAACCGCCGACGATATGCGGCTGCTCTGGACCCGCATGGGGTTCGGCGAACCGCAGTCCTCCACCCCCGTGGCCGCCGCCCCCGAGCCTCTCGACGCCGATCCGGAAATGGAAGCCGCTTTCCGCTCGACGCTCGACCGCCTGAGAGCCTACGGATTCCGAATCCAGGCCATCGAGTTTCCGCCCGGCTGGCCGGACCTCGCCGCCGCCTCCCGCCTGGTCAATCAGTACGAAGGCGCCCGTACTCACGAAGCCCTCTGGCGGGAGCACGGGGAGCGGCTCGGCTCGAAGCTGGCCCGGCTCATCGACGAAGGCCTGCGCGTGCCCGAAAGCCGCTATCGCGACGCGTTGGCGGTCATCAGCAATATCAGGCTGCGCGCCCAGAGCTTGTTCGGCGAGTTTCCGGTTCTGCTCACGCCCGCCGCCCCCGGACCGGCTCCCTTCGGCCTCGACTCCACCGGCGATCCCCGCTGCAATGCCACCTGGACCGCTCTCGGCGTTCCCGCCATCAGCATTCCCATGTCCCATCCCGGCGCCCTGCCGCTCGGTTTGCAGATTACCGCGCGTTCCGGAGCCGATTCGCTCCTGCTGGACTTCGCCGTTTCCGCTTCCCTAGAATGAAGGTGAATCACTGACAGGAGCGTCGAAATTGGCAACCACTACGATCGGATTCGGAATCGCCCTCATCATTCTCGGCCTGGCCGGATACTTCGGAACCGGTATGGTCAGCCTCACCGCGCTGATCCCGGCGGCATTCGGACTGCTGCTGGCCGTGTTCGGAGCCATGGCCCGCGACGACAGCAAGCGCAAAATGGCCATGCACATCGCGGTCACCGTCGGGCTGCTGGGCTTTCTCGGAGCCGCGCCCGGATTGCTGAAGATCGGCGCGCTTCTTTCCGGCGGCGAGGTGGCCCGGCCCGCCGCCGTCATCTCCCAGGCCATCATGGCCGTGCTCATGGCGATCTTTGTGGCCATGTGCGTGAAGTCCTTCATCGACGCCCGGCGCAAACGGGCCAGCGCCTGAGCGTGCGCGGGCGGCTCGAGCGCTATTTCGAATTCCAGGCGCTGGGCGCCGC
Organism: Bryobacteraceae bacterium; assembly: GCA_035495815.1. Taxonomy (GTDB): domain Bacteria; phylum Acidobacteriota; class Terriglobia; order Bryobacterales; family Bryobacteraceae; genus DATJFH01. The sequence continues at coordinate 15,911 of DATJFH010000069.1, forward strand.
ATGGAAAACGGAAATCCTGGCCGGCGCCACCACCTTCATCACGATGGCGTACATCGTCTTCGTGAACCCCACTATCCTGCGCGAGACCGGCATGCCGTTCACCGCCGTAGTGGCCGCCACCTGTCTCTCGGCCGCCTTCGGCAGCATCGTGATGGGCGCGTATGCGCGCTACCCCATCGCCCTCGCGCCCGGCATGGGACTCAACGCCTACTTCACTTACACGGTGGTCAAAGGCATGGGCGTCCCCTGGCAGACCGCCCTCGGCGCCGTCTTTCTCTCCGGCGTCGCCTTCCTGATCCTGACGCTTACCGGACTCCGCCAGGCCATCGTCGCCGCCATCCCTGCCGAGTTGTATTCCGCCGTGGCCGCCGGCGTCGGACTTTTCATCGCCCTGATCGGATTCCGCAACGCCGGCATCATCGTGCCCGACCCGGCGACCACGGTCACGCTCGGCAATCTCCGCGATCCGCACACGCTGCTCGCCGTCTTCGGCTTGCTGCTGATCTCGCTGCTGCTCGCCTGGGGCGTGCGCGCCGCCATGCTGCTCGGCATCCTGTCCACGACGCTGGTGGGCGCTGCGGCCGGATTGGTCCCCTGGAGTCCGCAACCCTACAAGTTGACCGAGATCTCGGCCACCGTGTTCAAACTCGATCTCGCCTCCACCGCCCGGATCGGACTGATCGAGATCGTGTTTGTCTTCCTGTTCGTCGACCTGTTCGACAACATCGGCACGCTGGTGGCGGTGGGAAAGAAAGCGGCCTGTTCGTAGACAATAAAATCCCGCGCATCGGCCGGATCTTCCTGGCCGACGCTTCGGCCACCATCGTAGGATCGCTCGCCGGCACGTCCACCGTGGTTAGCTACGTCGAAAGCTCGGCCGGGGTCGCGGCCGGCGGAAGAACCGGTGTCACCGCCATAGTCACCGGGGTGCTGTTCGTCGCCGCGCTGTTTGTCGCCCCTCTCGTCGGCGCGATACCGGCGGCCGCCACCGCGCCGGCGCTGATCGTGGTCGGAAGCTTCATGGCCTCGGCCGTCGGCGAAATCGACTGGTCGGATTCCGGTATCGCCATTCCCGCGTTCCTGACCCTGATGATGATTCCCCTCACCTTCAGCATCGCCAACGGCCTTGCCTTCGGATTTACGGCTTTCACGCTGCTCAAAGTTTTCCGCGGCGAGTTCCGGAAAGTGAGCGCCGTGGTTTACGTGTTGACTTTCCTTTTCCTGGTCCGCTTCTACTACATGGGATCGTAGCGCGCGCGCTGCGAAACCCATACGCTGCTCGCCGTCCACGGCGTCTGTCGAAGGCTTCGCCGGAGGATCCCGCCCGGTCCGTCTTGGTGAGCGCGATAAGATAGAAATCGCTCATGTCAAAAGATCGATTTCGCACTGCCGCCGTCATTGGAACCGGCATGATGGGACCGGGCATCGCCGGTACGCTGGCTTTGGGTGGTGTGGCCGCCACCATTCTCAGCCGGACAGAAGACGGCGCCGCCAGGGGATTGGAATCGGCGCGCCGTCAGCTTCGCCTGCTCGCGGACAACGGCCTGGCGGAAGCGGCCCAGGCGTTGCGCGCGCTCGAGCTGGTGGACGCCTCCGCGGCTTTCGACAGCGTGGTCGCGCGCGTGGACCTGGTGATCGAATCGGCGCCCGAAAACATGGACTTCAAGCAGAAGCTGTTCGCTCACATGGATTCCATCGCCGGACCGGACGCCGTGCTTACGTCCAACACGTCCGGACTGAGCATCACCGCCATCGCTTCCCGATGCGCGCGGCCGGAGCGTGTCATGACCACGCATTTCTGGAATCCCCCGCACCTGATGCCGCTGGTCGAGATCGTGAAAGGCGAGCGAACTTCGGCCCAGGCGGCGCTCGATGTCCGGGACCTGCTGGCCAGCTGCGGCAAGACGCCGGTGATTGTCAAAAAGGACCGGCCCGGCCAGCTCGGCAATCGCCTGCAAATGGCCATGGTGCGCGAAGCGGCGAACATCGTCGCCGAGGGCATCGCGGATGTGGAAGACGTCGATGTGGTCGCCAGGTCCGGCTTCGGGCTGCGCCTTCCCGTGTACGGCATCTTCGAGCATCAGGACATCGTGGGACTCGATATGTGCCTGAGCATCGTCGATTATGTCTCACAGGATCTCTACAACGAGCCGCGCGCTCCGGAGATCTATCGCCAAAAGATCGCCAATGGCGATCTTGGCGTCAAGACCGGCAAGGGTTTCTATGACTGGTCGGCTAAAAGCGTGGACGAAGTCAAAGCCCGCCGGGACGGCTTCGTGCTCGACTTCCTGAAAGCCGAAAAGGCGCGGCGCGCCGGAAAGTCCAATCAGTCGAAACCCGCCTCGCCCTGACGCCGGTCATGCTCCGCCTCCCGCCTTCTCCACCCGCCGCATCCGCACGCCCGAGACGGCAATGAGCGATGTGTCGGCCAGCGCTTCCAGGGCCGGCAGCAGCTTCTCGATCTTCAAGTCGGTATCGACAATCACGATCGAAATGGGCGCGTCGCTCGCGATGAGATGCCGGCGGTGAATCGGCGCCGTTTCTCCAAAGCCTTCGAGCCCGCGAAAAACCGTGGCGCCGGCGATCTCACGATTCCGGCACAGCTCCACGATCGCTTCGTACAGAGGGCGGCCCTCGTATTTGTCGGCTTCCGAGAGATGGACCCGGACCAGCTTACCTGTCTCCACCCGTCCCCTCCGGCAAGCTGTGAACCAGGCGAATCATGGCCACGTCGGAAACGACGATCAGACCGTCGCCCAGCATCGCTTCCACAGCGGCGATTGCCTCGTCGATCTTCTCCGGCGAATCGACCACCGAAATCATGACCGGCAGGTCGCGGGAGAGATGAAGAAAGCCTTCCTTGTGCGTTCTGCCCTTTGCCCCGTAGCCCAGAATTCCCCGATATACGGTCGCGCCGGCGATTTCCATCATACGCAGGCGCTTGACGATGGCGTCATAAAGAGCGATTCCTTCCCACTGGTCGGCTTCCCCCAGAAAGATACGCAGCATCTTCGCCGCCCGCGCCTCCCGGCGCTTCACCAGAGGCGCTTCGTTCGAAGCCTCCTCGCGCGAGACGGCTTTGACGATCGTAGTGTCCTGAACTTCTATGAGCCCGTCGGTCACCAGGTCATGGAGGAGCGGCATGAGACGCTCCACCTTTTCGCTTGTGTCGATAAACTCCACGCGCACCGGCAGCTGCGTCAGGGTGGCTTCCATGTCCGGCGAGTGGATCCGGTGATGTGGCCCAAAACCGGAGTGAGGACGCGTGAGTGTCGCGCCGGAGACCCCTTTGTAAAACAGGAACTCCATCACCGCCTGGTAGAGCGGCTCGTGCCCGGCGCGCGTGTCTTCGTTCAGGTGAATCGTGACCTTCTTTGCGGGACCCCTCGCGAGCATTCGCCTACCTCCACGGCCCTTTAACGGCGTCCGGTAATGTATGCCCCGGCCCAGGCGGCCACGTACCCCGCCGTTACGCTGCTCACGACGTAAAGGAGGCCGATCCAGCTGTTTCCTTCCCGTGTCGTGACGTAGGTCTCCCATTCAAAACTCGAGAATGTCGTGTACCCGCCCAGGAAGCCGACAACGAGCCCGAGCCTCCAGTACGGGTGCGGGCTCAGGCGCTCGGTGAGCAGCGTCATGATCATCCCGATGAGCAAGGAGCCCGAGACGTTAATCGCAAAGGTGCCGAGCGGAAAGCGGCCGGCATACTTCTCCATGATTGCAGTTCCGACCAGGAACCGGGCAAGCGATCCTGCCCCGCCTCCGAGCACTATCACGACGTACTTGTCCATCGGCCTCCTCCTCGAGCTCTTCTGCGCAGAAGAAAAGAACCGGCGCAGCCCGCCCGTACCCATTCGCGGAATCCGCCCCCAGGTTTCATGGGCCGCTCGAGCACCCTACCAGCCGCGCTCTCGCAGCTTGAAAAAGAGCACTGGCGTCACCAGGAGCGACAAAATCATGGAAATGGCGACCCCGCCGATCACCGCAATGGCGAGCGGCTGAAGCAGCTGCGCTCCTGAACCGGCGCCGATGGCCAACGGCAGCATGCCGAATATGGTGGCCAGCGCCGTCATCAGAATCGGACGAAGCCGCCGCCGCCCGGCTTGAAAAATGGCGTCGCGCAGCGGCAACGCCCGGCTGCTGAAGTATTGCTCGGCGTCCAGCATCAGGATCCCGTTCTTGTGAACAATGCCGACCACCATGATCGCCCCCATGAAGGAGCTGATATTCAGTGTTGTTCCCGTGAGCCATAGAGCCAGCAGCGATCCCGAGCTGCAGAGGATGGTGGCGATCAGGATGGCGATCGGATGGGAAAAGGAACGGAACTCGAAGACCAGAATGATGAAGATGAGCAGTATGGACATGAGCAGAACTTTGAACAGGTCCAGAAAAGATTCGCGCTGAATTTGATACAGCCCTCCAAATTCGATGTCCGTGCCCGGAGGAAGCGTCACCTCTTTAAAGAGCCGCGCCCGGATCTCGTCCATTGCCGAGCCCAAATCCCGGCCCTCGAGACGGGCTGTCACGGCCGACATGTTTCGCAGGTTCTCCCGCCTGATCTCGGTTTGACCCTCTTCGATTTCGCTGTGGGCCACGCTCGAAAGCGGCAGAGTCGTCCCCGTCGGCGACGTGAGGAGCAGGGACTCCATCTTTGCCGTGTTCGAACGGTACTCGGCCGGGTACCGCACCCGTATCGGGATTTGCCGGTCTCCGTGAATCACGGTCGAGGCCAGCTGACCGTCGACCATCGCCGCTTCCAGATTTGCGACATCGTTAACGCCGAAGCCGGCGCGGCTGGCCTTCTCGGCGTCTACCCGGAAATTGACGGAAGGACCGATGACGATCGTCTGGTTTACGATATCCACTACGCCTCTGACCTTCGGCAGCCACTCTTCGATCGAGTGGGCGACTTCCTTATAAACACGCTCGTCGTCGTGTGACACTTTGATCTCGATCGGCTGCGGCGACCACGCCAGATCGCCGACGAGATCTTCGAGAATGTGCGGAAACTCCACTTCGATTCCCGGCTCCGAGTGAGTGATTTTGCGGCGCAGCTCGGTAGTCACATCTTCGAGGGAGCGTTCTCGCTTTTCTTTGAGCTTGACCAGAAAATCCCCCGTGTTGGGCTCCGCGATCGCCAGGGCCAGCCTCGCGCCGGTCCTGCGGGAGTAGCTTTCGATCTCCGGCGTCTCGCGCAGGTATTGCTCGACATGCCGCAAGACCCGGTCCGTCTCCTGTAGCGAGGTTCCGGCCGGCGTCCGGTAATCGAGGACGAACGCCCCTTCATCCATCTCGGGCAGAAAACCGGTTCCCATTCGCGAGTAGATCAGCGCCGTCGCTCCGATCACTCCCAGCGCGGCCAGCATGACTATCGCCGGGTGGCCGAGCGTCCAGGCAAGGGCCTTCTCGTACCGCCTCGTCAATTCCCGCAGGATTTTACCTTCACCTGCCTGTTCGGCGCGTTCCAGGTCCGTCTCGACCGGACCGGTCGGGCGGCGAAGGAAGTATCCCGCCAGCACCGGCGTGAAAAACACGGCGAGCACCAGCGAGGCCAGCAGCGCCGTGACCAGGGTAAGGGCCAGCGCCCGAAAGAATACGGCCGTAATGCCCCCCAGAAAAACCAGCGGCACGAAGACCATGATCGGCGTAAGCGTGGACCCCACCAGCGCCGGCGTGAGTTCCTCGATCGCGCTGCGGGCCGCCTCCGCCGGAGACTGCCCCATGGAGAGGTGAACCGAGATATTCTCCACCATCACGATGGCGTCGTCGATCACCACCCCGATGCAGGCCGCCACGCCTCCCAGCGTCATCAGGTTGAAGCTCATGTGAAACAGTTCCATGAAAACGACGGCCATCAGCACCGCTATCGGAATCACCACCGCCGCAATCATCGTCGTACGCCAGTTCTTGAGAAATCCGAGCAGCACCAGCACCGAGAGCGCAAGCCCGATCACGATGCTCTCGGCTACTCCGGCGATGGACTGCCGAACCAGGATGGACTGGTCGTAAAATGTCGAAAGTTCGATATCGGCCGGCAATGTCTTGCGAATCGCGGCCAGTTCCCGGTTAACGGCATTGGCAACCTGGATCGCATTGCCGTCCGGCTGCTGGAGGACGTTTACAAGAACCGCGGGATTGCCGTTCGCCGTGACGATGTTGTAAGTCGGGCGCTCCCCCGGCACGACGTCGGCAAGCGCCTTCAGGAAAATCGGCGTTCCCTTTACCACGTCCACGACCGTGTTCTCGATCTGCTCTTTGTTCTCCAGAAGACCGGTAACCGTGGTGAGGTAGAGGTGGTAATTCTCCTGAACCATGCCGGTCGCGGTGATGGTATTGCTGTTGCGCAGGGCGTCCACGATTTTG
>DATJFH010000070.1:0-8288 GCA_035495815.1 Bryobacteraceae bacterium
CGCCGGCTCCGGTTGCGCCGCCGGTTCCGGCTGCGGCTCCGCCTTTACCGGGGGAGGCGCCGCCTCGGCCGCCGGCTTCTCCTTCTGAGACTCCACCGGCCTCGCCTGCGGCTCGGCGCGTACGGGCTCTGCAGCCTGCGCCCCTTCCTCTACCTCGACATGGGCCGGTGACGGCCCGTTTCCACTGCCGACGGGTTCGATGCCAAAACGTACCCGCAGCTTGTCGGCCACGTCCTCGTCGATGGAACTGGAGTGGGTCAACTTTTCCGTCACTCCCAGATCTGGCAGAAGTTCCAGAATCAGGTGGGACTTCACCTCCAGTTCCCGCGCGAGCACGTTGATACGGATCTTCTTCATAGACAAACTAAAGCTATATGTAGTGGAAATCACTAACTCTCTTTTACTTCGCCCTTGTCATCGTCCGGAATTGGAGCCGAAGTGCGAGTATCCTCCATCGTATCAGATTCACCCGCGGCGGCATCGGAAGTCTCCAACGCTTCTCCCGACGCCTGCTGTGTCTCCTCTTCGATGTCCGCCTCCGGCCCTGCCGGCGTTCCGACTGCCGTTTCGGCGCCCGGCTCCAGCTCGCCTTCCTCGACCCCTTCCGGCGCCCCTCCCGCCTCGCCGCCCATTTCGAACTGCCCGTAATAGGCGTTGACTGCGAGTTGAATCTTTTCAACCATCTTCGGCCCGATACCCTGAATCGCTTCCAGATCTTCAGGAGTCATCGAACCTAGCTTCTCCACCGTCGCCACGCCCGATTCCACCAGCTTCTCCGCCAGCTTCTCCCCCAGACCATAGTCGATCAGCACGGAGACAGGCGCTCCCGGGGCCACCAGCGCCGCCATCGCCGACTCGACCTCCTGGCGCTTCTCCTCTTCGCTCTTGATGTCGATCCGCCAGCCCAACAGCTTCGCCGCCAGGCGTACGTTCTGCCCTTTCTTTCCGATGGCGAGCGAAAGCTGGGAATCGTCGACGATTACCTCCATGTGCTTGCCGACCGGATCCACGATCGAGACGCGGCTGATCTTCGCCGGGCTCAGCGCGTGGGTGGCAAAGACGACGGGGTCTTCGGAAAATTCAATGATATCGATCTTTTCCCCCCGCAGTTCCCGAATGATGGATTGCACCCGCATCCCTTTCATTCCCACGCAGGCGCCGACGCTGTCTACATCCCGGTCACGGCTCTGCACCGCGATCTTGGTCCGCTCCCCCGCTTCCCGGGCGCAGCCTTTGATCACGATCGTGCTGTCGTAAATTTCCGGTACTTCCTGCTCGAACAACCGCATCACCAGCTCCGCGGCGGCTCTCGAAATCACCACCCCCGGACTCTTGCTCGATTTGTCCACGGCTTTGATAACGCACCGGACGCGATCGCCGACGCTGTAGTTCTCCAGCCTGGACTGCTCTTTCTTCGGGAGCCGCGCCTCGGTTTTTCCCAGATCCAGCACCAGGTCCGTGCCTTCGATTCGCTTGACCGTGCAGTTGACCAGCTCACCCACCCGTCCCGAGTACTCCTGATAGATGGTATCCCGCTCCGCTTCACGAACCTTCTGAAAAATCACCTGCTTGGCGGTTTGAGCCGAGATGCGCCCCAGCAGGTCGGTCGATTTGGGAATGCGAATTTCCGACTCCAATCCGGCCTCCGGGTCGATCCGCCGGGCTTCGGACAAGGTCATTTCAACGGCCGGATTTTCAACCGTCTCGACCACTTTCTTTACTGCGAACAGGTCGATCGAGCCGGTCTTCTCGTTCAACTCGGCGATGTAGTTCTCGTTGGTGCGATAGTGCTTCCTGGCCGCGACCAGAAGCGCGTCCTTTACCGCATCGAGGACTATCTGCGTCTCGATCCCCTTCTCCTTGCTCAGCAACTCGATGGATTGGTAGATTGACCCCATAACAAAGGTTCCGTTGCGGGAACGTCAGTTCGTTCGTGTTCCCCACTCGAATTTCAGATTCGCCTTCTCCACCTGCTCGAAGGGGAACTGAATGTTTTTCCCTTCTCCAACCTCCAGGGTGATCAGGCCGTCGGCGCACGATGCCAGAGTTCCTTCCCATCGGCGCGCATTCTCCACCGGCTCCCGCAAAACAGCTTTGATTTTTTTTCCTTTAAACCTCTCAAAGTCTTTATATTTCAGTAACTTTCTTTCAACGCCCGGCGAGCTGACCTCAAGCGTGTAAGCGCCCGGCACAACATCTTCGACGTCCAGAATGGCCCCCACCTGCTGCGAAATCATTTCGCAGTCCCCGTGCGTAACACCTTCCGGCTTGTCGATCGATATTCTCAAGAAACGGTTCCGCCCGCCGCCTTTGAGCTCCACCTCGACCACCTCGATGCCTTCCGGCTGCGCTACCCGTTCAGCGATCGCTTCTATTTTCGAGACAATCGAACTGCTCATACTGCAAATCTTCATCTCCAACAAAAAAGTGGGCTTTCGCCCACTTCAATAGTTCGACACACCAGCAACCTTAATTGTAGCTTATCTTGGGGAAAACGCAACCGACGCCCGATTCGGGATTTTGGGCAAGCTCGCACAGGAGGCGCCGGCAGCCAGTTGAATCAGCCCGCCCGGCCGCGCCTGCAGCGTATTCTCTACCAGGGGGAGTTTCCAAACCGGCGGTGTCCCTCCGGCCTCAAAACCAGAGCTTGGCCGCCAGCTGCACCGTCCTCGGACTGCGCGCCGCCGTCAGATTTCCGAAGGCGGCATTGGTCTGGGCGCCGGTCGCCGGATTGAATTGCGCGGTCGTGTTTACCGCTGAAAACTGGGTGTGATTAAAGGCGTTGTAAGCCTCAACCCGAACCCGCAGTCGAACTCGTTCCACGATCTGGAACGTCTTGGCCAGCGACGAATCCCAGTTGTTCACCCCCGGTCCGCGCAGCACCGTTTTCGCCGCGTTTCCGGCCGTGCCCACCGGAGCCAGCCGAAAGACCGTGGGGTCGAAGAATCGCGCGAATGTCCGGTCCCCCTTCGGCAGGACGGGATTCCCGACCACTACCGTGCGCGCGCCCAGGTCCGGCGTGCCGGTCGTGTCCACCGCGGTCGTGGTGCCGTATCCCACGCCCAGCGGCTGCCCGCTCACGAAGCTGGTGATGCCGGAGAGCTGCCATCCGTGAAAGATCCCGCGCAGAATGGCGTTCCGCACCGGCAGCTTTGGAAGATCGTAGAGATAGTTGATCTTGACGATATGGGTCCGGTCGAACGACGCCAGCCCGTAGTTCCAGGTGCGCAGGTCCATCAGGGTGTTGACCACGCTCTGATCGGTATCGTTGAAATCCAGCGTCTTCGACCACGTCCAGGCGGCGCCGAACTGCATGTTTCGGGCGAAGCGCCGGCGGGCCGTTACCTGCAGCGAGTGGTAATTGCTCGACCCCGCCATCTCGATGATGTTGATCGGGCCGTAGCCGGAAATGCCGCGCAGGAAGTTGGCCGGCAGCGGCCTCCCCGGCGTGCTCGGATCCTGGCTGGACGGCAGGAAATTGGCGCCCACAGGAATTTGATTGATGTTGCGCATCCACTGCAGATTCCGTCCGAGCGAGCCGGCGTAGCCGACATCGACGATCGTGCCGCCCCATACCCGGCGCTGCACCGAGAAGCTGAAGTTCATGGTCTTCGGCAGGATGCCGCTGGGATCGGCTGCATACGTATTGGCCGCCGGGAAAACGAATCCGGTCGAGCTCGTCAACTGGGAAAGCTGTCCGTAGTAGATGGTCGGCTGCTGGATCAAGGGCGGCTGCCGCACGAAAAAATTCCCGTACAATTCGGTCGCGTAGCCCATGTAGAACATCCCGAATCCGCCCCGGATCGCCGTGCTGCCGTCGCCGAAAACGTCATAAGCGAAACCGATGCGCGGAGCCGCCAGCGTCCCGCTTCCGTTCACCATCCCCGGTGGATAGTCTTTGTTTGTGGTTGCCAGGACCATCCCGTTGTAGGCCTTGCCTACACCCGGCGCGATCGCTCCGATGGCCACGTCCGGATAAGTCTGCCCGGTCACCGGATTGATTCCCACGCGCCGTCCGCCCTGCAGCGCCGGACGAATGAGCTGCATCGCCTGTGAGGGATCGTATGTCGAAGATACCCAGGCCCCCATCAGGTTGTCGCGGTCGGTGATTGGCGTTACCCAGTAGAACCGCAGGCCCAGGTCGAGCGTCAGCCGCCGGAACGGACGCCACGTATCCTGGATGAAAGCCTGCGTGTTCTTTTCGGTGACGTGCATCCACAGCGGCGAGGAAACCTCGGTGTAGTTGTTGAAGGTTCCCAGAATCGCGTTGCCGTACGCGAAGTTCGTGTTCAGCGGGTTGGTGGCATTGGTGCCGAAATCGAAGCTGCCGTTGAACGGCGGCGATCCGGTGGAGCCTTTTTGAATCCGGTGGAAATACTCGTAATAGAATCCCGCCTTCACGATGTGGCTTCCATGCGTCCACGTCGCATTGTCGCTGAAGCTCAGGATTTGATAGCGGTTGTACCGCGGAAAGCGCGATTCGATGCTCAATCTGGCCGCCGTCGGGACCCCGCCGAATGTAGCGTTGGGAATCACGTCGAGCGGATTGGCCCCCGGATAAAGCTGTCCGGCGGCGAATCCCACGGCTTTGCGCTGGTTCGTCTTGAGGTCTTCCGGTTCCGTTGACGTATCCACCGGCTGCGTCAGTCCACCCGCCCGGAATTCGTTGATCAGCGACGGCCCGAAAATGTGCGTGTACCGCACGCTGGCCGTGCTGGGATGATTCGTCAGGCTCCAGTAGAGTTGCGGCCAGTTCGAGTTGTTCCCCGCGCCCATGGCCCCGATGGTCGGATTGGTGAAATACGAAAAGGAGCCGGATACGATGTTGTTGGAGTTGATGTTGTAGTCCACCTTCACCGTGTCGGCGAGCTGCGTGTTGTCCAGCGGCGACGCGAATACGTAATTGTAGTTCCCCAGCGAAATGGCCCGGTTCGTGAAGTTCGGCTGCGGGAACATGTTGAGCAGCGCCTGCCCGCTCGCGTCGAGGCGCGACTTCGGGATCACGTTCTCCGGGAACTGGACGTTCCCGTTGAAAGGATCGCGTACCGGGATGAGAACGCCCGCCAGGGTCACACTCTGGCTGAAGTCACCCGCCCGCTCCAGCGCCGTGGGGACCGTCACCTGCCCGTTCGCCGTGCCTTTGGTCGGCCAGTATTCCTGGTTCCAGAAAAAGAAGAGCTTCTGGCGGTCGCGATTGAACTTCCCGGGAATGTAGATCGGCCCGCCGATGTTGTACGTGATCGTGTTGTAGCGCGCGATCGGTTTCCGCAGTCCGTTCCGGTTGTTGAAGAACGCGTTGGCGTTGAGCGACTCGCGGCGCATGAAATACTCGCCCTGCGCGTGAAAATCGCGCGTGCCGCTTTTGGTGACCACTTCGATATTCGAGCCGGACATCCGCCCGTATTCGGCCTGATAGTTGCTCACCAGCACTTTCACTTCGCCCACCGCCCCCATGCTGACCACGGCTTTGGTGCTGCCCGCGCTGCCCAGATCGGTGGCCATGACGCCGTCGATCGACACGTTGTTCGACGTGCTGCGGCTGCCCTGGACGTAGAAGTTGATCGAGCCGCTCAGCGCCGTCTGCGTGCTATCCATGTAAACGCCCGGCACGAGCGCCACCAGGTCGGTGACGTTGCGTCCCTGCACCAGAATGTCTTCGATCTGCCTGCCGGTGATCACGTCGCTGCGCTCGGAGCTGGTGGTTTGCACCAGCGCGGCGGTGGAGGTGACCGATACGGTTTCACTCACCGCGCCCACGTCCAGCACGACCGCGCCGATCGCAACACGGTCTCCGGTGGCGATCACGATGCCGCGCCGCTGCAGAGTCTTGAATCCCGTCTTCTCCACCGTCAGCTGGTACTCGCCGCCGTCGACCCCGTTGAACAAAAAATCGCCGGAAGCGTCCGTTTTGGAATGCCGCGCGGTGCCCGTCGTGACTTGAGTCAGAGAGAGCGAAGCCTCGGGGATGGTGGCGCCGCTCGAGTCGGTGATCGTCCCGGCAATCGAGCCGGTCATGATCTGGGCCCGCAACGAGGGAATGCAAGCGCTCAACAGAAGCAGCGACAAGGCTCTTTTCGTCATTTCAACGACTCCAATTCGACATGGGAATAGTGCCGGTAAGTATATCGCAAACGTTGCGCCCGCCTACCGGACCGCCTCGAGCATGCGAAGCGCCTCCAGGCGGTCCCGAACGGTTGGCTCGACGAAGCGGATGTCCCGATATCGGCCCGGACCGGCGTGCCCGATCGTCCAGCGCATCCCCGTCCAGACCGCGGGAGCCTTCTCGAATACCTGCGCTATCGCCCCGCCCCCGGGAACACCCTCGAAGTGCAGTATGAACTCGCAGCGAAACTGCGCCGGATGGGATGAGCTGACATATTCCGAGGGCCAATAGCGGTCGCCGCCCGCGTCAGCCAGCAGCAGATCGTTTACACGCAGCCGGGCTGGGATCTGTTTGTAGGGCTTCAGAAACTCGCCTGGATCCACAAAGCCCTCCAGCCAGTCAGGCGGATACGACGGAGGTTTCAACTCCTCGGCACGCATCTCTCTGAAGGGGGGCGGAATTTTTTGCGAGCGGGCCGCGAATGCAGCCAGTAGCGACTGCCGGAGAGTCGCGGCGGAAACCGGAAAAGCGCGTTCGACGATCCGGACCTGCGCCGGTCCGGCCCGGCTCACGGCTGGACGGGTGCACCCGGCTGCCGGCAGCCACAGTAAGATTCCGATCAGGCCCGCGGCTCGATCCATGGCGCGCCGGGCTTCCAGCTTTCGAGCGCCGCCCGCCACGTTTTCCAGCGTTCGCGCATGGCTTTCAACCTGTCGTCGTGACTGCCGGCGCGGGCCAGGTTCCGTGTTTCCTGCGGATCGCTGCGCAAGTCGTACAGCTCTTCGTACAGCGGATCGGATTCGATATAGCGCACGTATTTCCAGCGCTCGTCGCGAATCCCCTCGCTCTTGGGAATGGTCGCGTGCTCGAACAGGTGTGAGTAGTAAAATTCCCGCCGCCAGCCGGAAGCCTGCCCTCGGGTCAGCGGCGCCAGGTCGCGGCCCTGCATTACGGCTGGAGGCTCGATCCCCGCCGCGCGCAGAATCGTCGGCGCGATGTCGATATTCAGCGTCATATCCCCGCGGCGCTTGCCTCGCAAGCCGCCTGCCAGTCTCGGGTCGCGGACAATCAGCGGCGTGCGGATCGACTCCTCGTGCATCAGCCACTTGCCGGATAGCTCGCGCTCGCCGAGAAAAAATCCGTTATCGGCCGTATAGATGACGATCGTGTTGTCGCGCAGCCCGCGCCGGGTCAGCGAATCGAGCATGCGCCCGGCCGCTTCGTCGATGCCGGTGATCAGCCGGTAGTAGCCTTTCACCGATTTCTGGTAGTCTTCCGGCGTCGACATCTCCATCTGCCACCGGCGATGGCCCTCCGATTTCTGAATGAACGCGGGCATGGCATCGTAATAGCGCGCCGCCGCGGTCTTCGGAACGGGAATCGTCTGGTCGCCGTAGAGCGCCTCGAACCGTGGAGCGTAATGGAATCGGGAAAAGGGATCCCTGCCTTCGTCCTGCACGTGCGGCGCTTTGAAGCTGACCGACAGGCAGAACGGTTGCCTGGCGGAAGAGCCGTCGAGGAACTCCACGGCCTGGTCGCCCATCAGGTCGGTCAGGTGCACCGTCTTGCCGTCGATTACCTGCTCGTACTTGCCCTGACCCGCGAAGCCCTTGAAATAGTCGAACTCGGCGGCCGGCAGCTTTCCGCCGATTCCATACTTGCCGATGAATCCCGTGCGGTATCCCGCCTTCCGAAGCAGCGCCGGATAGGTTTGGGCGAAAGTTTCCGCTGGAAGCGCCCGTTGAAAGCCGCTCACACCGTGAATCTTTTCATGCTGCCCCGTCAGTATGCTGGCGCGGCTGGTCATGCAGATGGCCGTGGCGCAGAAGTTGTTGTAGAAGGTAACGCCGTCGGCCGCCAGCCGGTCGAGCACCGGCGTCCGGATGATGCCATTGCCCATGCAGCCCAGGGCGTCGGCCCGTTGGTCGTCAGCGAGCAGGAAGAGAATGTTCGGACGCTTGGCCGATTGCGCGAATCCGGACACCGAAGCCGCCGCTCCGCCCGCCAGGAGCCGGCGCCGCGTAAAGGTACCGTGGGTCATTTCCGACAGTGTAACCCTTGTGAAAGATCAGCGTCGTGTCAGGCCGCCGTGGCGCGTCCCGGTTGATCCGGCCCCGACTCCGCCGCCGGATTCTCTTCAGGGACGGCCCGCAGAGGTGGGGCGTTTGTCTTGGGTACTTCCGAC
>DATJFH010000071.1:0-23304 GCA_035495815.1 Bryobacteraceae bacterium
CCGCCGACGAAGAACTCCTCGGTACTCTTACCGGCGCGCGCCCGATAGTAAAATCCCACAGCCAGGTTGAACAGGAAATAAGCCGCGACCACCGACCAATCTAAGGCGCTGAGCTTCATAGATTTTCAACCACTATGTGGAAAAGATTGTGGAAATCTTTACCCGGCGAGCCCTAAAAATAACATATTACTGGGTTTGTAACAAACTGCACTGTACTTAAGCACCTTGGGCTATATGGATCACAAGTACTACGTTTTGCTGGGGTTAACCCGGACACAAGGCAGTCACACCCAGACTTTCTCCAGCGGAAGGCCCCGCTTGCAGAGATCGCAAGTCCTGGCATCACTGTAGTATTGGGCATCCAGCTTGGCCAGGTGGTAGAGAGGCAGCGCGCCGAAGTCCACGGTTTCGGGAGTGGGCTGGTAAATAATCACGGCGAGGGCAATCACACTGGCTCCCCGGGATTCGAGGAGGGCTTTCATCTCGCTGAGTTTCGAGCCCGACCGGAGGATGTCGTCGACGAGCACGACCGGTTCGCCCTGGCGGGGCTCCATATACTGCCGGAAGCGCATGGGACGGCAGTCGTCGCCGCGCTCTGCCCAGTAGACCTGGTTGGCGCGGAGGGCTTCGCAGACTCCATAGGCGACGGGCAGCCCGCCGGTAGCCGGCGCGACGACGGACAACTCGGGAATCATGGCGCGGAGCTCGGAGTTGGCTCGCAGAAGACGGCTGAGACCCACGCTGAGGGTCCGCGCGTGCTGGTAATAGCGCATCGCCAGGGGGACCTGGAGATACTCGTTCGAATGCAGCCCGCTCGGATACTCGAAATGGCCGTCGCGCAAGGCGGCTGTGTCCCGCAGGATCTGCACTACTTCATCGGGGGTGGGCAGCAGGTGCGTGGCGTGCCTCCTGAACGGTACGACCTTAGAATGATCACGTCCTCACAGTACAGTCAGGAAGTCGTGGAGTCAAATACCCTGCCCGGCCGAGGCGGGCGGAACCGGTCTTCAGGCTTGATATCCTGAAAATATGACGATGACGAAACGACTGCTCACCATTGTCATGGTCCTCGCCGCGGCGGCGCAGGGGCGCAAGCCGGGCGAAGAGATCAAACCCGGGTTCAATCTTTTTTCCAAGCAGCAGGACATCCAACTCGGACTGCAGGCGGCGGCGGAGGTGCGCAAGCAATACCAGCCTGTGCAAAACGACGAGCTGCAGAATTACATCCGCCGGGTAGGGGAGCGGCTGGCGGCTCAGAAAGAACCGCGTGAATCGGGATTCCAGTTCACCTATACGCTGGTCAGCGACAAGTCGATCAACGCGTTCGCGCTGCCCGGGGGGCCGACGTTCGTGCACACGGGGCTGATTCTGGCGGCCGATAACGAAGCGCAGCTCGCCGGCGTGCTGGCGCACGAGATCTCCCACGTGATTCTGCGGCACGGGACCAATCAGGCGTCTAAGGCGAACCTGATGCAGATCCCGGCGATCCTGGCGGGCGCGGTGACGGGGAGCAATCTGCTGGCTCAGTTGACCAACCTGGGCGCGGCGGGATTCCTGCTCAAGTTCTCGCGCAACGATGAAAGCCAGGCCGATGCGCTGGGGGCGAGGATCATGAACCAGGCCGGATACAACCCGATCGAGATGGCTCATTTCTTCGAAAAGCTCCAGGGCGAGGGCGGCAGCCGCGCGCCGCAGTTTCTTTCCGACCATCCGGATCCGGGCAATCGGGTGAAGGCGGTGCAGGACGAGATCCGCGCGCTGCCGCGGCATTCCTACGGAGCTGCAGCCGGGGATTTCGATCGCGCGAAGGCGCTGGTGGCCAAGCTGCCGCCGCCCACGCGCGCTCCGGGGGCGCCGCGCATCGAGGCGCCTCCCTCGGGCAGCAAGCCTTCCGGGCGGTTCAAGCAACTGAAGGGCAGAGAATACGCGATCTCCTATCCGGAGAACTGGGAGGTGTTCGGCGACAGCAACGCCGCCACGGTCACGATCGCGCCGCGGGAAGGACTGGTGCAGGACGCGAGCGGACGGAGCCAGGTTGGCTACGGAGTGATCGTCAGCTACTTCTTTCCCGAATCGAAGACCACCGATCTCCAGCAGGCGACCGGGGAACTGATACATCATCTGCATGCCGCCAATCCGAACCTGCGGGAGGCCGGCGCACCGCGGCGGATCAAGGTGGAAGGCGAACAGGCGCTGGTGACCCGACTCAGCAGCGACTCGCCCTACCGGGGGCTGGCGGAAACCGATGTGCTGCTGACGGTAAACCGTCCGCAGGGCTTGTTCTACATGATCTTCATCGCGCCCGAGCGGGACTACCGGGAGCTGGAGAGCGTCTTCAATGACATGGCCAGTTCCATCCGGTTTTCCAATTGACACGCGGCTACGATTCGGTGCTGTTCGATTTCGACGGAGTGCTGGCCGACACCGAACCGATCCACTGGCGCTGCTGGCGGGAGACGCTGGCGCCACTCGAGATCGAGCTGACCTGGGAGACCTATTGCGCGAACTGCATCGGCGTGGCGGACCGGAATATGCTGGCATTCCTGGCGACGCTGGCGTCCCGTCCGGTGGAGGTGGAAGCGCTGCGGCCGCACTATGCGACCAAGAAGGAGCTGTTTCGACGGAAGATCGGTGAGGCGGATCCCTGTCCGGCCGAAACGGTGGAGCTCATCCGGTCACTGGGGGGATACCGCGTGGCCGTAGTGACGTCGAGCGGGCGGCTGGAGGTGGCGCCGGTCCTCGAGCGGGCGGGACTGATTCCGTACCTGGCGGCGATGGTGTTCGGCGAGGACGTGACGCGGCACAAGCCGGCGCCGGACGCGTATCTGCTGGCGGCGAAGCGGGTGGGCGCGGCGCGTCCGCTGGTGGTGGAGGATTCGGCGGCGGGCATCGAGAGCGCGCGGGCCGCGGGGTTCGACTTCGTGCGAGTAGGCAGCCCGCGGGAGGTGGCCGCCATGGTGCGGCTGGCGCTGAAGACGGGCGGCGCGGCTTCCTGATTTCGAGCGCCGTCATAAATGTATTTGAGCGCCGTTGGACACGAGTTGTTCAGCTGACCGCGGCTCTCCGGCGTCAAGTCGCCATGATCGGCAGCAGCGCCGGATAGTTGTAGAAAACGACGTTGACGTTGCCGCCGTCGATCGAATACCGGCGCCGATTCCGTTGATGGAACTGTTGGAGCCGTTGCTCAGGCAGCGATCCCAGAGCCGGTATAGAACGATCCTCCGGAGACGCGGGTCAGACCAGGTCGATCCTGAAAATCCAGCCGCTGGTGGGACTGTCGTTATTGGGCCAGCCGGGATGGATACCGGCGTCGCAACTGATCAGCTTCCCGTCATGCACGGCGAGTCCGTGAGGGTCCGACGAGTTCGGCAGGAATTCCACGGTCTCCAGCACCTTGCCGGTGGCGGCATCGTATTTGACCAGGCCGGGACGGCCCTCGGCATAGTTCTTGCTGTCGTTTCCGGTGATCTGCCAGACCGCGCCATCGTCCCAGGCGCAGCCGTGAAACCGCATCCGGCCCGGCGCCATATGAAAGGGAATCATGAACTCCGGTTTCCACGTCGCGGCATCCACGCGGAGTATGCCGTGCAGCCGGTTGGCGACGATCCACAGCTTGCCTTCGTGCCACATGGCGCCGTGGCATCCGCCGCCGTCATTGGCCGGACCGAGGGGGATCTGACGATGGCTGATCACCTTCGAGTTCATATCCACCTGAAAGACTCCTTCGGGAGGCGCGTTCGCGCACATCCAGACATAGCCGCCGCCGTAGGCCATGCCGCTCGTGTTTCGGGACGGCGTTTTCACCGTCTTGAGCAGCTTGCCGTTCCAATCGACGAGCCAGGCGTTCTCGGTGAGGTCGGCCGGCTCGGCCATGTGATAGGCGGCCGCCTGAGCGCCGGAGAGCTTTTGCTCGGCGATCCACAGACCCTCGGGGGCCACGGCGATCCCGTTCGGAAATCCGCCCGGGCTCTTGAACAGCTTGGTGGTTTTGGCCTTTCTCGAAGGACGCGACGAGGCGGGACGCCCTGCCCCGAACATCAGGCCGGCGGCCGCGCCCGCAGTGAGAAATTCCCTTTTCGTGATGAGCGTTTTCATGAACTTCCTCTCAACTGACCTGCCGGATTATATCCAATTCCCAAGCCGTGATGGATTGGCTCGGAAAATTTCGCTTTCAGCAGTGAGGGCGGGCAAGCCCTCACGACAGATTCGAGTCTCACGGCGGGCGGATTCTGATGGCCAGGACGGTGCGCCAGGAACTACTCTATCCGCCGCGCTCCAAGCGCAAGCTGCCGCGCAAGCCATTCTGAGACGAGGCGGCTACCAGGGCATCTGCCGCTTCGAAAACTTGCGGCCTTTGTCGGCGGTTTCCGCTCCTCCGCCGGAGCCGATCATCACGCCTTCCCGGATCATCTCCTCGACGTCGGTCAAGCGGACGGTGTTGAGAAACGCCAGCTTGTTCTTCTTGCAGGCCGCCAGAACGCGGGCGCGCGCCTCGCGCATTTTGGGGTGGAGAGTCTCGTTGGCGCCATGACCGTCGGGAAGATCGAGCGAGAGGCCCATATCGCCCGGACCCCACTCGGCGAAGGCGATTCCGGGCACGGCGGCGACTTTCTCGGCATTGGCCAGCGCGTGCTTATCCTCGATTTTCAGGCCCAGCATGAATTCGCCATCGGGATTGAGCGGCCAGACGTCGGCCCGCCTGGTGTACTCGGAAGAGGAAATGCCCCAGATCTTCGAGGCAAAGCCCTGGCTGCCGCTGCCGAGCAGTCCTTCGCCAAGCTCCGGCGACACGGGTTTGGCATTGGGATAGCGGGCCGCGCGCACCAGCCACTTTACGGCTTCCGGGCTCCGGGCGTGGCACAACAGAATACCGTGGATGCCGCAATAGAGGGCCTGCTGCGCGACCCAGAAGTTCGCGCGCATGTGATTCTCATCGATCCCGATGACCGGCAGCGTGGCGATGACGGCGGGCGTGCGGTGGCCGCTCTTGGTCGGTCCGCCGTCGACCAGTCCCTGCATGAAGGCGCGGAGGGCGGTGAAATCGAGCGCGCCGTGCTCCATTTCGTAATTGATGTAGTCGGCGTAGGTGTGGGCGAGTTTTTTGCCCTCTTCGTAACCGCCGCCTCCACCCACGTAGTAGACGGGCTGTCCGCTGGACAGCAATTCGACGGCTTTGTTGATCCGTTTCGGCTGATGCGTGGAGGCGGCCGCAAGACCTGCCGCGGCGGCCAGGGGTGTTGCGAGGAATTCTTTGCGTGTCATTGGGGGAAACAATATCGTTCCCGCGCGGCCTTGTCAACCGGCTCGCGGCTGGCGGGTTTTGAGCCGCGGCGCGGCGCCGAAAGCCACATGGAAAGGCGAGTCCGGATCCACCAGCCGCAAATTGCCAGCCGACCGATGATTTCGAGTACACTATCGGCATGCCGTGGCTGATCCCGATCGTTCTCGCCATCACCGTGCAAGGCGGGTTCAGCGAATCGCTGCGTCTGCTGGCCCAGACGCGGGGAAGATCCGGGCAGCGCAGCCGTAATACCAGCACGAATCCGCTGGGGCGCAGCCGGGAGGTGGTGGAAGCGGGACGCCAGCTTTACAACTCGTCGTGCACTGCGTGCCACGGGCTGGACGGCACGGTGGGGGACCGCGGTCCGGCCCTGGCGGCCACGCGAAGGTACTTGCGGAGGACCGATGACGACCTGTTCGGCGCCATCAAGAACGGCATCCCCGGAACGCTGATGCCGCAAACGGGTCTTCCGGATAACGATATCTGGAAAATCGTGGCGTACATTCGCAACCTGCGGGCCACGGCATCCGATGAATTCGTATCCGGAAACGCGGAGCGCGGGGAAGCCATATTCCGGGGCAAAGCACGCTGCGGCGATTGCCACATGGTGAAGGGGCGTGGCGGGCTCCTCGGGCCCGACCTTTCCAATATCGCGGCGGAACGGCGTCTCGAACAGCTGCGGCAGTCGCTGACGAGCCCGAGCCCGTTTATTCCGCGCGGCTACCAGCCGGTCAAGCTGACCACCAAAGCCGGTGAAACGATCGAAGGGGTGATCAAGAACGAAGACAATTTTTCGCTCCAGGTGATGGATCTTCACTACCGGCTCCATCTGCTGAACAAGGAGGAATTGGAGCAACTCGAGTACGGAAAGGAGTCTCTCATGCCGCATCATTATGGCCAAACCCTGAAACCCGAAGAAATGCAAGACCTCCTCGCATTCCTGAGCCGACAGGTCCGCCAATGAGGATCGCTCTGCTGCTCGCCGTTCTGGCGTTGGCGTTGGACGCGCAAGTGACCTATCAGAACCTGGCCAACCCGAGCGCGTCGGACTGGCTGAGCTATTCCGGCTCCTACCATTCTCAACGGCACACGAAGTTGAACCAGATCGATACCGGCAATGTGAAGTCGCTCGTCCCGAAGTGGATTTATCACGTCCCGGGAGCGACGCGGCTGGAGACGGTCCCGGTGGTATCGGGCGGGGTGATGTACATCTCGCAGCCGAACGAGGTGTACGCCGTCGACGCGCAATCGGGGCGTCTCATTTGGGAGTACCACCACGAACCGGCGATGCAGCGGGGACCGAATCGCGGGGTGTCGGTGTATGGGAACAGCGTGTATTTCGGAACGCCGGACGCGCAGCTGGTGGCGCTCGATTCGCGGTCGGGGAACCTGCTGTGGAAAGTCAAAATGGCAGACCCGAAGGACGGCTACTGGTGTCCGGTCGCGCCGCTGGCTCTGAACGGGAAGATTATCGTCGGCATCGCGCCGGGCGACCACGGACTGAACGGCTGGCTCGACGCTTATGACGCAGTTACCGGGGAGCGGCTGTGGCGTTGGAACGCGATCCCGAAGCCGGGCGAGCCGGGGTCGGAATCCTGGGCGGGCGATTCCTGGAAGACCGGCGGAGGCAACACCTGGCTCACCGGCAGCTACGATCCTGAACTCAACCTGATTTACTGGGGCATCGGCAATCCGGCGCCGGACTTCGACGGCGACAAGCGGAAGGGGGACAACCTCTACACCGAGTCGATGGTGGCTCTGGACGCCGACACCGGGAAGATGAAATGGTACTTCCAATTCACGCCGCATGACGTGCACGACTGGGACGCGGTGGAGATACCGGTGTTGCTCGACGCGCCACTCGGCGGTCAAACGCGGAAGCTTCTGGTGCAGGCCAACCGGAACGGCTTCTACTACGTATTGGACCGGGTGACGGGGAAGTTCCTGCACGGAACGCCGTTCGTGAAACTGCTGAACTGGGCCACGGGGCTGACGCCGGAAGGCCGTCCCATCCGGGTTCCTGGAGTCGTACCGACTCTGCAGGGAACGAAAACGTGCCCGGCCACGGCGGGAGCCACCAACTGGATGTCGCCGGCGTATAATCCCGACACACGCTTGTTTTATGTCGTCGCGCAGGAGGGATGCGGGATCAACACGAAATCCGCCGACACGTTTCGTCCGGGCGGATTTGCCTTCATGGCGACCGGGTACATCGAGAGTCCGGAGGAGCCGTGGCAGATGCATGTACGCGCGCTGGAAGTGACCACGGGCAAACTGGTCTGGGATTATCCGCAGATCGGATCGAAGCGCTACGGCGCGGGGCTGCTCTCGACGGCGGGCGGACTGGTGTTCGGGGGGGACGATCAGGGCGGATTTACGGCTCTGGACGCCCGGACCGGTAAGGCGCTATGGCACTTCAATACCGGCCAGCAGATCAGCGCATCACCCATCGCCTATCGATTCAAGGAGAAGGATTACATCGCGATCGCGGCCGGATCGAACGTGGTGGCGTTCGGCCTGCACTAAACGGGCTGCAGTCTTTCCGCGGGGCGGGGCCGGAGCAGCCCCGAAGGGATCCTCCGAGCATGCACAAACTCAAGAAGGATAACGGCTTTCCGCTATCGATGATTTCCCCGGGTTAAGTCTTCCTTTTGACCCTGAGTTGTGAGACTCTAGTATGGGGAAACTGAGATGCTACCCAACTTTCTCATTCCGGAAACCGTGATCCGCGAAGCGGGCACAGGTCCCGAGTTGAGTCTCAACTCAATGTCGGGAGGGTTACTGTTGTTAACCCTTGGGATTACGCGCATCATCGAACAGCAGAGCCTGGATATTTCGGTTTGGGGCTCGGCGGACAAAATCGACTGGGGCGCCAAACCGCTCGTCTCCTTTCCGCAGAAGTTTTACTGCGGCACCTACCAATTATTTCTGGATCTGAGCCAGCATCCGGACATCAAATATCTGCGCGCCAAGTGGCAGGTCAGCCGCTGGGGCCGGGGAGATCCCAAACCGCTGTTCGGCATTTATCTGTTTGGGCAGGACGCCACCAAACAAGCTGCAATCGCGAAGACGGCCTAATCTGCGCGGAACGTAGCCTGTGGCAGCCGCCGAGCAGGCGTGACCGGTTTTCAGATAAAGACAATTCCGCATTTCCGCTCAGGTGATCGCGTTTGGTGTGTCCCGTCGGCGCCTTCCTCGATTTTTCAACGTCTCCATTCGAATGATCGCCTGGCAAACCCGCGCAGGGCCGGAGCGCCGCAGCCGACCTTCAGGCACTGCTCGCAAGCTAGGGAATTCTATTACCTCAGTATCGAGCAATTCGATGGTAATAAGGTAATGACTCAACCCGGGCTGGTTCAATTAACCACAATCCATTGAAAAATATCGGAATTGTTTCGGGCATTAGAACAAACCTAGAACTCCATGGTGGTACTTACTAGACTGTACTAAGCGAGAAGAACACTGTCTTCAGGCATCCACCTAAATCTATACTGAAACAGTCTAATCAAGACCTTACATGTTAGCTCTCTCCAATTCCGCGAAACATTATTCCAGGGGCACAGAAATTTCCTCGCCTCCGGTAGCCGAAGTAATCTCGGCGCTCGCGGCGGCGCTCGATCTGGCGGAGGGGCGGACATCGGGGCACTGCCTGCGCACCTGCGTCCTGGGTATGGAACTGGCGAGGGAAATCCAATTTCCATCCGGGCTCGAAAGCGATCTTTATTATGCGCTGCTGTTGAAAGACGCCGGAGTGGGGCACGAGCCGGCGGTTGTCGTGAAATCGCCGGAAAATCATTCGGCGGCGCGGGGGGAGCGGGCGGCGCTGGTGGCGCGAAAAATCGGGCTGTCGCGAATCTGTCAGAGCGCGATGCGGGCGCTCGACGAGCGATGGAACGGGCGCGGCTTTCCGAACGGTCTGAGTGGAGAAGAGATTCCGCTGATTTCGCGCATTGCCAGGCTGGCTCACGCGTTGGCCGGCGTCTACGCGGAAAGCGGACCCGCCGCCGCCGTGGAAATGGCCACGAGCGGCAGGGCAATCGCGTTCGATCCCATTTTGGTTCAAGCCATGCAGTCTCTGGCCACTCGCGGCGCGCTCTGGAGCGGCATGTCGAAACTGAAGGCGCGGGTGCTCGAACTGGAACCCGAACTTCAACCACTCAAGAGAAACAGCGCCACGCTGGACGCAATCTGCCAAGCGTTCGGCGAGGTTGCCGACGCCAAGACCCCGATCATTTACCGGCATTCGGAGGGCGTAGCAGGCGTGGCGGTATTTATCGCCCGTTCGCTGGGCCTGCGCGAATCCGAGATCACTTTCCTGCAGCGGGCAGCGCTCCTGCACGATATCGGCAAACTGGCGATTCCGAGCGCGATTTTGGACAAGCCGGGGAAACTCGGCAGCGAAGAATGGGCCGTGCTGAAGACACACGCCTGGCACACCTACGCGATCTTGAAGCAGGCGCCCGGTTTCCATGAAGTAAGCGAGATCGCCGGTTCCCACCACGAGAAGCTCGACGGCAGCGGTTATTTTCGGGGGCTCAAGGGAGAACAGATTTCCCTGCCCGCGCGAATTCTGGCGATCGCCGACATTTACGACGCGCTTCGCGCAAAACGACCGTATCGGGACGCCATAGCTCCGGAACTGGCTCTGCAGATCATGAAGCAGCAGACTCCCCACGCGCTGGACGAGACCTGCTTCGAGGCGCTGACGCGGTCATACGATCCGGCAGCGTCATTCTCCGCCGGGCTGGCACAGCTGTCGGTCAACGTCCGGACCTAGCGATCCCACCGCCAGGAATCACATTCCCCAAAAAACTCAGGCGAGACGCGGGAAGGCGCCGCGGGAGTCGCGGCTTCCGCTGGAGTTATGATAGGAAGTTTGGATTTTCCGTACCTCATGACTGAAGCTTTCGGCCTTTCAGACACGGGCTGTGTTCGCGCCAATAACGAAGACTGCTACCGAATCCTCCCGGAGCTGGGACTGTACCTGCTCGCGGACGGAATGGGCGGCGCAAGGGCCGGCGAAAAGGCCTCCGAACTGGCCGTGGAAACCATGGCGGAAGTGCTGCGAGAGACCCGGCAGCGGGACGGCCAAGTCCTTCTGCGGGCGGTGCAGAAGGCGAACAACAGCGTTCTGGAGCTGGCACGGAACGATCCCAAGCTGGAAGGCATGGGCACCACGCTGGTGGCGGCCCTGGACGTGGGCGACGAGCTGCTGATCGCCAGCGTCGGAGACAGCCGGGCATACGTGCTCGATTCCACCTCTTTCCGGGCGGTCACCGAAGATCAGAGCTGGGTCAACGAGGTCGGCCGCCCGCTCGGTCTGGACGAGGCAAGCCTGCGCACCCATCCGCTGCGCAACGTCCTGACGATGGCGATCGGAGCCGGCTCACAACTGGCGGTGAACTACTACGCCGTTCCCTGGAAACCGGGCGCCCTGGCGCTGCTCTCGAGCGACGGGCTGCACGGGGTGGTGCCGCGTGAGGAGCTGGAGCGGATCCTGCGGGGCGAAGAGCCGCTCGACGCCAAATGCCGCCGGTTCATCGAGGCGGCGCGCAAGGCCGGCGCTCCCGACAACGTCACCGCGGTACTGCTCCGCCGGGCGGCCTGAGCCGTGCTGCGATCCGACAGTACGGAAGCCATTTCCAAGGCGCGCCTGGAAACGCTGGCCGACGGCGTGTTCGCCATCGCCATGACGCTGCTGGCGTTCAACCTGCAGGCCCCGGTGGTGGAGGCGCGCGACAGCGAGGCGCTGCGCCTGGCGCTGCTGGACATGCTGCCGCATCTGAAAACCTACGTGCTCAGCTTTCTGGTCACCGGCATTTACTGGATCAGCCACCATTTTCAATTTCACTACGTCCGGCGCGTGAACCGCACGCAGTTGTGGATCAACATCTTTTTTCTGATGGCCGTGGCCACGCTGCCGTTTTCGACGGCCGTGCTGGGGCGCTACGAGCAGCAGCAGCCGGCCATCGTGCTTTACAGCCTGAACCTGCTGCTGGTGGGATCGGTGAACGCCGTCCACTGGGCCTATGTGACCCACCGCCGGCGGCTGGTGGAGCCGGATTTGCCGCCGCAGGTGGTGCGGATCATGATGGCTCGAATTCTGCTGGCGCCTACGGTGGCCCTGGCCTGCATCGGCATCTCCTTTTTCAACGTGTCCGGCGCGGTGAACTTCTACTACACGATCCTCATCCTGTACGTGCTGCTGATCCGACGCGCGGCTCATCCGTTCCGGTCGAAATGATACGATTTGAAATTCAGGTTATGGACTTCGGTAAAGCGGTTGCGGTTTCTGTGCTCGTGGCTTCTCTGCTGGCGGCTTCCGCGCTGACGGCGCAGGAGTGGCCCGCCTACGCCGGCGATTCCGGCGGCTCGAAATATTCCGGGCTGAAGCAGATCACCAGGGACAACGTGAGCCGGCTGAGAGTCGCCTGGACGTTCCACACCGGCGACGTGAGCGACGGAACCGTGTACCCGGTGCGGACTGCTTTCGAAGCGACACCGCTGGTGATCGACGGGGTGATGTACGTCACTACCCCGTTCGCCCGTCTGATCGCGCTCGACGCCGAGACCGGCAAGCAGATCTGGGCATTCGATCCGAAGCTCGACAAGGAGCGATCCGCGAACCTGTTCATCAATCGGGGGGCCGCATGGTGGTCGAGCGGCGGGAAGAAGCGGCTATTTTTCGGCACGCTCGAAGGGCGCCTGTATTCCATCGACGCGGAAACCGGCAAGCCGGACGACAATTTCGGAGAAGCCGGATCGATCAATTTGCGCGTGGGCGTCGCCGACAAGCATCCCGGGCGCGGCTACGGCATGACGTCGCCGCCCGCGGTCTACAAGGACCTGGTGATCTGCGGAGCGCTCACCAGCGACGGTGAGCCGCAGGGGCCGAAGGGGGACGTGCGGGCCTTCGATGCGCGCACGGGAAAGCAGGCGTGGGTGTTCCACACGGTCGCGCAGAAGGGGGAATACGGAAACGACACCTGGCAGGGCGAGTCGTGGAAGGACCGCGCCGCTGTCAACGCGTGGTCGATCCTGAGCGTGGATCTTTCGCGCGGCATCCTGTTTCTCCCGCTGACCTCGCCGGCCACCGATTACTATGGGGGCGACCGCAAAGGGGCCGGGCTGTTCGGCGATTCGCTGGTGGCGCTCGAGGCCGCCACCGGCAAACGCCTCTGGCACTTCCAGACCGTGCACCACAATCTGTGGGATTACGATCTTCCGGCGCAGCCGAACCTGGTGGAGGTGCGCCGCGACGGGAAGCTGATACCGGCCGTGGCGCAGGTGACCAAGACGGGCTTCACCTTCATCTTCGATCGCGTCACGGGCAAGCCGCTGTTCGATATCGAAGAGGTCCCGGTTCCGAAAAGCGAACTGGAAGAGGAGCAGGCGTGGCCGACGCAGCCGCGTCCGGTCAAGCCGGCGCCGTACGCGCGGCAGTCCATGCGGCCGGACGAGCTGACGGACGTGACCCCGGAGTCGCGGGCGTATTGCGCCAAGCTGATCGAAGGGGCGGTGTTCGGAAATATCTTCACACCCATCGGGCTGAAACCGACGGTCCTGTTTCCGGGCACCAACGGTGGAGCGAACTGGGGCGGAGCCTCTTACGATCCGGAGACGCGCACTCTGTTCGTGAACTCGATGGACGTGGGAATGCTCTTCCGCATGGTGAGACGGCCCGAGGGTTCGATCATCCCGTACCGGAACCAGGGGATGGGCAGCCCCAACTCACGCTTTTGGGACAAGGACCTCAATCCCTGCCAGAAGCCGCCGTGGGGCTTCCTGACGGCCATCAGCCTGGACACGGGTGAGTTTCGATGGCGGTCGGTGCTGGGTGTGATCGACGAATTGCTCGCCAAGGGAATCGCGCCCACCGGGACTTCGAATCTGGGCGGGTCGCTGGTGACAGCCGGGGGAGTGGTGTTCATCGGGGCGACCAACGACAAGCGCTTCCGGGCGTTCGACAAGAATACCGGCAAGGAGATCTGGACCGTGAAACTGCCGGCCAGCGCGCACGCCACGCCGATGACTTTCATGGGAAAGAAATCGAAGAAGCAGTTCGTGGTGGTGGCCGCCGGGGGAGGCAACAAATACAACAAGGATTACTCGGATTCGCTGGTGGCGTACTCCTTGCCGTAGCGGCGGCGGCAGCTCCCGGCGAGCCGCTGCCGTTCAGCCATAAACGGCACGCGGAGCTGAAGCTGGAGTGCGTCTACTGCCACGAAAAATCGGGCACGGGCGAGCGGGCAGGCTTCCCGGCGGCGTCGAAGTGCATGGTCTGCCATCAGGAAGTGGCCAAGGACAAAGAGCCGATCCGGAAGCTGGCAGGGCTGGCCAGGGAGACGGCTATCGTACCCGAGACGCCGGTCTACCGGCTGCCGGACTTCGTCTTTTTCAGCCACGGCAAGCACAAATCGAAGGTCGCCTGCGAGGCATGCCACGGAAACGTGTGGGCGGGCGACACGGTGAAGCTACAGCTCAGTTTGAAGATGAAAGCCTGCGTGGACTGCCACCGGGAGAACAAGGCGACCATCGTTTGCACGGCCTGTCACGAGCTCAGCCAGTAGCTTCTGATCCGGTGCGTTACCCTTGTATGGATGACGCGCACCTTCACGCTGCTTGCCCTACTCGCCGGATCTCTGGCCGCTCAGGATCCGGCCGCCGACGCCGCCCGGGCCAAGACGAATCAGTCGACAATCTGGGTCAACCGGCCGAAGCCGGCCAACTGCCCGCCGGAGTGACGCACCATACCTACTTCAGCGGCTCGATGAAGCATGACGTGGGCTACTGCATCTATCTGCCGCCCGACTACTTGACGGCCACGGCGGCGCGCTACCCGGTGATCTACAATCTGCACGGGGCGGGCGGGAACGAGCTGCACGGCTTCGAGGAAGCGCAGATACTCGACCGCGGGATCCGCTCGGGCAAATTTCCGCCCATGATCCTGGTGATGCCGAACGGCGGCAAGGCGACGCTCTACAAAGATTCCCATGACGGCAAGTTCATGGGCGAGACCACGATCGTCAAGGAGCTGATTCCCCACATCGACAAGAGCTACCGCACCATCGCCGCGCGGCACGGGCGCTGCATCGAAGGCTTCTCCATGGGCGGCCGCGGTTCGACGCGGCTGGCGATGAAGTATCCGGACATGTTCTGCTCGCTATTCAATCAGTCCGGCAACGTGGTGCACGTGGCCACAGTTATCCGAACGCCTACCTGGGTCCCGACAAGAAGCGCTACATCGACAACGACGCCTACCCTGCTGCTGACGAAAAACCTCGACCGGATCAAAGGGCGCCTGCGCATCCAGATGTGGTGCGGCACGCAGGATCCGGGCCACCTGCCGACGGTTCGCGAATTCCATCAGGCGCTGCTGGCGGCGGGGGTCGACCACACGTATATGGAGATCGAGGGGCTGGCGCACAAGCGCACCGAGATGGTCGCGCGGTATCATACGAAGGATAAGACACTTCGGGAAATCCATCGGGTTCTCAAAACGGAGGGATGTCTCCACCTGCTGGATTTCGGAGGGCCGGAGGGTGGCGGCGGTAATGCGCTGTCCCGCTGGATCCAATCGCGCCATCGCCTGAAGGAAAATTCCGAGGCGCGAGTGCTTGGAAGCATGGCGAACGCCGGATTTCCCGATCCCAGGTTGGTTGACCGCCGAACCGTTCTGTCGGGGCTCCTGAAAGCGGTTTTTTACCGGGCAGCTGTGCGGGCGTAACGAAACACATGAGAGCGAAACCGTCCGGAACCTGCTGCCTGATACTGCCCCGAGCAGCAGGTTCCGCCGGCGCCGCGATCTTCGGTTCGGCCTTGCGCCGCACACCGGGGGGGGAGAACTCGGGATCTGCCGGATTTTGCCGACCGGCCAAAGCGGCATCCCGAGCCGGTTCGGGGCAGCTTTGCTATTCACTCCTCCCAGGTCCAGCTCAACCAGACGTCAAGCAGGCGAGCCAGCAGGATGGACGAGCCAGGCGCTTGCGCCCGAGCCGAATCTCGAAGCGGGCGATACCCGCGTCGGCCGGCGGGCCGGTCACGATCTCACTCGCTTAGTCGGCGCAGCAGGTAGAACCGCCGCTCGGGAGTCCGAAGAGTATTGTCGATCCGATATCGAAAAAGATATGCCTGAGGACCCGAAGATCACTTGCAGGGGCTGGACGGTCAGCGGTGTTCAGTGAGGACGTGATCTAGCCGCGAGGCATTTGCAGCAGATTGCCGCGCATTTCCCGCCGCGCTTTCGATGCCGGAGGGAAACCGAAGGCGGCCGCAGCCGGACGAGGTTCCCGGATCTGTCTGCGGATGAGCTGCTCGAAGAGCTCATTCACCATCAGATCGCTCTGGCCGGGGCGTTCGACCGGTTCGGCCGCGAAGTTTCCACAAACTGAATTCATTCTTTCTCCCTTTCAAAAAGGTAGTGAGTTCAAGTCCCACTGCGTATCAAGCAATTGGGGGGCCACGGTCAAATGTTCCAAAAAAAACATTTTTAAGCGGTTGGCGCGGTCCCAAGGGCAGTCGTGTCTACCGAATTGGCACAGGTGTAAAGAGCCGTCGTCAATGTTTTGGACAGGGAGAGAGTGCGGTCAACGGCGCTTCTTCCTCGGGCGCTCCGGTTCAAGGATGGAGAACTGCAGCTTTCGCTCGGCCGCGTCGATCCGGTCGAGGCAGACGCGGACGCGGTCTCCGATCGAGAATTCGCGGCGGGTATGGGATCCGATGATCTTGCGCACGTTTTCGTGGAAGGCATAGCGATCGGCGGGGAGCGTGTCGATCGGAATCAGCCCTTCGACGAAGAGATCCTCGAGTTCGACGAACAGTCCGAATCGGGTGACGCTGATGACCAGCGCGTTGAAATTGTCACCGACGCGGTCGATCATGAATTTCACCTTCTTCCATTCGACCAGCTCGCGCTCGGCATCGGCTGCCCGGCGCTCGGATTGGGAGCACTCTTCGGCCGTGACGCGTAGCGCGGTCTCGGGGATGGCGGACTTCGAATCGAGCAGAGCCGTGAGCAGGCGGTGGACGATCAGGTCCGGATAGCGGCGGATCGGCGACGTGAAATGCGTATAGGTTTTCGTCGCCAGAGCGAAATGTCCGGCGTTATCGACGCTGTAGCGAGCCTGCTTGAGCGAGCGCAGCATCAGAAAGTTCAGGATCCGCTCTTCAGGCTTCCCTTCCAACTTGGCGATCAGCTTCTGATAATCTCTGGCCGTGGCGGCGAACGAGGAATCCGCCAGGGCGATCTCCTTGCGCGCCTTTCGTCCGTCGCGGCTTTTATCGGCGTAAGCGAATTTCTTGACCGGTACGCCCCCCAGCGAGTAGCCGAACTGCTTGGCCGATTCCTCGAATTCCATCACCCGTTTGGGATCGGGCGTCTCGTGAATGCGGTAGATGGTGGGAATGCCCGCGGACTCGAGGCGCGCGGCGACCGCTTCATTGGCTGCCAGCATGAACTCCTCGATGATGCGGTGCGCGATGTTGCGGGGCGAGCGGGTGACGCCCGTCATGGCCCCGAACTGGTCGAACTCGATCAGCGGCTCGGGAAGATCGAAGTCGATGGACCCGCGGCGCTGACGCTTGCGGTTGAGGATCATCGCCAGCTCGCGCATCTGCTCGAAGCGGGAGACGAGCGGACTGTAGCGGCGCCGCAACCCTTCGTCGCCTTCGAGCAGCAGGTGGACATCCGTATACGTCATGCGCTCGACGCTGCGGATCACGCCGCGTGTGAACTCCTGGCCGACCAGGTCGCCCCGGTGATCGAATTCGAGCAGGGCGGACAGCGCCAGCCGGTCGACGTGGGGATTGAGCGAGCAGATGCCGGTCGAAAGCTCGAAGGGGAGCATGGGGACGGCGCGATCTGGAAAATAAACGCTGGTCCCGCGCAGACGCGCTTCGAGATCAATGGGCGTGCCGGGCCTCACGTAGTGGCTGACATCGGCGATATGGACATGCAGGGCGAAGTTCCCGCCGGGCAGCGCGTCCACCCACACCGCGTCATCGAAGTCGCGGGCGGTCTCCCCGTCGATTGTCACCACGTCCAAACCGCGAAAGTCCCGGCGGCCTTCGATCTCCCAGCCTGTGATGACAGCTGCTACGCTCTGAGCCTGCTCGACCGCCTCGGGCGGGAACCGGTGCGGCAGGTGGTGCTTGCGGATCATGATCTCGACGTCCACGCCGAAATCATCCGGGCGGCCCAGAATCTCGATCACCCGTCCCACGGCGGATTGATCGCGATCGGGATATTCGAGCAGCTCGACGTTAACGATAAGGCCGTCCATTTGTGTAACATCGCTGATCGCGATAGGCTCGACGCCGACCCGATCGATGGATTTGCCCGCGGGCGGGATCTCCATGCCCTCGGGGATTTCGATCCACTCGTGAATGCGCTCGTCATGGGGCGCGACGAAAGATCCCCGGCGCCGGATGCGGAACTCGCCGACCACGGTGGGATGGGCGCGGGAGAGCACCTTCAGGATCTCGCCGTCCGCTCTGCCGTCGTGCTCGATGCGGGCGATACGGATGAGGACGCGGTCGCCGTGCATGGCGCGGCGCGCGGAAGCGGCCGGTATGTAAACGTCGCCCTTAATGCCCTCGATGAGACGATCGGGGGTGACGAAGCCATAGCCGTCGCGATGCATGTGGATGCGCCCGGCCGCAAATTCGCGGGTGAGAGCGGTGACTAGGTACTGGCCGGCGCGCACTTCGATCAGGTCGCCGCGGCTGGACAAGCGGTCGAGCATGGATTCCAGTTCGGTGCGGGAACCGGCCTTGACTCCCAATTCACGGACCAGCTGTTTGAAGCTGCCCCGGCCATGAGGGAGGCGGCTGATGTGCGCCAGTAGCGTGGCGTCCGTCATACTTCAATCCTAAATGAGAGGAGGCGGCGGAGCTGAGGTTGGTTCCTGGGCCCGGCAGTCAGAAGGGCCGGTCCCCGCCACCTTCAGAAGATCAGCTTCAGCGCCAGTTGAATCACGCGCGGTGAGCCGCCTACCAGGACTCGCCCGAAATTCAGGTTGTTGAGGCTCACGGTAGGATTGCCCAGATTCGGGTGGTTCAGGGAGTTGTACGCTTCACCGCGGAACTGAATCTTCCATGCCTCGTGCAGCGTAAAATTCTTGAACAGGGAGAGGTCGACCGAGATGTTCCCGGGCGACCGGATAATGTTGCGGCCCGCGTTGCCGAAGGTCCCGGGCGCGTTTTGCACGAAGGCCGCGGTATTGAACCACTGCTCCTGCGGATCGGCCCCCGCCGGACGCGTGCTGTCCCCGATCACGTCCGGGTGGTCCAGATTGTTCGCCGAAAGCGAGTTGTCGCGGCCGGAGACCACCCGGAGCGGCAGCCCGCTGCGCAGCGACGCAATGGCATTCGTCTGCCAGCCGTTGAAAACGCCGCGCACGAGACGTGTGGAGCCCTGGATGCCCGGCAGGCTGTACACAATCGCGAACTTGGCGTTGTGCGTCACATCGATGTCGGACGGCGCGCGGTCGATGTTCGGGTTGAACGGATTGCGCACCACGCTGTTATTGGCCACCGATGTGCTTACGTTGTCGATCGCCTTGCCCCAGACATAATTCGCCAGGAGCGTGAGGCCGCGAGCGGCGCGTCGGCGCGCCTGAATCTGCAGGCTATGGTAGTTTGCGAAACCGAAGGGGCTGCGGGTGATCAACTGGCTGTAGCCGGGATAAAGACGCCGGCTCTCCTGATTGGCGACGGTGGCCCCGGGCCCGTAGACAGCGGGACTGACCAGTACGTCGCCCAGCAGCTTGACCGCGTGATTTCCGACGTAACTGACCGTCAGAACCACGCTGCCCGGCAGCGCCTGCTCCACCGCGAGGTTCCAGTTCTGCAGATACCCGCTGCGGATGGTGGGATCGATGATCTGGCCGCTGATGGGGAAGGTAAATTTGATGTCGGCCAGTGATTTCGGCGCGCGATACGGATACGGGCTTCCTCCCGGATAGCCAATATAAGGATTGACAATGCTGGTCACCAGATCCGTCCGGGAGACCAGCAGGGCGTAGGGCTGAACCTCGGTGGCCTTGGCGAAAACGCTGTCCTGAATGGTTTTGAAAAAGATTCCGTATCCGCCCCGCAGGACTGTGCGCCCGGTGTGAAAAACATCCCACGCAGCCCCTACGCGGGGCGCGAAATTGTTCCAGTCTTTGCGGACCAGTGACGCGGGATAATCGCCGTCTCCGGGCAGGACAATTCCCGCCGGCGCCACCGGCGAAACCGTGGACCGGAATCCCGGAAGAAAACCGACCAGGCGGTCGCGATCCGTACCGTCGCGGTCGATGGGCGGCAGCCACGGCTCCCAGCGCAGGCCGAGGTTGAGCGTCAGGCCGCGCGAGATCTTCCAATCGTCCTGGATCCAGGGATGGTAGCGGTTCTCGTGCAGGCGGTTACTCTTGCCGGAATTTTGCGTGAAGGCGGAAGGCATGGACAAAAACGCGTCCGCCAGCGCGATGCCCGAACCGCGGATGGCGGGGGAGCTGGTGCGGCTGCCGTTGAAAGTGAAATCGCCCTCGAATCCCGAGGCGTCGAGCTGATAGTCGTTGTTCCGCTCCAGATCCGCGCCGAACTGGATTACGTGGCCCCCGCGCGTGTAATACCCCGATACGCGGTAATCCTGCGTCTGGGGCTGCTGGGTAAGGGCGCCGCCCGAAAACAGTTGAAAGAAGCCGGTGACGTTGAAGCGGACTCCTTCCTTCGCCGGGTCGGCGACTTCTCTCGCCAGCGGATATTGCACTCCGGCTTCCCGCAGAGTCAACTGCCTGCGCGGAAACTGATCGCGGAAGAATCGGGCATAGGTTGCGGTCACCGTCATCACGAACGAGGGGGTAAACGTGTGAGTGTCCCTGACGGTAAGAGAGCGATTATAAAAAAAGTTGTCGCCGAAAATTCCGGGAACCGAGTTGGTGTCTCGCTGGAAATTGTAGCGATCGTGAAAATAGCGGCCGCTGATCTGATTCTTGGGAGAAAAAAGGTGGTCGATCTTGATCACGCCCTGATCGTCGTCCTTGTCGGCGGGCGCTGGAAACACGAACCGGTTGCCGTCGTTGGGCAGGGGCACAGCCTTATCCATCAGCTTGAGGACGATCGGATCGAGCCTGGAGGACGGAATGATATTGCCCGGGAATGGCGCGCCGCTTGCCGGATCCACCACGGGGTTCGCCGGACGGGAAGAAAAATCGCCCGTGCGTTGCTCGGCGCTGGGAGGCGTCAGCACCTTCAGGACGGGGGAGGCGCGCTCGCGGGTAGCCTGATAGGAGCCGAAGAAGAACGTACGGTTGCGGCGGATCGGACCACCAATTGTCCCCCCATATTGGCTTCGTTTGAACGGAGCGACGCTGCGCGAGACCACATCGGAGGCGTTGAACTTCTCGTTGCGCAGAAACTCGAACAGCACGCCGTGAAACTGGTTCGTGCCTGACCGCGTGGAGAGCTCCACCACCGCGCCCCCGCCGGAGTTCCGGGCGCTATACGTGGAAGACTGCACCGTGAATTCCTGCAGCGTATCCGGGTTCGGCAGCACCGGCGCGGAGCCGAACCAGGCGTTGGTATTCTTCCCTCCGTCGAGGCGATAATTGTTGTCGTCCGAGCGGGCGCCGTTCACGGCGACACCCTGGTTGTCCTGCTGCCCGGTGGTGGTCTGGACATTCGTCAGCAGCGCGCCGGGCGTGAGAACCACCAGCTGCAGAGGATTCCGGCCGTCCAGCGGGAGATCCTCCATCTGGCGGGTATCGACGGAGGTCTGCACCGAGGACGTGGTGGACTGGACCAGCGCGGCCGCGCCGGTGACCTCAATCGACTCCGCGACCGCGCCCAGCTCCATATGAATCGCAACGTCGATCGTTTGGGCCGTCAACAGTTCGATGCCGCTGCGCACCAATGTCTTGAGTCCCGGGCTGGAGACCGTGACTGAATACTTCCCGATAGGAATCTCAGGGAAACGAAAGAGCCCCTCCCCGTTGGTGCGGGTCTCCTGCTTGATGCCGGTATCCGTGTTCGTAATGAGCACGCTCGCTCCGGCGATGACACTACCTGCCGGATCCAAAACGGACCCGGTGATCCGGCCGGTTGCCTGAGCGAACACGACCGGGGCCAGACACATGGAAACGCCTGCGGCAAGCAGAGTCAGAGAGCGAGCGGACATCGACGGGATCCTCTGGATGTTACTGGTTATCATAGGCGCCGGAGCGTGTCAAACCGGCAGCGACTGCTTCTCGCGAGCTTGATATGCTGGAGGACCGATGCCCTCTCTCACCAGGCGTAGCTTCGCCGCCGGAGGCTTGGCGCTGGCGGCGCCGCGCACCCGCCCCAACATCTTGTTGCTCATGACCGATCAGCAGTCGATCTCGGCGCTGAGCGCGGCGGGCAGCCCATATCTGCGAACTCCGCATTTCGACCGCCTGGCCGAGCAGGGGACGCGATTCGCGAACTCCTGGTGCGCGTCGCCGGTCTGTTCGCCCTCGCGCTCCGCTATCGTCAGCGGCTGTTATCCCACGCGCACGGGCGTCGTCTATAATGGCGATCCGTACAAGCCGGAGGTCCCTTGCCTGGGAGAGATCTTTGAAGCGGCCGGCTACGAGACCGCCTGGGCGGGCAAGTGGCATCTGCCCGGTCCTTTTCCCGGAGCGTATACGGACGATTCGCCGCAGCCGCATCGGGCTCGCGGATTCGAGTTCCTGCCAT
Source organism: Bryobacteraceae bacterium (assembly GCA_035495815.1). Taxonomy (GTDB): domain Bacteria; phylum Acidobacteriota; class Terriglobia; order Bryobacterales; family Bryobacteraceae; genus DATJFH01. The sequence continues at coordinate 21,980 of DATJFH010000071.1, forward strand.
TCAAAATGCAGAGCCGGTCGGAGATCGCATACGGCGACTTCACCGACGATCCGATCGCCCGGGCGGCCGCCGACTTCTTGCGGCGTCCGCATTCGAAGCCCTTCCTGCTGGCCGTTTCGATTCACAACCCGCACGACATCTGCTACTGGGTGATGGACAAGCTCCCGCCCCACCACCCGGCCCGCGCGGAGTTCGGCGTAGCACCGGATAAACTCCCCCCGCTGCCGGGCAACCACCTGCCCGGGCCCCAGGAGCCGGAATTTATCGGAATGTGCCGCCGCCGCGACCACTACGGAGAGGAGAACACCTACACGCCCAAATGGGACGAGCTTCGCTGGAGGCGGTATCTCTATGGCTACTACCGCATGACCGAGCGCGCTGACGCGTCGCTCGGGCTGGTTCTCCAGACCCTCAGGAGCCAGGGGCTCGACGATAACACGATCGTCATGCTCACCAGCGACCACGGGGAAGGGATGGCGGCCCACCGTTGGGTCGTAAAGCTGATGCTATGGCAGGAAGTGGTGTCCGTCCCGATGATCTGGCGCTGGCCGGGCAAAATTCCGGCGGATCGCGTGGAGAAGCGATCGCTGGTTTCGGGGATTGATATCGTCCCGACGCTGTGCGACCTGGCAGAGATTCAGCCGCCGCGGGTTCAGCACGGCGACAGTCTGGCTCCGGCATTGCGTGGCGGCCGCCCATTGAAGCGTGAGAGTCTTTTCGCCCAACTGGCGCCCGACACGAAAGATCACTCCCTGCAGGGCAGGGCTGTTCGAACCGGGAAGTACAAATACATCCGCTTCTCGACGGGCGGCAATCCCGAGCTCTTTCACGACCTGGAAGCCGATCCCGGCGAAACGCGCAATCTGGCGAAAGATCCTTCGCACGCAGCGAGAATGAGCAAGCACCGCCAGCTGCTCGATGACTGGACCAAGAAAACGGAAACCTAGACCAGCCTCGAAAATACCCGCCTGCCGGTCATCGATTCATCTATTTCAATCATCGGGTTTAGAGAGATACTCAATTAGTTAACCACGGCCCCTGATTTGCTAAAATTAGTAGGCCGCTTCATAGAGCGAGGATCTATCATGCGGCTGCCCTGGTTAGTGCTGGTCGCCGTATTGCTTGGGGAGCATCTCAATCCGATGAGCGTTGTGAACCAGCCGGTCGAGAATGCCGTCGGCCGCCGTCGCGTCGCCGATCTGCTCATGCCAGCGCGATACCGGTAACTGAGAGGTCAGGATCGTCGAGCGTGTCTGATACCGATCCTCGCAGATCTCCCAGAAGTCGCGCCGCTCCGTTTCGTTCAACGGCGCCATCGCCCAGTC
>DATJFH010000072.1:0-42459 GCA_035495815.1 Bryobacteraceae bacterium
AGACGTTGTTCACCATGCCCAAAGCCGCGGTCATGCGCAGCTTCGTCATGAACCACACGATTCACCACCGGGCGCAACTCGGCGTCTACTTGCGGTTGAACGACATCGCCGTGCCGTCGCTGTACGGTCCCTCGGCCGACGAAGGGCAGCTGTCTTAGGCCGGACTAGGGTAACCCATTACCCCGCAAGAGAGCGTCACCGGCGTCCACAAAGAAGCACGCCGGGAAAGTTCCGGCCGGCATTACACTCGTTTCATACGAATTGGGCCGCTCCTCTCCTTAAGCAAGCGTTTGCACGAACAGCGAGCGGCCCGCTACCAATTCAAGGTCTCCAGATAATCCTTAGGTGTTTCAAACACGTCGAGGCGCAGCAGCTGCCGCGCCATGCCGTTGACATCGGGGATGGTGAGGCCGCCCGAGGCCAGAAATCCGGCGACCATCTGCTGGGCGGCGGTGGCGACAAGGGCGCTGCCGAGGGTGGAGAGGTTGACGAGGAAGGAGTGGGGATCGTCCGGGAGGGGCTGATTGAGGAGACGGGCGATCGGCGCGACGAGGTCGTTCCGGTAAAGCGAAGAGGTCTCCAGACCGCCGGCGGCGCGGATCAGCGCGCTATTCTGCGGATTGGGGACGGTGCGATCCCCTTGCGCAAACAGGAACAGCGTCTTCTTGGCCGTCATGCCCTGGAGCGGAGTGAGCTTCAAATGAGGCGCATAGGAAAGGGGATCGCCGGGGGCTTGCAGCCAGTCCACGGTGGAGAAGAAGTTCTGCAGCTCGATGGCTCCCATGACGCTGTTGACTTTGGGGGGCTGATTGCGCAAGACGTAATTATCATTGAAATCCGAGCCCGCGTTGAGCAGCGAGGGGGTGCGGCCGGCAACGACTCCGCGCCCGATGTCCCGCAGGAAGGCGGCCCGGGTCCAGCGCATGATATCGACGATGGACCCGCCGCCGGAGCTGAGGGCCGCCGCCTTGATGTTGGGGTCGACCGCGTGCAGCATCGCGCCGTAAACGGCGCCGAGTGAAAGCCCGGTGTAATAGATGCGCGCCGGATCGAGCCGCACACCTCCGGCTTCCTCGAGCACGGCGCCGCCGCGCAGGGCGCGCGCCAGTTGCATCAGATCGACCACAGTCTGCCGCATGCAGTCGCGCAGTCCGATGGGAGCGGGCAGGCTGACGACGCAACCCTCGTAATCGAGAATCCGGCCGTCGCCGTCGAGGTCGACGCCGCGTCCGCCGCCGGGAAGATCCGATGTCTTACCGTCCTTGGCGACGATCTGGAAGACGCTCTCCGGTCCGTAGCCATGGCCCACGGCGTGGATGGCCATCACGGCGAAGCCCGCCTTGGCGAAGGTGGAGGCCGCCAGGGTGGGCGATTGAAATCCGCTCTCACTGAAGCCGTGTCCGAAGAGGATCACCGGATAGCCGTCCGGCGGCGGCGGGGACGACGGCACGAAGGTGTGAACCTGGATCACATCGGACGCATCGGGCGGCGGCAGGGCGGCGGCGGTGGGCAGGTTCGGAATGAATTGCTGACCATTGAGGAAACGCGGCGACTTGTAGGAGTTGAAAACGATGCGGTCCACGCCTTCGAGGACCGACGCCGGAATCACCGTCGGAAAATCCTGGAACCCGGCGGGGCCGGTCTTGACCTGCGCGTGCCAATTCACCGAAGCGATATCCGACGCCTTGATGGCGGGGGCCGCCCTGGCTATTTCCACGGGCCCGGACTGAGCCAGGTAGTCGCGCGCTTTCTCCAGCCATGCGGTGGCGGACAGAGTAGTGAAAATGGAGGCCGCGATGATCGTGCGGGGCGCAACTTTCAGGGCCAGATCGGGGAGCGCGGTCTGGAGCGACGCGCAGTAGTCGCTCGAAGGCTGCTGCGAGCAGGCCAAAAAAGCGGGATCGGCCTGAGTGGGATCGCCGGCGGTATCCTTGACGGCATCGGTTACTACCAGCGCATAGCGGCGGTGCTGATCGAAAAAATCATCCGGCTGGGCGTACGCGGTATTGGCGGCGGGGTCGTAGATGACCTGGTTGATGGCGCTGAGGCGTCCGGGATCGGCGAGGCCAACTTCATCGGGCGTAAGGTTGTCGAGCCACACCAGCACGATGCCGCTGCGGAGGGTGGCCGGATCGACGGCGCCGGAGAACCTGACACGGATTCGGGGCTGGAGGGCGAACCCGTCCAATTCGTTGAGGGCGGCAATCCCGGCGCAGACTGGGTCAGAGCCGCAATCCGCTTGAGGGAGAGCCATCCGAAGGGAAGTCTTTTGGGCGGGATCGGGGACGGTGAGAGCGTTGCTGGGGAAGGGTCCGATGTCCGGATTCGAGGGATCGAAGCTGACCGTAACTCCCGCTCCGGCACTCACCCACGGCTGCGCCAGCAGGAGCCACGCCAGCCAACCCCGAGGACTCGACATATTCAACCAGTGTAACGCCGCTATCGGAGACGCCGCCCGGGCGACGCCGCAAGGCTAAACCTTCTTTTCCCTACTCTGGCCGTACACCTTGTTTCCGCGGACGTCCCGGTGCTCGATCACGATCCGGGAAGTCGATCCGGAGGGCCGCACATTCACGCCGATAAAACCGCCCAGCATGCGGTGGAACTTGTGATACTGCGGATCGGCGCCCGGGCTGCCGGAAGCATGCGCGTCGGAGGCGGCGCCGCAACTGAATTCCTCCACCTTCGTCGAGGGATCGACGGAATGATACTGCCAATGCCGGTCGCCGTTGAAAAAGAAGGTATCGTGTTTCGTGTTTTCGGCCACCCATTTGCGAATTTCATTGCCTTCCTGGGTGAACGCGTCATTGGCGTGGTTGTCGTGCTTGTTTCCGCGGTCCGGGCCCACGACGGGAGTGGGGGAGACGATGATTTTCCAGTGCGCCTTGCTCGAGGAGACGCCGTGCTTGAGCCATTCCTTCTGGGTCTTGCCCCAGATGCTTTTGGTGGGACCGTCGACGATGTTATTCGCGGTGCGGAAATCGCGGCCTTCGAGCAGAAACACTTCGAGCGACCGCCCCCAGCGGAAGGCGCGGTAGGGCCGGCTGGCCGGAAACGGCGTCTGCTCCGGGAAAATCTTCAGCCCCTCCTGCCAGGTGAAGGGGAGCATCTTCTTGTCGACGAAACCGGGCCAGTCGTCGTTGGAATAGCTGTCGTGATCGTCCTTGAGCCAATAGCCGGGAACCATGCGGGTGCAGTCGCTCACGCGCGACAGTGAGTACATCCGGTTCCAGTGGTAGCGGGCGATGGCGCTGGTGTTGACTACCGGGTAGTCCGAATCGTAGTAGACGTTGTCGCCGACGCTGAGATAGAAGTGGGGGGCGAATTTGCGGATGGAGTCGTAGAGGTGAAAGCCCTGGGCGTCGTCGCGCTTTTCGTATTTCTGGCAGCTGAGCATGGCGAAGTCGACGGCGGCGCCGGCGTCTTCCGGAGGAGCGGTGCGGAAGGCGCCGGAGACGGCTCCATCGGTCTTCGAAGACGCCCTGGTTTCGACGGTAAATTTGTAGGCGGTATCGGGTTCGAGGTTGCGGATGGGGAACTGCCGCGTGAAATCGGCGGCGGCGCTGACCGGGGACCATTCGGTGGCTTCCACGTTCTTGCCGGCGGCGGTGGTGACGATGACGCGCATCTCACCGGCGGTTCCGGGGCAGGAGCCTTCGAGGGTGGCGGGATCCGTGCCGAGCGGAACCGTAATGTGCTCTTCGGAGCGGCTGCCGTCGACTTTCCGCAGCGAAGCTTTGGTGCGGCGGGTCCAGATGAGGGCCGAATCGGAGGTGATCTCTCCGATCTTGACGCCGGTAGCCTGGTGAGTTTCAGGAGCGGCGGCGCGCGCCGGAACGAGTGAGGCTGCGGTAAGGGCGAGAAAATCGCGCCGGGTGGTCGATTGGGGCATGGAGGAAATGATAATACAAAAGCCGACGCAAATTTTCCGCTTTACGGGCCGTCTCCATCCGAGCTTAGCTGGGGATCGGGTCCTTTGCCTCGCTGATGATCTTTGTGAGCCGGTGGAGGGGCCTGCGGGCGGCCAACCCGGCGTCATACTGGAATGAGGGAGGAACCATGGCCTTATCTCAGCAACGCCTGGAACAGATCGACGCCAATTTTCGGGCCGCCAATTACATCGGCGCAGCGCAACTTTACCTGAGAGAAAACGCGCTTCTCCGCGAGCCGCTGAAACCTGCTCACATCAAAGCCCGCCTGCTCGGCCACTGGGGCACACAGCCGGGACTGAACCTGATCTATACGCATCTCAACCGGCTGATCCAGGACACCGGCGCCAGCATCCTGCTGGTGGCCGGACCGGGCCACGGCGCGCCGGCCATTCTCGCGGAGCTGTACATCGAAGGCACGCTCTCGGAATTCTACCCGCGGTACAGCCAGGACCTGGCCGGGGTGAGCAACCTGGTCCGCGATTTTTCCTGGCCCGGCGGACTGCCCAGCCATCTCACGGCGCTGACGCCGGGAGCGATGCATGAAGGCGGCGAGCTCGGCTACAGCCTGATGCACGCCTACGGGGCGGCGTTCGACAACCCGGAGCTGATCGTGGCTTGCGTGGTGGGGGACGGGGAGGCCGAATCGGGTCCGCTGGCGGCGTCCTGGCAGTCGAACAAATTCCTGAATCCGGTTCACGACGGCGCCGTGCTCCCGATTCTGCATCTGAACGGGTACAAGCTTTCGGGACCTTCGATCCTGGCCCGCATGACGGATGAAGAGCTGCGCTCGATGTTCACGGGCTACGGCTATCACGTGCGGCTGGTGGCGGGCGACGAGCCGGAGCCGGTTCATCGCGAGATGTGGCAGGCGCTCGACTGGGCTCATCATGAAATCCGGCTCATTCAGGGGGAAGCCCGGCGGGGGACGCAATCCTCGCCGCCGTGCTGGCCGCTGCTGATTGTTCGAACGCCCAAAGGCTGGACGGGGCCGAAGAGTCTCGACGGGGTGGCCATCGAAGGCACGTTCCATTCCCACCAGATCCCGATCAAAGATCCGGCCGGCAATCCACGGCATCTTCAGGCGCTGGCAGACTGGCTTCGCAGCTACCGCCCCGAGGAATTGTTCGACGCATCGGGAAAAGTGGCGCCGATTGCCGCCGCTATCTGCCCCACCGGCGGCAAGCGCATGGGAGTCAATCCGCACGCCAACGGCGGGCTGCTGCTCCAGCCGCTGAACCTGCCCGACTACACCGGATATGGCGTGGAAGTACCCAGCCCGGGCGCGGTCAACGCCGAAAACACGCGGGTCCTGGGGACCCTGCTGCGCGATGTTTTCCGGGACAGCAAACAGAGCCGGAATTTCCGGCTCTTCTGTCCGGACGAGACCACTTCGAACCGGCTGCAGGCTGTATTCGAGGCCACTTCGCGGGCGTTCGAGGAGCCGCTCGAGGCGACCGACGAATTTCTCTCGCCCGACGGCCGCGTGATGGAAATTCTCAGCGAACACTGCTGCCAAGGCTGGCTCGAAGGCTATCTGCTCACGGGGCGCCACGGCATCTTCGCCTGCTACGAGGCCTTCATCACGATTGTCGATTCCATGGTGGCCCAGTATGCCAAGTGGTCGAAAATGGCGCGGGAAACTCCGTGGCGCAAGCCGGTGTCCTCACTCAACTATCTGCTGACCAGCCACGTCTGGCAGCAGGATCATAACGGGTACAGCCACCAGGGTCCGGGATTCATCAACACGCTGCTGACGCGCAAGCGGGAGGTGACGCGCATTTATCTTCCGCCGGACGCCAACTGCCTGCTCTCGATCACGGACCACTGCCTGCGGAGCCGCGACCACATCAACCTGATCGTGGCTTCGAAGAATCCGATGCCGCAGTGGCTGGACATGGCGTCGGCGCGGGAGCATTGCGCGCGGGGCGCGTCCGTCTGGCGCTGGGCGGGCAATGAATCCGGCGACCCCGACGTGGTTCTGGCGGCTGCCGGCGATGTCCCCACTCAGGAGGCGATGGCGGCGGCCCTGCTTCTGCGGGGGGAGGCCCCGGACTTGCGGGTGAGGGTGGTCAACGTAGTCGATCTATTCACGCTGCAATCGCACAACGATCACCCGCACGGGCTCGACGACGATCAGTTCGCCAGCCTGTTCACGGAGGACAAGCCCATCGTATTCGCGTTCCACGGCTACCCCGGCGTGATTCATGAGCTGATCCATCACCGGCGCAATCCGACGCGCTTCCACGTCAGGGGGTATATCGAGGAAGGCACCACCACCACGCCGTTCGACATGACAGCGCTCAACGGGCTCAGCCGCTACCATCTGGCGATGGAGGCGCTGCGGCGGGCGCCCCGCCTGCGATCCAGCGCCGGAGACATCATTCAAAAGTTCGAGGAGAAATTGCGGGAGCATCGCGAGTGGATCCGGGAGCACGATGAGGACATGCCGGAAATTCTGAACTGGGTCTGGAGCGGAGGACAGAGTGCCCGAACCGGCGATTAAGGCGCTCTTCACCGATGTCGGGGGCGTGCTGCTGACGAACGGCTGGGACAGCGGCTGCCGCAAGGCGGCGGCGCGGAGGTTCCATCTCGACCTGGCCGAGATGGAGTCGCGCCATCACCTGACGTTCGACACATTCGAGATCGGCAAAGTCACGCTCGATACGTATATCGACCGCACCGTCTTCTACGAGCCGCGCCCGTTTACGCGCGAGGAGTTCCGCCGGTTCGTCTTCGACTGCTCGCAGCCGTATCCGGAGATGCTCGAGCTCATGCGGCGCATCCGCCAGCGGCGCCGAGTGAAGATCGCGGTGGTGAGCAACGAGGGCCGGGAGCTGAATCAACATCGTGTCCGGGCTTTCGGGCTGGCGGATTTCGTGGATTTTTTCGCAACCTCCTGTTATCTTCAGGTCCGCAAGCCGGACCTGGCGATTTTTCAGATGGCGCTCGACCTGGCGCAAGTGAGTCCCGAGGAGACGGTCTATATCGACGACCGGCCGCTGCTGGCGGAAGTAGCGGGGTCGATGGGGTTCCGGACGATTCACCACACGAGCTACGAAAAGACGGCGGCGGCGCTGGGGGAGCTGGGCCTGGCAAGCGGTTAGCGGGAGCGGCAGGCGAGACCGCGACTACCGCAGCTGGAAGCGGATCACGGCTCTACCCAGATGGATTTCATCGCCCGGCTTCAACACTGTCCCCCGGGCGTTGTGATGCACGGGCTGGCTGATGCCGTCGCGAATGATCCAGACGCCGCAACCGGCGTCGGATTTCTGTCCGGGCTTGTGAAAGCGGTCGTTGAGGAGGCGGTACTCGCCGGTCTTCTTCGAGTACAGGATGTGGGCGTGCTCGCGCGAGACGGTGCGGTTGATCTCGCTGTCCCCGGTGAAGGCCAGGTCGTTGCGGCGGGAGGGGCCGTCGACGCGGTAGACGTCGGTGGTGCGGCCGATATTGGTGCGGGCTTTGGTTAATCCGAGCTCGGCCTGGTTGGCGACGCCCTGGAGGACCGACAGGCGCGCGGTCTTCCTGGCGCCGGCGGCGGAGCTTTCCGCCCGGAGGTCCTTCGTGGCGGTCTCGACCCACAGCCACTCCTCGCCCTTTTCCGGCAGCTTGGGCGTGCTGCGGATTTCGGCCTGGAAATCGTCGGGGAAGCGGTAGCCGGCGCGGGTCAGGCCGGCGCGGATCTCCCCGGAGAAATACTTGGCCAGGAATTCGCCGTGAAAGACAGCGGCCTGCGCTTCCGGCACTCCGCGCAAATGAATGCGAACCAGGTTGAACGGGAAGACGGTCTTCCCGCCGGCGCGATGGCTTTTGCTTTTGATGGCATCCAGCACGGCCAGCCGGATCTCGGCCAGCTCCGGCGCGTCCTTCGAGATCCTGGCGCCTCCGAAGGGCGTCTCGAAAATCGCTCTGCCCAGCTTTTCAATTACGCTCGATATCTCCACCGCGGGTCATCTCCTCTCAGGGTAGTTGGCGAACAGACCGAGGTCCCGCGCGCTCTCGACGATCTGGCGCGCGATGGGAGCGGCGAACTGCGACCCGTAGCCGCCGTGCTCCACGACGACGGCGAAGGCGATACGTCCCCGGCCGCCGGCGCCGTCATAGGGAGCGAAGCCGGCGAACCAGGAGTGGGGCAGGCCTTCGTCCATCTGGGCCGTGCCGGTCTTGCCGGCGACAGGGACGTCGAGTCCGGCCATGGTACGGCGCGCGGTGCCGCCGGTGACCACCGAGCGCATGGCGGCCGCCAGAAACGCGGCCGATTCGGGCGGCACGACCGGGCTGGGCGGGTCGCGGCGGGTATTGTTCGCATCCAGCACCCAGCGGCCCTGCGGCATGGAGCCGCCGCCGGCGATGGTGGCGGCCACGCGCGCCATTTTGAACGGGGTCACCAGCACCGGACCCTGGCCGTAGGCGGCGAAGGGCATCATTTTTTTGATTTCCGGAATCTCTCCCGCGGGGATGCCCAGCAGGTCCGCGGTCTGGCGCAGACTTTCGGCGCCGACCTTGTAGACGCCGAGCTGGGCGAACCAGGCGTTGCAGGAGACCGTGATGGCGCGCTCCATGCCGAGCGTTCCATGAGCGCTGTCGCCGATATCGTCGCGGATGGGCCGGCGCCAGCCGGGGATGACGGTACCGACGCGTCCATCGCCGAGGCGGCGGCAGGAGAAGGTCTGTTTCGCCAGGTTGGGATCGAGGCGCAGAGCGGCCATCGCGGTCACCAGTTTGAATGTCGATCCGGGCGGGTATTGGCCGTAGCGGGCGCGGTCCAGCAATGCGGCGGGGGTCGAGCCGCCGCCGGAGGGGGCGGGAAAACTGGCCAGGGCGAGGACGTCCCCGCTCGCCGGGTCCATCACGACTACGGCTCCCTGCTTGTTCGCCGGCTGCAGGCGTTTTCGCAAGATGCGGGCGACTTCGAGCTGCAGGCGCATGTCGATGGAGGCCCGGACGTCGCGATCCCGCGCGAGCAGGGCCTGCATTCCCGGATTGGCGCGCTGGTGGCGGAAGCGCGCCAGAGGCGCCAGTTCGCGATAACTGCCGTAACCCTGGAGCCGGGCGTTCTGGTCGCGCTCGATGAGCGAGGCGTTGGCGGCGTGAAAATTTTCGCCGGTGCGCAGGTCGCCGAGCAGGTGCGCGGTGGCCGCTCCGAACGGATAGTGCCGGCGATCGAGCCGCGAGCAGGCCTGATCGATGGAGACGCCGAGCTTCTCGTACACGTCGCGATGCTTCTCCAGCTCGCTCCAGGAGCTGGTGGCGAGGAGCAGCCCGTTGCGGTCATGGATGGCGCCGCGGGGAATCGCGCGGGCGAGCGAATTGAGACGGGGATTGTACTGGGCCCGCTTGACGCCGTCCTCGGCGATCACGCGAACCTCGTGCATCAGGTATTCCTGATCGTGCAGAACCTGGTAGTAGGCGGCCCTGCCGGCCAGCGCCAGGGCGCACGCGCCGAGGACGAGGCCCAGCATCCGCACCGGGAAGGCAAAGGGAGTGCGCAGGTCCCCAGCCGGCAGCTCCGGCCCCGGCGGCTGGCTGGAGAGGCTGAGCAGGACGGCGAAGATCAGAAAATTCGCCAGCATGGCGGTATTGCCGTTGCTGAGGAAGGGAGACACGACGCCGGAGAGGGGGATGGCGCCCAGCACGCCCGCGGAGATGACCAGCATCTCGAGCGAGATGAGCGCGCCGAATCCGATGGCGACGAACATGGCGTACTCATCCGGCGCGTCCAGGGCGATGCGGAAGGCGCGGTGGGCCAGCAGGGCGAACAGCAGGAAGACGGCCGCCACCCCGCTGAGCCCCCACTCCTCGGCGATGGCGGGCAGCACCAGGTCGGTATGGCCCGCCGGGATCATGGCGGGATCGCCCCAACCGGGGCCGGAGCCCCAGGGTCCGCCGGTCGAGAACGCCCAGAGGGAATGCGCGAGCTGGTCTCCGCCGCGGACATCGTTGTCCCAGGGGGAGAGCCACATCGAGACGCGATCGACGACGGTATGAGGAACGCCGTAGTGGCAGCCGACGGCGACTCCGGCGGCCAGCGCGGCCACGCCCAGGACGGCGAGTCCGGCGCGTCCGCGGGCGACGGCGAACATCACCAGGAACAGGAAGCCGGTCACCAGCGCGGGGCCCATGTCTTTGAGGAGGAAGAACAGCGCCAGGGCGCAGCCGACTCCGCAGAGCACCGGGAGAGCATGTCCGAAGCGGGGCAGATCGAGCCAGCGGAGCCAGCGAGGAACGAGGACTTTTTCGCGCAGGTCGCGCAGCCATTCCCAGCGGGCGGCGAAGTATCCGGCGAGGAACAGGACCAGCAGCACCTTGATGGCTTCCACCGGCTGGAAGGGTCCGAGGTTCACCTTGGATTCGCTGCCGGTGGGGCCGGAGCCGAATTGGATGAGCAATCCGAAAAGCGCGAAGCTCAGGAGCAGCGGCGTGTAGACCCAGCGCGAATAGTTGCGGTATTGGAAGGCGCGCGTCAGGGGGAGCAGCAACAGCAGGCAGCCGAGGGCGCAGCCCCAGGCGAATTTGCCGAATTCGAGAGTGTCGCGCAGAGGATCGCGCAGACTGACGGCCAGGATGAGTCCAATGCCGGTCAGCAGGTGCAGCGCGGGGAGGATGGCCGGGTCGCCCTTGAAGCGGCGGATGCGCCAGGCGAAGTGGACGGCCCAGAATGCCGCCAGATAGAGCGAAAGCCAGGCGGCGCACTCGCGCCAGAATTGCGCGGGCGTGCGGACGACCAGGAAGGGCTTGAGATTCGAAAGCGGCAGCCGGTCGCCGGCCTGGGTGACGGGCAGGCGCGCCAGCGCGCCAATATTCGGCAGCGGGCGATGGATTTCCAGATAGCTCCAGATCGCGTCCGCGACCGACTCGCGCCGGCCGGCGCCGCTGTAGACCTGCAGGAACGGAAGCAGCTGATCGCGGCTCGCTGCCGCGTTCAGATCGAGCAGCCCGGCCTGATCGAGGCGCTGCTGCTGCGCCGCGAAGTCCTCCGTTTTGGCCAGCAGGGCCAGCGCCAGGCCTGCCGCCACGATCAGCGAGGCTCCGAGGAGCCACCACGTTTCACGGCGGCGCTCCGGCGGGATGGGGATCTTCCGCGGCGCGGCTTGAACGGCGGGACTGAATTCCCAGCTCCTGGTTACGGCCATCGTCTTGCGCTCAGATTCCGCTTGACCGGACGGCGAGGACGGGCGGCGGCGGCCGCTACGGCCGCGTCGAGCGCGGCGCCGAGCTCCGCGGCCTGGGTCCGGCGGCGGTCCAGCTGCTCCAGGCTCACGCTGACATTCGAGAAACCGTCGATCGGCTCATAAAGGCCGCGGGCGCGCTCGATATCGGCGCGTGCCATGGACAGCCACTTCTTCTTCTCGGCGCTGGTCTGCTTGCGCCGCGCCAGGTCGAGCGCCCACTCGGCGTGGAACAGGTAGCCGTCCGCCTGCTGCTCCTGTTCCCGCGGTCCAGCAACATAACCAAGCTGGGCCGCCTCATGCAATTCCGCCAGGGCCTGGCCTACATTGCGAAAGGAATACACGTAGAGACGGGCCAGCGCCAGATGGGGATCCGGCGAGCGGGGCAGGCGGGCGGCGGCCTCCTGGAAGTTGGCCTGGCTCTCGGCCGCTTTCGGGAGCTGCGGGTTGCGGATCAGGTTGAGGTATCCGTCGCAGAGCGCCAGCTTGCCTCTGGCGGCTTCGTCGGAAGGGTCCATTTCCAGCGCGTGCTGAAGACACAGCCGGGCCTTCTGCCAGTCGAAGCCGGTGATTTGCGTTTCCGAGCTGCGGCGATAGCGGTCGATCACGGCGTCGGCGGCGGCGAGCAGCCTCGAGCGCAACGGCGTGGTCAGCCATGTGACCGGGGAAAGGCGTCCCAGGGGGCGGTCCTGATTTTTCAAACCCTGGTACAGGGTCCAGTCCGAGACGATGGACGCCTGGTTCAGATCGGCGTAGTTTTTCGGCTGGCGCAGCGGATCGCTGACCGTGTAAAAGCGGTATAGATAAGCCAGCGGAATGAACAACAGGAGCCCGAGCAGCCCGCCGACCATGGTGGCCAGCACACCGCCCAGGTCTGCCTGCTGGATGTCGCCAGCGAACCGGGGCCGCAGGGACTGCCAGGCTTTCCGCGCCCGATCGGCCCACGGCGGGGCGCTCGGACGGGGAGGCGGGGACGGTCCGGGAGATTTCTCGATGGTGGCGTTCGAGTCCCAGGACTGGGGGCTCTCCCGCTCGGCGGCGGTAGGCCGGTTCTCGATGAAGGCCCGCAGATCGCTTTCGAAATCGGCCGCGGTCTGATAGCGCCGGTGGATGTCGGCGGCGAGCGCTTTGAAGATCACCGCTTTCAGACGGTCCGGACAGGCGGACGGCAGCGCCCGGGGCGGACGGCGCGCCTGAATCAGATTTTCCAGCTTGCGCGTATTCTGCGCCTGGTAAGGCGGGTTCCCGCCGACCATCTCGTAGAGGCTCACGCCGAGAGCCCAGAGGTCCGCGTGGGGATCCACCTGCGCCCGGCTGATGCGCTCCGGCGAGCAGTAGGTTGGGCTGCCCAGGTTGTGATGGGTCAGATTGTGCGTGGAGGTGATGACCTTGGCGATTCCGAAATCGAGCAGCCGGAGCTCGCCGCGCGGCCCGATCTGGATGTTGGTCGGCTTGATATCGCCGTGCACGACCGCGGTCTTGCGTCCGTTGACGTCCGAGATGAACGAGTGCAGCGTGCCGAGCTGGCTGCACACTTCCATGGCGTATCGGGCGGCGCTTCCGGGGTCGAGGCGGCCTTCGGCCTGCAGCAGCTCGGCGATGTTCCTGCCCTCGAAATACTCCATGGCCACGAAGAAGCAGCCGTGCTGCTCGCCGAAGTCGTAAATTTCGAGAATGCGCGGGTCGAGCTGGTGGAGCTGCTTCTGGATCTGCGCGCCCCGGCGCTCGGCTTCGATGACCAGCTGGGTGAACTCGTCGCGCAGCTGCTCGATGATCTTCAACACCACGCGCGAGTCCGAATCCGGATCGTGGGCCAGGTAGACGTCCGTCATGCTGCGGCCCAGCTTTCGTACGATTCTGTATCTGCCGAACTGCTGGAAGTGCATGTTTATGGCGCTCCCGGCTTGCGAGTGACGACGTTATTTTCGAGCGAGGGGCGGGCGGGCGCGCGAACGTCGAGGCCCGGCCGGCCGGCGGAGCCGGAGATGGTGTTCCCCGAAAGACGAGGCGCAGCCGAGTCCTGGATCACCACGCCCGATCCGGTATTGTCGTGGATGAAATTCGCCAGCAGCGCTCCCTGCGACTCCCCTTCGATCCAAACGCCGGCGTCCTGGGCTCCGGTGATGTCGAGGTCGATGAGCTCCACCGCGGAGTTGGCGATGAGCACTCCGGTGCGCAGGGGATGATCCGGGTCGCCCGCGATCCGAATCCCCTGCACGCGGGCATGGCGGATTCCACGCGCGACCACCGCGATCCCGGTATCGGCGGCGCGGAGGATGGTGCGGCCGGATCCTCTGCCGATCAGGCTGACTCCTTCCTTGAGCTGGATCGGGCCGAGAAACTCGCCGCCGGGAATTTCCACGACGTCGCCCGGCTGCGCCGCCGAGAGCGCGTGGATGACGCCGGTGGGATCGCCTGGCTTCACCGCCAGCACCGCGGCGCGCGAGACGGCCGGATCCTTCACCGGGGCGGGACGGGGAACGAGGCGCTCGAGGCTGGACCACAGCGCGACGCCGAGCAGCATGCCGCCCAGCATCCAGCCGATGCGGCCCGGCATTCCCTTCCACCAGGCGCGGCCGTCCTTCTTTCGCGTGATCACGTGGCGCGGCTGAAAATCGAAAAGGGCGCCCGCTTCCGCGCCCCGGAACTCGGGTCCGGCCACGAAAACGGCGCTGATGTTGTCCTTTCCTCCGGCTGCATTGGCCGCGTCCACGAGGCGTCGGGCGGCGGCGCCGGGATCGCCGTCATAACTCTCGACGATGGCGCCGATACGGGCGGACGTCAGCACGTCGCTGAGGCCGTCGCTGCAAATCAGGAGGGCGGCGTCGGGACGGAAGAGCACGGTCTTGACCTCGATAAACTCTTCCTCGTAGGGATCGCGGGGGCGGGAGCCCACGTCGCGGAAGACCTCATTGCGGCGCGGGTGGCGCATGGCTTCGTCTTCGGTGAGGCGGCCCACGTCTTCGAGCTCGCCGACCGGCGAGTGGTCCGCGGTCAGCTTCCTCAGGACGCCGTTCCAGACCAGATAGAGGCGCGAATCGCCGACGTGCCCCACCGTGACATGGTCGTCGTGCGCCACCACCAGGGTGAGGACGCAGGCCATTCCGCGGCAGGACTCGTCGCTTTGGGCGAGGTCGAAGATTTCGTCATTGGCGGCGGCGATGGCGCGGCGGATGCGATCCTCGACGTCACCGTCGAGGGCGGCCAGTTTTTCCGGAATCGTCTTGACGGCGATCTCGGCGGCGCGCTCGCCGGCGGCATGGCCGCCTACGCCGTCGACGACGAGGAACACGCCGGCGGCTTCGTCGACATGGACGCGGTCCTCATTATTGGCGCGCTGCATGCCGGTATCGGTGGCGACTCCCGCGCGCCAGGGGGCCGCCGTCTTCATGACCGCCGCCGCCCGCGCCAGTTCCCGGCCACCAGCGCCACGGTAAACGCGAGCGCCAGCAGGACGTAGGGGATGTGAGCGAAGTAGAGCCAGTTCACCGGCGCACCTCGAAGGAAAGCGTGAGGACTTCGGCCACGCCGATTTCGGCTTTGTTGGGCAGGATCTCCTCGATGCCGCGGCGCAGGCGCTTGCCGTCGAGCCAGGTGCCGTTGGTGCTTTTATCCTCCACGAGGAAGACGCCGGTGGCCGCCTCCCGCCGCAAGACCAGGTGCTCGCGGGAGACTTCGTCGTTCGAATACAGGGCGAGGTCCATGGTCTGGCCGTCGCCGCCCCGGCCGACGCGGACTTCGTTCTGGGTCACCAGGAAAAGCTGGGGACCGGAATCGTCCTCATAGCGGATTTCGGCCAGCACCGGCTCGCCGGGACGACGGACTTCGGCCCGCTGGCTGGTGGTGCGATGCCCGGTGACGGACGGCTCCCGATTGAGGAGAGTGGTCTTGGCGCCGCAGTAACCGGGCTGGGGGATTTCGTTCAACTCGGAGTGGATCTCGACATCGCCGGGCGGGACTTCGGGGTCGGAGAGGAATTCCACGATCCAATCCCGGGCGGCGATCTTGAATTCTTTCGCAGGTTTGCGGGGGATTCGCAGGCCCAGCACGCGGGCCGGCGCATTCAACTCGCCGACGCGCGAGCGCAGGGCCCGGCGCGCGTCCTCGGCGACCAGCTCGAAGACGCCGCTGAGGTGAGCGTAATCCTCCGGATTGAGGTAAATACTAAACGTACAGGGCAGCAGGACGGTATACGCAAGCTCAAACCGTCCCTGCTCCATGTTGCGAATCAGCTCGCTGATGATGGTCTGGCCGCTCAGCATGGCAACGCCCGTCGAATTGTGACAGATCTACCCCGGAAAAGACGCGCCGCAGCGGCGCCGGTTTCAACGGATTGGGGCGGTTAACGAAAATTCATTCGGGGATGCCGGGGAGCCCGTCAGGCGCCTGCCCAGGGCTAGGCGCGGCCGGCCAGTTTGAATTTATCGTGCCAGGTGGACTCGGCGCCGCCGCCGACGCGGGCGGTGGCGACTTCGATCAGGTAGGGTTTACCGTTGCGGGTGGCTGCGATCCCACGCTTTAGCGCCGATTCCAGGTCCGCCGCGGCGGCCGCTTTCTCGCCTTGCACGCCCTGGCTTTCAGCCAGCTTGACGAAATCGATATCGGGGTCGCCGAGGTACATGCCTGCATAATGGCCGCTCTTGGCCATCCGGCCGTTGTAGTTGTGATAGGCATGGCGGACGGTCTGGTAATTCAGGTTATTCCAGACCACCGTAAGGACGGGGATGCCGTAGCGCACCTGGGTCCAGAACCCGGAGGCGCTGTACATGACCGAGCCGTCGCCGATGGAGCAGACCACCTGCCGGGCGGGAGCAGCCAGCTTGGCTCCGGTGGCGGCGCCGATTCCCCAACCCAGGCCGAGTCCCGAATTGCCGAGCCACATCTGCTCATCGTCGCGGAAGCCGAACGGGAACGAGCCGTAAGAGCCGGTGATGTTCTCGCTGACCACGATGGCGTTTTTATCCAGCGACCTGGACAGGATCGCGCCGACCTCTTCGGGATGCATCGGGCTGCGGCCCGTGACTCTGGCCCTGGCGGAGGCGGCCGACGCCCGCGCGGCGGAGGTGATGGCTCGCACCTCTTCGGAGCGGGTCCTGGCCGCGTTTTCCAGGCGCGACTTCGAGAGCAGGGATTCCACCGCCGCGCGCAGGTCGGCCAGGCCCTCTTTGACGTCGCCGACCAGCGCCAGATCGGTAGCGTAATTACGGCTCATGGAAGCCGTGTCCATGCCCAGGCGCACGATGCGGGCCTGCTCGGGCGCTTCCGGCGAGGCGGGGACGACGCGGCCGCCGAAGTCGCGCGAGCCGACGCAGAGAATGAGGTCGACTCCCTTCCTGACCCATGCCGAGGTCATGCTGAACGGTCCCACGTAGTGGGGGTGACGGACAGGGAAATTGCGGTAGCCGATGGTGGTGGTGTCGGCAACGGGCAGGCCGAGCTTTTCGGAGAGCGCGAGCAACTCGGCCTGGGCGCCGGACTTCCAGACCTCGTCGCCGACGACGAGCAGCGGCCGGGCGGCCTCGACCAGCATCCTGGCCGCATCCTGCACGGCGGAGGCGGAGGGCCGCGCCGAAGTCCGGAGCATGAATCGATTCTCCGGCAGGATCCGGGCTTTGACGCCCCTGGCTTCGAGAGCATAGTGGGCCATGGCAAGATAGACGGGACCGCCGGGCTCGGTGGCGGCGGTTTTAAAAGCGCGGCGCAGCATGAGGGGCAGGCTTTCGGCCGTGCGGGCTTCCCAGGAGATCTTGGTGAACTGGCGGGCGATCTCTTTCTGATCGTAGCCGGGGCGCGCGGCGAGGATGGATTCGTCGCTCCAGCGCTCGTTGTCGTTGAGGCCGGCGGTGATGACGAGGGCGCTGCCGTCGCGGCTGGCGTTATAGAGCTGGCCGGCCATCTGGGCGGTGCCGGCGACGACGTGTACGTTGACGAACGCGGGCTTGCCGCTGGCGCGATGGTAGCCGTCCGCCATGGAGATGACGATGCCCTCGTGCAGTCCCATGATGAGCTGGATGCCGGGGTTGTCGATCACGGCGTCGAACAGGCCGACTTCGAAGGAGCCGGGATTGGTGAACAGGTACTGAGCGCCGGCGGCCTTGGCCTGCGCGACCACCAGTTCGCCACCGGTCCCCTCGGCCAGCGTGGAACCCGGCGCGCCGGCGCGCGTGGTGGCGGTTTCCGAGGCTTCGAGCGGCTGGAGGATGGCCTGTGCGGCGGCGCTGGTAAAACCGAGAGCCGAGAGTCCGCGCAGCAGGCCGCGGCGCGACAGGGAGTGGTTCAGGTAGCGGTGGATCAAGTGCTGCATGGGTCAGGCTCCTTGGATGGAATAGTATGCTTTTCGCCAGCCGGACGCAATGCTCCCGGCGGAGCGGGCAGATCCAGGGCGGCGGCTCGATTACAACGCCAGCTCCACGACGGACTCCAGGTGAAAGGTCTGCGGAAACAGATCGACCAGCGTCAATCGCGCGATCCTGTATCCGCCCGACAGCAATAGGGGCAGATCCCGCGCCAGCGTGGCGGGGTCGCAGGCCACGATCGCGATCCGGGGGGGCTTCAACCCGGCCAGGCGGGAGGCCGCGGGCCGGCCGAGCCCCGTGCGGGGGGGGTCGGCCAGGACGAAGTCCGGGGTTTCGCGCAGAGCCCGCAGAAAGTCGTCACTGGCGCTCCGCGCGACTTGCACGGGCGCGTCGGCAGCCTGGACGTTGAAGTTCAAATCCCGCACGGACGCGGCCCCGGATTCGACCGCCGTCACCCGCGCGAACCGCTTGGACAGAGGCAGGGTGAACAAACCGACACCGGCGTACAGGTCCACGGCCCATCCGCCGCCGGCGTCGCCGATGGCGGTCCGGATCAGATCTTCGAGCAGAAACCGATTCACCTGAAAAAACGCCTCGCCTCCAACGCGGTAGGTGAAGCCGGCGGCCGGGTACTCGATCGATCCAGCCGCGAAGCCCGGCACGGCTGCGGCGCACCAGTCGAAGAAACGCCGGGCCACCGGACGCTCCGCCTGCACGTTGAGCTGGGTTTCGCGCTCGTTGGTGAACACTTCGATCGACCGCAGGAAGGAGGGCCAGCGCGGGTCGCGGGCCATTCCGAGCAGAGCCGACAGAACCTCGTTCACGCGCGGCGAGGAAATGGGGCAACGGGTGACGGCGCACAGCTTGTGGGAGCGCGCTTCGAGGTACCCGACGGACGAGCCGGAGACGTGGAACTGAGAACGGTTGCGGTAGCCCCACGGCTCGCCGGCAACGACGCCGATCTCCTCCGGGGCTTCCACTTTGCCGACGCGGCGCAGGGTCTCGCGCAGAATCGACTTCTTCGATTCGAGCTGCAGGGCGTAGGAGCCATGCTGGTAGTGGCAACCGCCGCAGCGGGCGAAGTAGGGGCAGGGGGGCTCGACGCGCTCCGGCGCCGGCTGCAGGACTTCGCGCAGCTCGGTTCGCAGGAGCCCGCCCTTGCCGGACTTGCGCTCCACCCGCACCCGCTCCCCCGGGAGCACGTACGGAGCGAGGGCCACCTGTCCCTCCACGCGGCCGAGTCCCTCGCCTCCGTAGACGAGCTTCTCGATCGTCAACTCAAAATTTGTCAGTGGAGCCGCCATCGCGTAGGATAAGAATTCTGCCCCCCATGAAAGCACGCGTACTGTCCGGAATGCAGCCCTCCGGAAATCTTCACATCGGCAACTATCTGGGCGCGCTCAAGAACTGGGTGCGAATTCAGTACGACTACGAGTGTATCTTCTGTATCGTCGATCTGCACGCGGTAACCGTTTACCAGCCGCCGGAACAGCTGCGCGCGAAGATTCTGGAGATCGCGGCGCTGTACCTGGCCGCGGGGGTCGATCCGAAGCATTCGAGCGTGATGGTGCAATCGGCGGTTCCGGCGCACGCGGAGCTGGCGTGGATGCTGACCTGCGTGACGCCGGTGGGATGGCTGGAGAGGATGACGCAATACAAAGCCAAGACGGCCGCGCAGGAATCGATCGGGGACGGGCTGCTGCAGTATCCGGTGCTGATGGCCGCCGACATCCTGCTGTACCAGGCGGCGATCGTGCCGGTGGGCGAGGATCAGAGCCAGCATCTGGAGCTGACGCGGGACATCGCGCAGCGGTTCAATTCGCTTTACGGGGAGACGTTTACCGTGCCGTCGGGCAGTTTGCCGGCGGTGGGCGCGCGGGTGATGGGGCTGGACGACCCGGAGGTCAAGATGAGCAAGTCGGCTCCGGGCGCGGGCCATGCGGTGGCGCTGCTGGACGAGCCGGCGGTGATCCGCAAGAAGATACTGCGGGCCACCACGGACTCCAGCCCGGCGGTGGAATTCGCGACGGCGGGGCCGGGGGTGCTCAACCTGCTGGGGATCTACCAGGCGTTCAGCGGCTGGGACAACGCGCAAATGGAGGGACACTTCACGGGGATGCGCTACGGCGACCTGAAGAAGCAGGTGGCCGAGATAGTCGTCTCGCAGCTCGAGCCGTTCCAGCGGCGCTACCGGGAGATCGTCTCCGACCCCGGCTACGTGACCGGCGTGCTGCGCGAAGGGGCCGCCCGGGTGACGCCCATCGCCCATTCGACCGTGGAGCTGGTGAAGCGGCACATGGGCTTGTACACCGAGTCCTGAGATGGGCTCGTTGCGCGCGTACGCCCGTCTGGTACGCGAAAACGCGAATTTCCGCCGGCTGTGGAGCGCCCAGATCATCAGCGAAATCGGCGACTGGTTCTATTCGCTGGCGGTCTACAGCCTGATTCTGGATCTGACGGGCAGCGCGCGGCTGGTGGGGCTGGCGGTGGTGGTGCAGGTGCTGCCGCAGACGCTGGTGGCGCCGACGGCGGGACTGGTGAACGACCGCCTGAGCCGGAAGCGCGTGATGATCGCGGCGGACGTGGCGCGGGTGGCGATCGTGCTGGGCATGCTGCTGGTCCGGACGCGCGAGATGGTGTGGCTGATCTACCCGCTGCTGTTCCTGGAGACGCTGGGATGGGCCTTCTTCGAGCCGGGCCGGTCCGCCGTGATCCCGGCCATCGTGCGGCCGGACGAGATCATCCTGGCGAACACGCTTTCATCGACCACCTGGTCTTTCTGCCTGGCCGCCGGCTCGGCGATCGGCGGGGCGGTGGCGGCGCTGCTCGGGCGGGACGCTGTCTTCATTCTGAACGCTCTCTCCTTTCTGGGCTCGGCGGCGCTGCTCCGCGGGATGCGCTTCGAGGAGCCGCACGCCGACGTAGCCGGTCCGATGCGGGCGCGGGATCTGGTGGACTTCTCGCCGATTCTGGAAGGGGTCCGCTACGTGCGCCGGGATCCGCGCCTGTTTGCCATGATCTTCATTAAAGGCGGACTGGGCTTTCTGGGCGCCAACCTGGTGCTTCTGCCGCTGCTCGGCGAGCGAATTTTTCCGCTGCGGCTGGCCGGGGCAGGGGGGCCGCGCGGGGCCATGCTGGGCATGAGCGTCCTGATGGGGGCCCGCGGACTGGGAGCGATGCTCGGTCCGCTCTGCGCGGTACCCTGGGCGGGACAGCGGGATGCGGCCATGCGGAAGGGAATCCTGTTCGGATTCCTGGCGATCTTCCTGGGCTACCTGGTCCTGAGCGCGGCGCCGTTTCTGTGGCTGGCCTGCCTGGCTCTGATCGTGGCGCACGGCGGGGGCTCGATCGTGTGGGTGTTCTCGAGCACGCTGCTTCAGAAGAACACGGAAGACAAGTTCCGGGGGCGGGTATTCTCGGCGGATTTGGGGCTGAACACGATGATGGTCTCGCTCACCAGCTACCTGGCGGGAGTGTTCATCGACGCGGGCGTGCCGGTGCGGCGCTACGCGCTGTACACGGGGATCAGCCTGCTCGCGCCGGCTTGCGCGTGGCTGCTGGCGATGCGGCTTTGGGCGCCGCGGGTCAGACGGGGGTGATCTCGACGGGCAGTCCGTCGCCCCACCCGTACTTGTCGCGTTCCAGGTCCTGCGCCCGGCGCCACGCAGCCGCGTCAAGCTGGGGATCGAGGGCGCGGGCGGTGGCGTCGAAGCGGCGGCCGCCGAGCCGGACTTTCACGGCGGGATTGGCGGCGATGTTGCGGACCCAGCGCGCCTCGTGGAATTTTTCGGCCAGGATGTAATACTTCCCATCCGCCTCCACGAACCAGATCTCGATTTCGCGCGGCAGTCCGGAGACGCGCCCGGTGGTGGTCAGGTAGAGGAATTGTTCCGGCATGTCCTGACGCCATTTCAACACGAGGCCGCGGCCGCCGGGGGTATCCCGCGGGCGAGAGGAAAGAGCCTGCGCGGGCCGGCTGCGTTAACCTGTTTAGGTAGCGCAGCAAGGCAGTGCAGGCGTCTCCGGCTGGCGGGCGGCGCGGGAGCCAATTTCTCAGCGTGTCAAAGATCGTACGGCCTCAAGATTTCGTCTGGCTGCTGCTGTTCTCAGCGCTGGCCTTTGTCCGCACGTACCGCGATCCGCTGGAGATTCCGATCCTGCTGGCGCTGGCGGCGCTGCAGGTGCTCGAACCGAAGATCCATTATTTTTCCACGACCCAGGGCAACATCGTCTCCATTCTCCTCAAACTCGCGATCAGCTACCTGCTGATCGGGCAGACGGGCGGGCTGACCAGCAGCTATTACCTGATTCTGCTGCTGCCGCTGGTTTCCGCCGCCACCACGCTGGGCCAGTGGGGATCGGCTCTGTTCACCATCGTGTGCTGCGGCGCCTATCTCTCCTTCGTACTGTATATCGACCCCATGGTTTACGAGATCGGGCCGGAAGCGGAGCAGGAGCTGTACCTGCGGCTGATCATCTTCGCGGCGACCGGTTATCTGACCAACACGCTGGCGGAGGCCAACCGCGAGCAGACCAAGCGCTTCCGGGGCGTGGCCGAGCAACTGGCGGAAGCCAATCGGAATCTGAGCGAGGCGGAGGCGGCGATCCGGCGCGCCGACCGGCTGGCGGCGCTGGGCCAGCTTTCGGCCGGGCTGGCGCACGAGCTGCGGAACCCGCTGGGCACGATCAAGGCGTCGGCGGAAATGCTGGCGCGCAGCCTACCGGAGGAAAACGACGTCGCGCGGGAGGTGGCCGGCTTCATCTCGACCGAGGTGGACCGCACGAACGTGCTGGTGACGCGATTTCTGGAATTCGCACGCCCTCTGAACGTGCGCGCCGAGCCGGCCGACCTGACGCAGGTTCTGGACCGCGCCATCCTACGGCTGGAGCGCAACTCACCTCCCTACGACGTGACGGTGTACAAGAACTACGCTCCGGAGATCGGACCGCTGCCGCTCGACTCCGACCTGATGGAGCGGGTCTTCTTCAACCTGCTGCTGAATGCGGCGCAGGCGACTCCGGCGGGCGGGGAGGTGACCATCAAGACGCGGCTGGCGGGAGACATGGCCGAGATTTCGGTGATCGACCGCGGATCCGGCATCGACCCCAAGGATCGCGAAAGCATTTTCAACCCGTTCTTCACGACCAAGCCGGAGGGAGTGGGGCTGGGGCTGGCGATTGTTTCGAAGATCGTGGATGATCACGGCGGTAAGATGATGGTAGAGAGCGAGCCTGGAAAGGGCAGCGTTTTTCGGGTGTATCTGCCCCTCCAAAAATGAAAAAGCGAATCCTGGTAGTCGACGACGAAGAGAAGCTGCGCCGGGTGATCGAGCTGCACCTGTTGTCGGCGGGATTCGAGGTGGACAAGGCGAGGTCGGCCGAAGAGGCGCTGAAGGTGGTGGACCGGGCGGACATGGTGATCACGGACCTGCGGCTGCCGTCGATGGACGGCCTGCAGCTGCTCTCGCTGATCCGCCGGCAAAACGCGCATGCGCCGGTGGTGGTGATGACGGCTTTCGGCACGGTGGAGAGCGCCGTGGAGGCCATGAAATCCGGCGCCACGGACTTTCTGCTGAAGCCGTTTTCGCTCGATCATCTGACGGCGGTGGTGCAGAAGGCGCTGGAGGTGCGGGCGCTGCGGGACGAGAACCGGCAGCTCAAGGAGGAGCTGGGCCGGCGCTACGAGTTCGACAACATCAAGGGGCGCAGCGCTCCGATGCAGGAGATTTTTTCCACGATCGAGCGGGTGGCGCCGACGCGAGCCACGGTGCTGCTGGCGGGCGAGAGCGGGGTGGGCAAGGACCTGATCGCGCGGGCGATCCACTTTCACTCACCGCGGCGCGACCGGCCGTTCGTGAAGATCAACTGCACGGCCATCCCGGAGAACCTGATGGAGAGCGAGCTGTTCGGATACGAAAAAGGGGCGTTCACGGGCGCGGCGGTTTCGAAGCCGGGCAAGTTCGAACAGGCGGATTCGGGGACGGTGATGCTGGACGAAATCGGCGACGTGCCGCCGTCGATTCAGGTGAAGCTGCTGCGGGTGCTGCAGGAGCGGGAGTTCGAGCGGCTGGGCAGCAACAAGACGCTGCACACCGACGTGCGGGTGATCGCGGCCACCAACCAGGACCTGCGGGCGGCGCTCGAGCAGGGGACCTTTCGGGAGGACCTCTATTACCGGCTGAACGTGGTGCCGATCAGCATACCGCCGCTGCGGGAGCGGCGCGACGACATTCCTTTTCTGGCGGAGCATTTCGTCCGCTCGATCGGGGCGGAAAACGGCAGGCCTGCGCATTCGCTGACGGACGCGGCCATCAAGAAGCTGACGGATTATCACTGGCCGGGCAACGTGCGGGAGCTGCAGAACGTGATCGAGCGGGCGCTGGTTCTGAGCACGGGCGAAACGCTGGACGCGGACGACATCCGCCTGGAGACGTCGCCGCGTCCGCGTCCGCAAAGCGGCGATCACATGCTTCCGGAAGGGATGACGCTCGACGAATACGAGCAATCCATCATCCGCGAGGCGCTGCAGCGCGCCGACGGCAACAAGAGCCAGGCGGCGCGCCTGCTGGGCTTGACGCGCAACGCGCTCCGGTACCGGCTGGCGCAGATGGGTCTGGAATAATCCGGATCAGCGCCGCCTGCTTCGGGGGAAGCGGAGAGCGCGGGGCCGCGGCGCCTGTTACGATGAAATTCTGCGGATCGGAATCCATACCACCAGCCAGGGGACTCTCGAAAAGACGGCGTTGAAAGCGCATGAGTTGGGCGCCAACACGTTCCAGATCTTTTCAGCCAGCCCGCGTATGTGGCGGGCCGGCGTCCCGGATGCGGACGACGTGAAGCGGCTCGCGCGGGCGCGCAGCCGGCTGGATCTGAAGCCGCTGGTGATCCACGACAATTACCTGATCAACCTGGCATCCGGCGATCCGGTGATCCGCGCGAAATCGATCGCGTGTTTTCGCGGCGAACTGGAGCGCGCGGCGGCGATCGGCGCGGAATTCCTGGTGGCCCATCCGGGCAGCTATCGCGGGCAGACGCTCGACGAAGGCATCTCCCGGTTCGCGGCGGGGGTCGCGGAAGCGGCGCGGGGCTTCAAGCCCGGCGAGCTCACGCTGCTGATCGAATGCACGGCGGGCGGCGGCTGCCACATCGGGTCGCGCTTCGAGGAACTGAAAGCGATTCGCGAGCTGGCGGCCACGCTCACCGATCTGCCCGTGGGATACTGCCTGGACACCTGCCACCTGCTGGCCGCCGGCTTCGACATCGGGAGCGAAGCAGGGCTCGACAAGACGGTGCGCGACGCCGACCGCCTGCTGGGGCTGAAGAACGTGAAGCTCATCCACGCCAACGATTCCAAGACGCCGCTCGGCTCCC
Organism: Bryobacteraceae bacterium; assembly: GCA_035495815.1. Lineage (GTDB taxonomy): Bacteria > Acidobacteriota > Terriglobia > Bryobacterales > Bryobacteraceae > DATJFH01. The sequence continues at coordinate 24,766 of DATJFH010000072.1, forward strand.
GGGTGGACCGTCACGAGAACATCGGGCAGGGCCACATCGGCGAGGAAGGCTTCCGGCGGATCGTAAATCATCCCAAGCTGCGCAGGCTGCCGTTCATCCTGGAAACCCCGGTGGATGAAACCGGCGACGACATTCGAAACCTGGAAACATTGAAGAAGCTATGCCCGAAAAGCACTACGATCACAATGAAATCGAACTGAAGTGGCACGAGCGCTGGCAGGACGCCACTTTCTATCGCGCGGAGGAGAATTCGACCGCGGACAAGTTCTACGTGCTGGAGATGCTCCCCTACCCGAGCGGAGCGCTCCACATCGGGCACATTCGCAACTATTCCATCGGCGACGCGCTGGCGCGCTACAAGTGGATGCGCGGCTACAACGTGCTGCACCCCATGGGGTGGGACGCCTTCGGGCTGCCGGCGGAGAACGCGGCCATTCTCAACAAGCGGCATCCCCGCGACTGGACGCGGCAAAACATCGCCAACATGAAGAAGACGCACCGGCGCTTCGCGTTCAGCTACGACTGGGACCGGGAAGTGTCCACCTGCGAGCCGGAATATTATCGCTGGAACCAGTGGTTCTTCCTGAAGATGCTGGAGCGCGGGCTGGCCTACCGCAAGAAGGCGCTGGTCAACTGGTGCCCGCAGTGCGGCACCGTGCTGGCGAATGAGCAGGTGGTGGACGGCTGCTGCTGGCGGCACGAATCGACACCGGTCGAGCAGCGCGCCCTGGACCAGTGGTTCTTCAAAATCACCGCCTACGCCGACGAGCTGCTGGAGGATATCGCGCAGCTGGAAGGCGGCTGGCCGGAGCGCGTGCTCACGATGCAGCGCAACTGGATCGGCCGGTCGGAGGGAACGGAGATCGATTTCGGCAGGATTCGGGTGTTCACGACGCGCGCCGATACGATTTTCGGGGCGACGTGCGTGATCCTCGCGCCGGACCATCCGCTGACGGCGGAGCTGTCCGACGAGGCCGGCCGCGCGCAGGCCAAGGGCATGATCGACGCGCGCGCGAGCCAGGGACCGGGGGACGTCGAGAAAGTGGGCTTCTTCACCGGCGCGTATACGGTCAATCCGTACAACGGGGAAAAGGTCCCGGTGTGGGTGGGCAATTTCGTCCTGATGGGCTACGGCACGGGGGCGATCATGGCGGTGCCGGCGCACGATGAGCGGGACTTCGAGTTCTGCAGGAAGTACGGCATTCCGGTCCGACCGGTGATCCGTCCGGTGGACGGCGAGTTGGGGAGCGGGTCCGAGGCGGCATTCACCGGGGACGGGATTCTGGAAAATTCCGGCGAGTGGACGGGGCTCTCGAGCGAGGAAGCGCGGCGGCGCATGACGGCGCAGGCGGTGGAGAAGGGCTTCGGGGCGGGCGCGGTAACGTATCGCATCAAGGACTGGGGCGTCTCGCGCCAGCGCTACTGGGGCACGCCGATTCCGGTCATCCACTGCGGGAAGTGCGGGCTGGTTCCCGTGCCGGAGAAGGACCTGCCGGTGCTGCTGCCGCTCGACGTCGAGATCACCGGCAAGGGGCGGTCGCCGCTGGCGGAGGCGCCGGAGTTCGTGAACGCGACCTGTCCCGTTTGCGGCGGACCGGCCCGGCGGGAGCCGGACACGATGGACACCTTCGTCGATTCCTCCTGGTACTTCTACCGCTACACGGATCCGAAAAACGACCAGGCTCCGTTCGACGGGGCGAAGGCCGGCTACTGGTTCCAGATCGATCAGTACATCGGCGGAGTCGAGCACGCCATCCTGCACCTGATCTACTCGCGTTTCTTCACCAAGGTGATGCGCGACATCGGGCTGACATCGAACGACGAGCCGGTGAAGAAGCTGTTCACGCAGGGGATGGTGATCCGCAACGGGGCGAAGATGTCCAAGTCGAAGGGCAACGTGGTGCCAGCGGACGAAGTAGTCGCCAAGTACGGAGCCGACACGGCGCGGCTGTTCGCGCTGTTCGCGGCGCCGCCGGAGAAGGACGTGGACTGGCTGGACGCGGGCGTCGAAGGCCAGTACCGCTTCCTGGGACGGGTGTACCGTTTTGCCACGCGCAACAGCGACCGCGCCCGCGCCGGCGGCGGACCGGAGACGGAAGCCGACCGCAAAGCTTTGCGCAAGCTGCACCAGGTGATTCGCAAAGTCACCTCGGATTTCGAGACGCGCTGGCATTTCAACACGTCGATCGCATCGATCATGGAGTTGGTCAACGAGCTGTACGCGCTGGAGCCGGAACTCTCGGGCGGAGCGCTGGGGCAGATCATCGAGAAGCTGACGCTGCTGCTCGGGCCGTTCGCGCCGTACCTGGCGCAGGAGTTGTGGGCGAAGGAACTGGACCGCGAAGGCGTGGTTTTCCGGCAAGCCTGGCCTGAGTTCGACCCGGCGCTGGCGCAGGACGAAGAAGCGGAAATGCCGGTCCAGATCAACGGAAAGCTGCGCGGACGGATCCGCATCCCGTACGGGGCCAGCAGGGAGCTGAGCGAGCAGCGGGCGCTGGCGGACGAGAAGATCCGGCCGTTTCTGGACGGCAAGCAAGTAGTGAAGATCATCGTGATCCCCGACAAGCTGGTCAACATCGTGGCGAAATAGCATTGCAGCCAGCGACCCTGCGGTCGACGACGAAGCCGGGCGAGGCCTTTATATGGATGTGCGCACGACAGGCTGCAGGGGCGCCTGGCGACCTATCCCGGCGGGACGGGATTCTTGCGCAAAACCCAGGTGGTCATGGAGCGTTGATTCTGGACGATGGTGGTTTTCAACGGGTCGGCCGGTTCGCACCCCAACCGGTCCATGATCGAGGCGAGCAGGGCCTCGTCCACCAGATACCGCTCGGAGCCGTCCGGCGATTTATAGCGGCGTCCGCGGATTAGTTGTACACGGCTCTCCATGCCGATCGAGGAGCCGAGGCGGCAGAAGAAGAGCCCGCCGGGCTTGAGAACGCGCCAGCATCCCTGCAGCATGGACTCGAAGTGCTCGTCGTCGCGGGCGAAATGGAGGACGGTGTTGCAGACGACCACATCCGCGCAGGCGTCCTCGAAAGACATGCCTTCGACGGACTCGACGCGGAAGTTGGAGGCGGGGAGCGAAGGAGCGAACATGCGGGCGAGGGCGCGCACGGTTTCGACGGACTGCGGATCGGAGTCCGCGGCGTAAACATCGTACCCTGCCCGGAGGAAGTAGACGAGGTTCCGGCCGGAACCGCAACCGGCGTCGAGTATCCGCATTCCGGGCGAGATGCGGCCTTTCAGAAGCTGATCGAAAAGATAGATGTCGATCTGGCCGAACTGATCCTGCAGCGCGAGCATGGACATTTGCACAAAGCCTAGCCTAGCGGCATGGTTGCGTCAACGGCATGGGCAGGCGAGCCGGGACAAGGCCACCCAAGCGCGTCAGGTAGAATCGAGATTGCGGGCCTGCGCGGAAGGTGGCCGCAAAAGGACAACGTATGACCGAACGAAGAGACTTCATCAAAGGCGCTGGCGCGGCCCTGACGACGCAGATTTTCACGGGGGCCGTGAAGGGCGCCAACGACCGGATTTCGGTGGCGTTCATCGGCATGGGACGCATGGGCATGGGCAACCTCGGGCATGCCATGAAACAGCCCAACGTGGAGATCGCGGCGGTGTGCGACGTCTACCAGCCGCACCTCGAGAAGGCGGTGGCCGCCTCCGCACGGGGTCCGAACAACGAGCCGGGAGCGCGTCCGGCAGCCCGCGGCGTGAAGGACTTTCGCGAGATCCTGAACGACAAGAGCATCGACGCGGTCTGCATCGCCACGCCCGACCACTGGCATCCTTACATGACCGTGGAAGCGTGCAAGCACGGCAAGGACGTGTACGTGGAAAAGCCGGTGGCGGTGGCCGTCGAGGAAGGCCGCAAGATGGTGCAGGCGGCGCGAAAGTACAACCGGGTGGTGCAGGCCGGCACGATGCAGCGCTCGGGCGCGCATTTTCAGAAGGCGTGCGAGATCGTGCGCAGCGGCCAGCTGGGCAAGGTGACTTTCGTGCGCACCTGGAACTACAGCAACATGAAGGAAGAGGGCATCGGCGCGCCGCCCGACACGGCGCCCGCGCCCGGTCTGGACTGGGAAATGTGGCTCGGCCCCGCGCCGGAGCGGCCGTTCAACGCCAACCGCTTCGGCGTGGACCCGAACGCCTTCTCCCACTTCCGCTGGTTCTGGGACTACGCCGGCGGCATGATGACGGACTGGGGGATCCACCTGCTGGACATCGTACAGATGGCGTTCGACGAGGCGGCCCCCACGGCGGTCACGGCGCTGGGAAGCAAGCTATTCATCAAGGATAACCGCGAGACGCCGGACACGCTGCAGGTCACCTACGAATATCCCGGCTTCATCGCCACCTATGAGAACCGGCTGGGGAATGCGCAGTCGATGTTCCAGCAGAATTACGGGATCCTGTTTCACGGCTCGAAGGGGACTCTGTTCGTCGACCGGGGCCGCTACCAGCTTTATCCGGAGAAGGACTCCACGCTGGAAGAGGTGACGGTGAAGAGCAGCAACAACTCCAACATGGCGCACTGGGCGAATTTCCTGGAGTGCATCAAGACGCGCCAGAAGCCGGTCAGCGACATCGAGATCGGGCATCGCTCGACGACCACGGCGCTGCTCGGCAACGTGGCGCTGCGCAGCAAGCTGCGCATCGACTGGGACTCGAAAGCGGAGACCACGGCCCAGCCGGCGGCCCGCAAATTCCTGCATCGCGAATACCGCAAACCATGGAAACTGGAAGTTTGATACTCGACTCCGGGCAGTACACGCAAGTCCCAACTTACGAATTGCTGCTGGCGGCGGAACAGGGCTTCGCCGGCATCGACCATCGTTTTCTTCACGCCCTGGTGGACGATCCGCAGAAATCCATTGCGGACCTAGTGCGGTTCGGGCTGGAGACGCGGGAAGACGCCAGGGAGGATCTGCGTGCGGACGTGCTGGCGATTTTGCGGCATCTGCGGACACCGGCGGCGATTCCCTTTTTCATCGAGGAGGTACGGCGCAACGGCCTGGACGCGCCGCTGGAGGTGATCCAGTCGCTGCGGGAGATCGGCGCGCCGGCGATCGAGCCGCTGCTGGAATTCCATCGGGAAACGCTCGACGAGGAGGAATCGGACGCCGCTTTTCTGCTGGGCTCGCTGGGGCTACGCGACCCGCGCATCCTCGAAGTCCTGACGGAGCGGCTGAAGACCGATCCGGTCGACGCCGGGCAATGCCTGGTGACTTACGGAGACCGGGCGGCATTGCCGGCGATGCGGGCGGCGGCCGAGGGGATGCAAGGCGAGGCGTGGATGAAGAGGTCGCTGATGTCGGCGATCGAGGAGCTGGAAGCGGGAGCGGCGCATCCGGAGCAGGAGGATGAGCCGTTCGACTTATGGGAGCTTTACCCGGAGGAAGCCGATCCGCGTTTCGATCTGCTGACACCCGCCGAGACGGAGCCATTCCTCGACAGCGCGGACGCCGACAATCGCTTCGGGGCGGTAGTCATGCTGAGCGACAGCGAAAGGCCGGAGCTGCAGAACCGGCTATTGGGGATGGCGCGGGAGGATCCGGACAAGCGGGTGCGGGGGGAATGCTGGAAGGCCCTGGCGATGGGCTGGGAGCGGCCGGAGATCCGGGCCGCGATGAAGGCGTGTCTGGCGGACGAAACGGCGTCGGACGAGGAGCGCTGCGGCGCCCTGCAGACGCTGGCCAGCCGGGAGAGCGAGGACGCGGAGGTGCGGCGGCGGATCCTGGAGTTCTACGGGAAGCCGGCAACGCGCCCGGACGCGCTCGAGGCCATGGCGGTCAGCTTCGATCCGGGCTATGCCAAGTATTTCCGGCAGGACCTCGACGATCCGGATCCGGGAGTCAGAATCCAGGCGATGCTGGGGATCGGCCTGCTACAGATGGAGGCGGACGCGCCGCGGCTGGTTCCCTACTTCAAGGACGGGGAAGTCCGGGAGAACGCGCTCTCGGCTTATGCCATGAGCGCCTCCTGCGAACCGACGAGGGCGGGATTCCGGCGGCTTTACCAGAAAATCGACACGATGGCAGGTGGACTGACGCTGGGTGAGGAGGAGGCGGTGAAGCAGTCGCTCAACACGCGCGCGATGCGCGAGGAGCTGCCGGCCGTTTTCGGTCCGGACGGTGAGGCGCTGCTGGACGCGCCGGCGGTGTCGGCCAAAGTCGGGCGCAACGATCCGTGCCCCTGCGGCAGCGGCAAGAAGTACAAAAAGTGCTGCGGCGGGTGATAGAGTAATCGACATGGAACAAGATCGCCGAAGTTTCCTGAGCGCAGCCGCCCTTTCGGCCGGACCGCTGTTCATCCCGAAGAAGGTCTGGGGGGCGAACGACCGCATCACCTACGGGCTGATCGGATCGGGCGGACGCGGGCGGTACGTCAGCAAAATCTTCCAGACATTGGGAGCCCGGTGCGTGGCCGTATCGGACGTCTACGAGCCGAACCTCAAGCTCGGGCTGGAGGGGGCGCCGGGGGCCAAGGGCTACCAGGATTATCACGATCTGCTGGCGCACAAGAGTCTGGACGCGGTGCTGATCGCGTCCCCGGACCATCACCACGGCCCGATGCTGCTGGCGGCGCTGGCGGCCGGCAAGGACGCGTATCTCGAGAAGCCGATGTCGCACTCGCTCGAGCAGAGCCGGCAGATGGTGGAGGCGGTGCGCAGGACGAAGCAGATCGTGCAGATCGGCATGCAGCGGCGCAGCGCGCCGTCGGTTCTGAAAGCGAAGGAGCTGGTGGATTCGGGCGTGCTGGGCAGGATCACGATGGTGAAACCGCAGTGGAACTGGAATATTTCCGCCAAGCTCGACAACTCTCCGCTGCCCGGGAAGCTGGACTGGAAGCGTTTCCTCGGCAGCGCCAAGGACCGCGACCTGGAGCCGATGCGGTTCCGCAAATGGCGCTACTTCTGGGACTACTCGGGGGGCAACATGACCGACCAGGGGACGCACCTGATGGACGTCACCCAGTGGTTCAACGGAGTTCGGACGCCGGTGTCCGCGGTGAGCTACGGGCAGGTAGCGAAGATGACCGGCGCCGAGACGCCGGACGTATTCTGCGCGGTGTACGAGTATCCGGGCTTCATGTCCACCTGGACGCTGAACTACTGCAACTCGCATGACAACGGCTGGCAGATCGAGTTCCAGGGGGACAAGGGCACGCTGCTCCTCAACGACAGCGGCTTGCGGGTGTGGGAAGAGCCCTGGAAGCAGCATCCGGAGCCGACGCACCAGCTGGACGCCAAGGTGCCGGTGGAGCCGCATGTGCAGAACTTTCTGGACTGCGTGAAGTCGCGGCAAGAGCCCAACGCGCCGGTGGAAGTGGGGGCCAGCGCGGTGAGCGCGCCGCACCTGGCGAACCTGGCGTATCACCAGGGGCGTCAGGTCAAGATGCCGTACTGAGACCGGGGCGGCAGTCTTTCAACATCTCCGGCAGCCAGCTTCCGAACCAGGAACGGAATTCATCGAGGTCCCGCTGTTTCTCCGGGGAGAGCGGCACGGCCAGCGGGCCGACTTTCAATCCGCGGGCAGCGGCCGCTTCGCGCACGCCGACGGGCGCGGGAAAGCGGTTCAGCCAGGCGATGAATTCCTGCAGCCGGGTCTCGAGGCGATCGGTTCGGGCGGCGTCGGCGGCCTGGATGGCGCTATCCAGGGAGAGCATCAACTCGGGAATGGCGCTGGCGACGCCCGAGACACCGCCGTCGGCGCCGGCGGTTCGAGCCCGCGTGAAGACCACGTCATTGCCTACCAGGAAGGTGAACGGAGTCTTCTCCCGCTGGGCTTTCAATTTCAGAAACTGATCGAAATCCCCGCTGGAGTCCTTAATGCCCGCGAAGAGGCCTGTGGCCAGCAGGTCGCAGGATGTCTCGGGCGCCATGGGACTGGTGAAGAACGGGATGTTGTAGAGGAAGATCGGCAGAGCGCCGGCGACGCGGCCGGCGACGCGCAGAAAGAACTCGCGGATTTCGGGCTGCTGATAGGGAAAAAAGTAAGGGGGCATGACCAGAACCGCGGCGGCGCCGGCGCGTGCGGCCTGGTCGGCGAGGGTTACGGTGCCGTCGAGCGACGAGTGGGTCACGCCGGCGATGACCGGCACGCGGCTGCGCTTGACGACCAGCTTCACGAGGTGGGCGCGGTCCTCGATGCCGAGGTGCAGGAACTCGCCGGTCGAGCCCATGAGCGCGATACCGTTGACGCCGGCCGCGCAGAGGAAATCCACCAGCTCCAGGGTTGCGGCAAGGTCGGCTTCGTAACCGGCGTCGCGGCGCGGCGTCAGCGCCGCCACACTGATCGGCCCCAACTTCATATGATGAGAAGTGATTGCATTCTAGTTACGATAACACCTTGGACCGCCGGCAGTGGCTGGCGCTCGGCTTTCCCTTTTTCTTCTGGCGCAAACGCGGCATCCGGCTGGAAGGGGCCCGGTTCGAGATCCTTCGCCACGGCGCGGCCCGGCGGGTATTTCTCCATATTCACGGCAACGAGGAGACCGCCCGCGGGGTGCTTCGCGCGCACCTGAAGACGCATACGGGGACGGCGTACCTGATCCGCGGCGACAAGAGGAACGTCCCGGCGGATTCCGGGCAACTCGATCCGAACCGGATGTTTTCCCGCGACGGAGCGCAGAAGAACCTGAGGGCGCTGAACAAGACCTGGAGCGAGGAGCAGATCCGGTCCGTTCTCGATAAGCTCGACCGGGGACGCGAGCGCCTGGTTCGCGCGCTGCTGCCGGCGAACGGCCGCCTGCTGATGGCGGTGCACAACAATTCGGAAGGATACTCGGTGCGCGACGAGGTTCCGATCAGCGACCGCGTCTGGCTGCCGGAGCCGGATCATCCGCACGAGTTCTTCCTGTGCACGCAGACGGAGGATTTCGAGACGCTCTCGAAATCACCTTACAACGCGGCGCTGCAAAATACGGCGCCGCCGGACGACGACGGCTCGCTTTCCCGGCTGGCGGCCAAGCGCGGAGCGCGGTACTTGAATTTGGAGTGCGCCCTGGGAAACGCAGCGAGGCAGCGGGAGATGCTGGAGTGGGCGGACTCGCATCTGCGATGACCGTTCAGCGCGAGTCTTCAAGCCGGTAAGCGCGTCTCGGGGTGAAAGAGCCGTGCGCCGCCTGAAGGCGTGACGCGGATTCACTTGAACAGCGGCAGGTTGAGAATCGACTCGACGGCCGTTTCCGGATCGTCGCTCTCGATGTCGACGCAGAAATCGGCTCTGCCGTAGGCTTCACGGCGCGAGTGGAACAGCTCCTCGAACTTTTTCATATCCCGCGCCAGCGGACGGTTCGGATTGTCCCGCTGCACGCGCCGCGCGACCGTCTCGAAGGAGCAGGAGAGCCAGATGGTCACGCCGTGGTTCTGGATCAACTCGAAATTTCCAGGCTCGGCGGCGGCGCCGCCTCCGAGCGCCATGACCATCGGGACGCCGCGGGCCACGGACTTGACGCGGGCCTGGAGGGCTTCGCGCTCCATGCGGCGGAATTCCTGTTCACCGAGGCTGTCGAAGATATCCGGGATGGAGCTGCGTTGACTTGCTTCGATGTCCTCGTCTATATCGGCGAAGGTCCAGCCCAACCGGTCGGCCAGCAGACGGCCGATGGTGGTTTTGCCCGACCCCATGAAGCCGATCAGGTACAGACCGGGGGTCTGTTTCAATTTCAGAATCACTTGCCGTGGCTCCGGTAGATTTTCATCATCCGCGCTTCGACCACCGACGGCAACAGGCGCGCGGCGGCGACCAGCGCCCAGCCGATGGCCGGCGTGACCACGGTTCGGGCCTCGCGCTCGACGCCATTGGCCACCGCCTCGGCGCATTTTTCCGCGGTGATGGCGAATTTCTTTCCCCTGAGGAGGCGGTCCGGCGGGCAGCCGACCAGCGCGTGGCCCTGGAATCCGGTCCGCACATAGCCGGGACACACGATCATGGTGCGGATGCCCTGATCGCCCAGTTCCATGCGGAGGCCCGCCGTGAGCGAGCCGAGCGCGAACTTGGTCGACGAGTACAGCGTGAACCAGGGCAGCGTGACTTTTCCGGCGATGGATCCGATATTGACGACCATGCCTCCGCCGGTTTCGCGCATGAGCGGCGCAACCAGCTGGATCATGGCCAGCGGCGCGAAAAAATTCAGCTCGAACAGCGCCCGTGTTTCAGGCAGCGGGGCCTGCCAGGAGGGGGCGTAGAGGCCGACGCCCGCGTTGTTGATGAGGACATCGACGGCGCCGAAGCGCTCCAGGGTCCGGTCCACCACGCGCCGCCGCACGTCGGGGTCGGTGATGTCGCCGGCGGTGACGGCGGCGCCGGCGCCTCCGACATTTTCCAATTTATCTTCCGAGCGGGCAGTGAGCGAGAGGCGCGCCCCACGCCTGCGGAATTCCCGCGCGCAAGCGGCCCCGATTCCCTCCGAGGCGCCGGTGATGAGTACGACTTTTCCGTCGATTCGCATTCTGTAATGGCATTGAAGCGGCGGCGAGCTTCCGCTTGGCAAAAACGACATAATGGTAACATGCAGGCGAATCTGCTGCCCCTATTTCCTCTTCAGGTCGTGGTCTTTCCGCGAACGCAGCTGCCTCTCCACATCTTTGAAGAGCGCTACAAGGAGATGATCGGGGAAGCCATCCGCGACAAGTCCGAGTTCGGGGTGGTGCTGGCCAAAGAGGAAGGGATTCTCAACGCCGGGTGTACGGTTGTGGTGGACAGCGTCGTGAAGTCCCATCCGGACGGGCGCATGGACATCATGACACGGGGGATCCGCCGCTTCGAAATCGTGATGCTCAACCAGGAGAAATCCTACCTGCGCGGCGAAGTATCCTACTTCGACGACGATGAGCCTTCGCCGGCGCCGCCCGAGGTGCGGGTGGAAGCGCTGCGTCTCTACCGGAGCTGGAAAGAGTGCGAAGAGGCGGGGCGGACGAGCGAGCCGGTTCTGACCGACGCCCAGCTCAGTTTCCAGCTGGCCCAGGGCATCGAGGATCTGGATTTTCTTCATTTCCTGCTGCGTACCCGTTCGGAGACGCTGCGGCTGAAGAAAGTGGCGGAGTTTCTGACCGAATACGTTCCCCGCCAGCGGATGGCAGCCAATATCAGGAAGATCGCGCCCCTCAACGGACATGGCGGTACGACTCCGGAGATGTAACGGCGATGCTCCTCCGTCCGGAAGGATCACGAGGACCGAGGCCGGCGCCGATCGCGGTTTCGCTGGTTGCGCACATGTCCCTGCTGGCCACGGTGGCGCTGGGTCCCGCGCCCGCGCCCAAAGCGCAGTCCGCCTACCAGCGGGAGATCGCGCCGCATGAGAAGAAGCTGGTCTGGTACCGGTTCAACGAAAAGCTGCCGGAGGTTTCGCCGACTGAATCGAAGGCCGATCCGCGGCCTCCGCGCGCGCTGGTGAAGCATCCGAAGCAGACCATCGTATCGAGGGCGCCCAAGGCGGATCCGGCCACGCAGACGATACTGACGCCGGGTCCGGAGCTGAAGATCGAGCACGAATTACAGGCGCCGAATCTAATGGCGTTCGAGGCCAAGCCACCCGAGCCCGCTCCCAAGCCGAAGCTGTTCGTGCCGCCTCCTCCGCAAGAGCGGGCGATGGAGGAGACAAAGCTGGAGAGAGGGCCGGAGCTGGCGGCAGCCCCGGCGGAACTGCCGGCAATGCCTGTATCGAAGCCGGCGCCGAAGAAATTCACACCTCCGCCGCAGGCAGCCCGGCGGATGGAGTCTACGGAATTGCAGCCGGGCGATGCGCGCATCGAGCCGGCGCCGTTGAAGCAGCTACCCACGGCTCAGATCGCCGGTCCGCCGCGGCCGCGGCCCAAAGCTTTTGTGCCGCCGCCGAAAGTAGAGCGCGCCGGCGCGGTTACGCTTCCGTCATTGCCTTCGAGTGGTCCTCAAATATCGACGTCCACGCTGATGGCAAGCGTGCCGGTGGAGATCAAGGCGCCGATGAAGCCTCAGCCCAAGACTTTCACGGCCCCCGCCCCGAAGGCGGCCCCACGACGCGAGGCGCCGGTTCTGGCGGCCGCGCCTTCCCTGGGGCAGACTGCGGACGCGGCGGCCGGCGCCGGGCTTCCGACGCGCATTGCCGCGCCGGCCAAGCCACAACCCAGGGCATTCTCCGCTCCCCGCGCTGAAGCGCCGCCGCCGGCGACGCCGGCGCTCGAAGCACCGGGCGCAAATCTCACGGCGGCGGTGGTGGGACTCAATCCCATCGACAGTCCCGTGCCCCTGATTCCGGAGGGGTCGCGGCCGGCGCAGTTCTCGGCCGCTCCCGAGATTGCGCGCAAAGGCGGAGCCGGGGGGCCGGTCGATTCAGCGGGAATCGTGATGCCCGACCTGATGATCCGCGGAGAGGGCGTCCCGAAGAGGGAATCCATCGCTTCGCTGGCGCGGGTGGCGCCGACGTCCCGCGAGAATCTTCTGGCGGCGGGACGTCCCGTGATCACTGCCGACGCGCCCGCCGCGGCGCCTCCGGCGGCGCCCAAATCCCTGAAGGGCGCGGTGCGGGTGGCCTCCGGCCCCAACCGCGAGTTCGACGGGCGCGCGGTCTTCACCGTGGCTCTGCAAATGCCCAACGTCACCAGCTACAGCGGAAGCTGGATCCTCTGGTACTCGGAGAGGAAGGCGATGGCGGCGGCGGGGGAGGCGGACATTCAGCCGCCCACGGCGCTGCGCAAGGTGGATCCGGTTTACGATCTCTCCGCCGTGGACGACCGGGTGGAGGGCAAAGTACAGCTTGGCGCGATCATTCACACGGATGGTTTCGTTTACGGGATCACGGTGCTCCGCGGAGTCGACCCGCGTCTGGATAACAGCGCCATCGCCGCGCTGCGAAAATGGGAGTTCGAGCCGGCGCGCCGCGAAGGCGCTCCGGTGGACGTGGACATCGTCATCGAGATTCCGTTCCGCCTGCGGCCGCCCTTCAAAAAATGAAACAGCACCTGATCGTCGACGCCGACGACACTCTCTGGGAAAACAATATCTATTTCGAGCGGGCTTTCGACGAGTTCACCGATTTCCTGGCGCACTCGTCCCTCGGTCCGGCGGAGGTGCGCGCGATCCTGGACGAGATCGAGATCGTGAACGCGAAAATTCACGGCTACGGGTCGAAGAATTTCGGCCGCAATCTGGGGGAGTGTTACCGGCGGCTGTGCGAGCGCGAAGTCCGGGAGCGGGACCTCGATACCGTCATGTCCTTCGCCGAGCGGATTCTGGACTGCCCGATGGAGGTGATCGAAGGGGTCGAAGAGACGCTGGCCTGCCTGGCGGCGCGTCACGAGCTGACGCTATTCACGAAGGGCCATCCCGACGAGCAGCGGCTGAAGGTGGACCGGTCGGGCCTGGGTATTTACTTCACGCACACGGCGATCGTCAAGGAGAAGGACTGCGCGGCCTACGGACGGCTGGTGGAGGAGCGGGGTTTCGAGAAGGAGCGGGCCTGGATGATCGGCAACAGCCCGAAATCGGACATCAATCCGGCGCTGGAATGCGGGATCAACGCCGTTTTCGTGCCGCATTTGAGAACCTGGAGCCTGGAGCGGGAGGAGATCCGCCCCGGGCCGGGCAAGCTGATCGTGATCGACCGGTTCGGCGATTTGACCCGGCATTTTTGAGATTCCGGCTCGGAATCCGCTCCGTCAGAATAAAAACTTGAGCGCCAGTTGAATTTCCCTGCCGTTGATGCGGGTACCGCGAATGACGCCGAACTGCGCGGTATTGGCGGCCATATTCGGATCGCCAAAGGAAGCATGATTGAACGCGTTGAAGAATTCAGCCCGGAACTGAAGCATACCGGGCTCGGCGCGGCCGATGGGGACGGAGGTGTTCTTCATCAGCGTCAGGTCGAAATTGTTCACGCCGGGGCCGGTGATGACGCCGTTTCCGGAGTTCCCGAAGACGCCGAACACGTGGTCGGGGAAGCAGGAGGTATCGAACCAGCGGGTGAGGCGCCGGTTATCTCCGCTGAGATTGCCGTCGCAAATTCGATTGGAGCGGTTCGCGTCCTGCCGGCCGACGTTGGTCGAGACACTGGAAGTGGGGGTGAGGGGGAAGCCGGTATGGGCCGTATACAGGCCCTGGAAAGACCAGCCGCTCAGCACCGCGCCGGCGGCGCCGGAGACGTTCGCGAGGCGCTTGCCCTTTCCGAACGGAAGCTCATAAATCCAGCCCGCGGTCAGGCGCTGCGTCTGGTTGAACTCCAGAGCGGCAAACTCTCCGCGGCGATTGCGCTGGTCCTGGAGACGCGACTGGTCCCCGAACAGCGCGCCGCCGATCCCCATCACTTTGGAATACGTATAGCCGGCCAGGATCGACAGTCCGGTCGAGAAGCGCTTGTTCAGTTTTACGTTCAGCCCGTGATAGTTCGACGGATCGAGAGCCTTGACCATGCTGACGTCGCCGATGTTGGGATTCGGCCGCCGGCCGATGACGGGAGTGGGGCGGCTGGGGTCGGCGTCCGGAAGGGCCTGGTTGACCAGGTCGCGGCCGGTGAGCTTGTGAGCGCTGTTGCCGACATAGGCGACTTCCAGCAGCCAGTTGCCGGCCAACTCGCGCTGGATGCCGAAATTCCACTGGTAGGTGTAGTTCGTCGGGAAATTCGGATCGAGCGAAAAGACGTTGGTGTTCGGCGTGAGCAGGATTTTGCCCGACGCATCGCGCACCTGGGTCTTGGGGAAAAGCTTGCCCACCAGGTCGGGCACAGTGGGGTTGGAAGTCAGCGTGGTATCGATGACGAAGGGCGGGGAGAGCTGGAAAGACGAAAATTCGGAACCGCGCGGCTGGCCATAGAAGACGCCGCCGCCGAAGCGCAAAACGGTTCGCGGAGTAATGGAGTAGGCGAAACCGACGCGGGGGGCGAAGTTATTGCGGTCCGCTTTGTTGAGCGTGTTGATGTCGTCGTCGAGCTTGAGGAACTTCGCGCCCACCGGGTCGAAGATCGCGAGGTCGCCAAAGCGCTCGTAGTAAGGGGTCTGGTATTCGTAACGCAGGCCGAGGTTCATCGTCAATTTCGGCGAAAAGCGGACTTCGTCCTGCACATAGAATCCGTAGTAGTAATACTTCATCGACACCCAGCCGTTGCTCTCGGCGAACTGCGTCGCGCGGCCGGTGTAGGGCAAGCCCAAAACAAGATCCGCGACCGGGTGGCCGGTTCCGGTGACACCCGGCTGATTGGTGAAGCGGTTTTCGAAAGTGAGGATGGAGTTGGGCGTCTGCTGGACCAGGCCGGCGGGGCGGTAATAGCGTCCGTCGAAGCCAAACTTGATGGTGTGCTTTCCGGCGATCCAACTGAAATCGTCGGCCAGGCTGTAGGTGTTGTCTCTCGATCCGGCCGGCTGGAACGAATTCGACCCAATCTGGGTAAGGCCGGACACCTGCAGTTGCGGCAGGCCGTAAGCGGTGCTGGAAGGAGTCAGGTTCAGCAGCCCGAACTCTTCGGCCGCCAGATTGTGATCGGCCAGCGGGAATCCGGCGTTGTTCTTGAAGTATGTCCAGGCGACCCTGAACTGGTTGATCTTGTTGGGACTGAAAGTGTGCGATTCCTGGACGGTGATGCTGGGCACCTTGCGGTCGCCGAGGCTCCCGGTCAAAGGCAGGCCGCTCGGAGATATGGTGTTGGCGGTGCTGTAAGAGAAGCGCCCGAAGAGAAGATCTTTGCTGCTGATCAGGTGGTCGATGCGGGTGTGATACTGGTTCCCGTCGCTCACCGAAGAAGCGCTGGTCACGTTGTTGTACGCGGCGGAGCCGGGTGCGTTGGGAACGGGGTAGTATTTCAGGGCGGAATTGCCGATCTGGCCGAAGCGCGCCTTGGGGATAATATTGCCGGGGAATGCCGTCCGGCGGCCGGTGGCGGGATCGAACGTGGCCGGGTCGAAGATCTGGGGGCCACCGGCGAAGTTTCCTTCGCGCTGCGCGGCCGTGGGCAGGCTCTGGTAGAGCGTGCTGGCGCGCCGCGTCCGGAGACCTTCGTAGTTGAACATGAAGAACGTCTTGTTATGGATGACCGGTCCGCTGACCACGGCGCCGAACTGGTTGCGGCGCAGCGGGTCCACGCGGGGTGAAAAGAAGCTGCGGGCGTCGAGCTTGTTGTTGCGCAGAAATTCGAACAGGCTGCCGTGGAAGCCATTGGTCCCGGGTTTCAGCGACAAATTGATGGCCGACGGGTTGCGGCCGTACTCGGCGGAGAAATCATTCTGCTGGATCTTGAATTCCTGAATGGCTTCGACCGACGGGCTGAAGGACGGAATGCCCGCCGATTCGGTGCGGGTATCGACGCCGTCGAAGTAGAAGCCGATCTGGTTGGCGCGCTGTCCGTTGATAGAGATCCCGTTGCTCTGAGAGCTGGTGCCGAGCTCGGCGACGCCCGGCACGATTTTGGCGAGATCCAGGAAGTTGCGCCCGTTCAAGGGGAGCTCGGCCAGTTCCTTTTGACCGATCACCTGTCCGATCTCCGCGTTGCGCTGTTCGAGCACTGGTGAGGTGGCCACGACCTCGACCTTCGTGCCCGTGTCGCCGACCTTCAGTTGAATATCGCGCTTCACCGACTGCGCAACCTGCACTTCGAGGCCGGTCGCTTCATACGATCGAAAGCCCTGCACCTCGGCGCGCAGGGTGTAGATGCCGGGCGAGACGATGGGGAAAGCGTAGAAGCCCGCGGCGTCTGTCCTGGTGGTATTCTGCACGCCGGTGTCGCGGTTGATCAGCGTCACCGTTGCCGCGGGAATCACGGCGTTGGACTCGTCGGCAACGAGCCCGGCGATGCTCCCCGTCGCGACTTGCGCCGGCAGGAGCGAGGCCGAGAACAACATGAGGCAGGCAATCTGGCTGACCCGCCTGGTAAGAACAGTCGATCGATTCACAAAGTCACCTTTTAAAGAGAGTAGGAGCCTACAAGAGCTCGGTGATCAGAGAGCCGCCGTTAATGGTGGCCCGCTCGCCCCGGCCATTGTGGAGAAACGTAAGCCTCTTATGATCGAGGCCCATTTGATTCATTATCGTCGCATGGACATCATGCACGTGATAGGGCTTGTCGACGGCGCGTAAGCCGATCTCGTCGGTGGCGCCGATGGCCTGGCCCGCCTTGATTCCGCCGCCGGCCATCCAGATGGTGAAGCCCCAGGGGTTGTGGTCGCGTCCGTCGCCCTTCTCGTTGAACGGAGTGCGTCCGAACTCGCCGCCCCAGACCACCAGCGTGTCATCCAACAGGCCTCTGGCCTTGAGATCGGTCAGCAGCCCGGCGGCAGGTTTATCGGAAACACGGCACCACTTGGAATGGTTGCCCTCGATGTCCTGGTGGGCGTCCCAGCCGCTGCCGCTGCCGCAATACAGTTCGACGAATCGCACGCCGCGCTCCACCAGGCGCCGGGCCAGCAGACAGTTCGTGCCGAACGCTTTCGTCGCCTCCTCATCCATCCCGTACAGCTTGCGCGTGGCCTCCGATTCCTTGGAAAGATCCACGGCTTCCGGGGCGGCGCTCTGCATCTGGTACGCCAGTTCGTAGGAGCGGATGCGCGCGTCCAGTTCCGTGTCTTCCTGCTTGTCGGCGGACCAGATCTGGTTCAGGCGCTTCACCAGGCCGAGTTCGCCGCGCTGCTCCTCGTCGGTCATACCGGCCGGAGGCTTGAGGTGGAGCAGCGGCGTATCGCCACGGCGGAACTGCATTCCCTGGTACGCCGCCGGCAAAAACCCG
>DATJFH010000073.1:0-33379 GCA_035495815.1 Bryobacteraceae bacterium
TGCCCGGATGAGCCCCCGCCCTGTTTGAGCTCACGTCGATCCTGGTTGTGTAGCCGGCTTTTTTCATCTCCTCGACGAGCTTCCAGAGCGTGCCGGACGGCGCGTCTTTCTTGGCCGAATGATGAATCTCGTACGCCCACGCCTGGTAAGCCGGCTCGCCGGACATCAGCTTCGCCGCGTCCGATACCAGGCGGAAAAAAGCGTTGACTCCGATGGAAAAATTCGGACTCCAGACCAACCCCGTGCCGTTCTTCGCGATGACTCCGCGCACGTGATCCAGATGCTCGAACCAGCCCGTGGTGCCGACCACGAGGTTGACGCCCAGCGCCGAGATCCGCTCGATGTTCTCGACCGCCGCCGAGGGAATCGAAAAGTCGATGGCCACGTCGACCCTCCGGAAGTTGTCTTTCGTGACCCCCTCGAAATTCGTATTGTTGAATTCGTCCAGCTTCAGCGTCACCTGGTCGCCCTGCTGGGGCGCGAGCTCTTCGAGGAGCTTGCCCATCTTGCCGTATCCGATAAGAGCAATATTCACGCCACTGCCGCCTCAAAGACATTCTCGTCGAGCCGGGTGAAGAACTCCCGATGCAGCGCGCCGACCGCGCCGGCGAGGTCCGCCTCCGCCACCACCAGGCTCAGGTTCAGCAGCGAAGCGCCCTGCGAGATCATCCGGATATTGGTCCCGTTCAACGCGCCGAATACTCGCGCCGCCACGCCCGGCGTGTAGCGGATGTTCTCGCCCACCAGGCACACGATCGCCTGGTGATCCTCGATCGAGACGTCTGAAAACTCGCGCAGTTCCCGGCAGATCGCATCCAGCCCGCCGGTGTTGTCGATGGTGAGCGAGACGCTGACCTCCGATGTAGCCACCATATCCACCGCAGTCTCGTTGCGGTCGAAGATCTCGAAGATCCGCCGCAGGAATCCGTGCGCCATCAGCATGCGCGTGGAGTGGATGTTGACCAGCGTGATCTTTCGCTTGCAGGCGATCGACTTGACCACGTTGCCGCAGCGCACGGCTTCGGAGACGATGCGCGTGCCTTCCACTTCCGGCCGGCGCGAATTGAGAATCAGCACCGGAATATTCTTCTCGATTGCCGGAGCTACCGTGGCCGGATGCAGAACCTTGGCCCCGAAGTACGCCAGTTCGGCGGCTTCGGCGAATGAAATCGTCTTGACCCGGTGCCCGCCTTTGAAAATCGTAGGATCGGCCGTGAGCATGCCGTCGACATCGGTCCAGATCTGGATCTCTTTCGCTCCGATTCCGGCCCCGACGATCGAGGCTGTGTAGTCGGAGCCACCGCGGCCGAGCGTCGTGGTGACGCCGTCCTCGGCCGATCCGATGAAGCCGCCCATCACCACCACCTGGGTCGCGGCGATCGGTGGAATGGTTTTGTGAAGGCGGGCGTAGGTTTCAGCGAACAGCGGCGCCGCCTGAGTGTGGCGTTTGTCGGTGACGATCACCCGCCGCGCGTCGATGTGGGCGGTCTCCATTCCGAAGTGGCGGAAGGCCAGCGTGACGATGTAGCTCGAGAGCCGCTCGCCGTAGCTGGAGATGGCGTCGATCGAGCGCGGCGTCAACTCGCCCAGCACGGCCAGGCCCTTGACCAGCTCGGTCAGCTCCTGAAAGTGATCGTCCAGCGTGCGGTCGAGCTCGGCGCGATCCGCCAGCGGGACCACCTGCCGGGCCTCCCGCGAATGGTAGGCGCGCAGATCGTGGATCTGGGCGATGTATTCGTCGCGCTTGCCGGCGATGGCCGAGGCGGCGATGGCGAGCAGCTTGTTGGTCGTCTTGCCCATGGCGGAGACCACCACCACGGGCTTCAGTTCGGCGCGCGCTTTCACGATGGAAGCGACGCGCCCGATGGCGGCGGCGGATTCGACGGAGGTCCCTCCGAATTTCATGACGATCATCAGTCGAGCAGCCCCTCGGAGTACATCAGTTCGGCGTTCAGCACGGCCGCCCCCGCCGCGCCGCGAACCGTGTTGTGGCCCAGCGCCACGAACTTGTAATCGAGAACCGGGCAGGCGCGCAGGCGTCCGACGAAGGCCGCCATGCCGCGCTCGCGCTCGGTGTCCTTGCGCGGCTGCGGCCGGTCGGCTTCCGTCATGAAGATGACCGGACGGCGCGGCGCGCTCGGCAGCTCGCGCTGCTGCGGCACGCTGGTGTAGTTGTCGAAAGCGGCGAGAACGTGGGCCTCGGATGGCTTGCCGGACAGCTCGACCGACACGGTGACGGTGTGGCCGTCCACCACCGGCACGCGGTTGCAATGAGCGCTGACGCGAGCGGCCAGCGGCTCGATGTGGTCCCCGGCATAGCTCCCGAGGATCTTCTGCGTCTCCTGCTGCATCTTCTCTTCTTCGCCGCCGATGAACGGGATCACGTTGGCGTTGATGTCCATCGACGGCACGCCCGGATAGCCGGCGCCGGAGATGGCCTGCAGCGTGGTGGCGATTACCTTGGTGATGCCGAACTGTTTGAGCGGCGCCAGGCCCATGGTGAGAACAATGGTCGAGCAGTTGGGATTGGTGACGATCTGCCCCTTCCAGCCGCGCTGCTTCTGCTGGCCCGGGATCAGCTTCAGGTGTTCGTAGTTGATCTCCGGCACGAGCAGAGGCACGTCGCGATCCATG
The DNA here is from genome assembly GCA_035495815.1 of Bryobacteraceae bacterium. GTDB lineage: Bacteria > Acidobacteriota > Terriglobia > Bryobacterales > Bryobacteraceae > DATJFH01. Next base: position 2,635 of record DATJFH010000073.1, read on the forward strand.
CGGTGATTCCTCGAGTTCGACACCACCACGTGGCCCGCCTGCGCGAAAGCCTGTTCGATCTCGGTGGCGACCGAGGCGTCCATCGCCGAGAACATCAGCTTCGGCGCGCCCTCCGAAGGTTTCGATTCCTGCACCACTCGGTCGGCGACGCTCGAGGGAGTGGAGCCGTCGAGGTGCCACTTGGCCGCGTCGCGGTACTTCTTCCCCGCGGAGCGGTCGCTTGCGCCGAGCCATGTCAGATCGAACCACGGATGGCCCTGCAGGAACTTGATGAAATGCTGGCCCACCATACCGGTGGCGCCCAAAACGCCGACCTCTATTCTTGTTTCCATAAACTCCGTACCATCCGTTGATAAATCTGCACCGCGTCCACCAGTTGCTGTTTGGGCACACGCTCCTCGAGAGTGTGGGCCACGTGAATCGTTCCCGGACCGAACAGGAACGGCTGTCCCCATGCCGTTCCAAAGGCGGGTATATCCGTGGTGTAGGCGACCACGGTGGTTTCGAAACCGTCGAGCGCGCCCAGACGCAGCGCCGGAATCTCCAGGACCTCTTTGGCCTCGACGCGCCCCCGCGCCGCTGCCTGCAGCGCCTGCCGTGTGCCGGCCGAATCCCCCACCAGCCGGATGAGCAGCTCAGCCCGCGCTTCGTCCGGAATGATATTGGGCGCGCGGCCGCCGCTGACGGTCCCGATGTTGAGCGTGCTGGGGCCGAGCAGACTGTCCACGGGAAGGGGGATCTTGCGTACGTCAGCGAGCGTGTCGAGGAGCTTCTCGATCGCCGATTCACCCAGTTCCGGATACGCCGAGTGCGCCATCCGGCCGCGCGCGATCAGTTCGCAACGCAGCGCTCCCTTCGATCCGAGCGCCAGTTTGTTCTCCGTGGGCTCTCCGTTGATGATGAAGCGCGAGCCGCGGGGATTCCTGGCCGCGTGAAACGCGCCGGCGCTGTTGCGTTCCTCGCCGACGACGAACAGCAGTCCCAGTCCGGTTTCACCCTGCTCGAGCAGCGCCTCGGCCGCCACGATCATGGAGGCGATGATTCCCTTGGTGTCGCAGGCGGCGCGGCCCCGGATGAACTCATCGTCCTCGCTCGAGGCGAAGAAGGGCGGCACGGTATCCATGTGGGTCGACAGCGTGACCACCGGCCGGTCGCCGAACTGGGCGAAGACGTTGAACCGTCGCGGCTCGACTTCCATGCGCTCGACGCGGCCGTGAAACCGGGCGGCGAGTCCGGACAGCCGGTCGTGAAGATACAGTCCCACGGCCTCTTCGTTGCCCGTAATGGACTCGATGTCCACCAGCGCGCGTGTGAGCTCGAATACGTTCATAATCCAATCGGGGGAGCGAAACGGGGAAGGAAGGACACGCGGAGACTGCAGGCGTGCTGCCGATCCCGATAGCGCTCCATCCGTCCCAATGAACCGGATGACAGTGGGCCGGTGTTAGCCGGACCCCCCAACCGCCGCGAAGTGAACTCGCCGCGACGATTTCGGCGGAAACTGCCCGGCCCCTTTCACCCGGAATCCGAAGATCATCGGAAAACGCTACCGGAGTACTGATGGCCGCCGCGCCTCTACCAGAAACAACAAGGATATCGGATTGGGTCAGGGGAGTCAAATCCGGCAACGCGCTGGAAATCGGCGAGGGGCACAGGATCTGCTGCTCTTGCCGCTGACGCTGCGCGTAACGGAGTTGGGACTCGTGCATGCCATCGCCGGGCTTGGCGCAGTGCATACCGGATCGACGGACAACTGCCGAAATCGATCCTGGGCGCAAATCGCCAAGTGCGCTGATCTGGCGCAAGATGTGGGTGGCGAATCGCCTCGTCCATGTCGCGCACCCGGGGCGGTCAGGCGCAACCTTCGCCCCGGGGCTTAGGGCTGATATACTTGCGGCTGTCGTTCACCTCATTCAGCGGGAGGGATTCATGAACCGAAGACGTTTTCTTGGCCTGAGCGGGATACTCTCGTCAGCCGCTTTCACTGCCGCCGCGCAGCAGCGGGGCGGACGCGACGGCATGACCCGGGGCGCGGTCGGCGAGCGGGGTCTGAAGCCGCTCAATGGCGGCAAGATCGGCAATACTCCGGCCATGAAAATCACCGATATCAAGACGTTCCTCGTCGGCGCCGGCGGACGCAACTGGGTCTATGTCAAAGTCCTCACCGACCAGGGCATTTACGGCATCGGGGAAGCCTATTCCGCCGGACCCGATGAGGCCACCGTAAAGGTAATCGAAGACTTCAAGTCATGGCTCATCGGCAATGACCCCCGCAACGTGCAATATCTCTTTGACGTAATGTACAACACGACGCGCTTTCCCGGCGGCATCGTGGTGAATTCGGCCATGAGCGGCATCGAGCACGCCTTGTGGGACATTGCCGGCAAGTCCGCCGGAGTGCCCGTTTGGGCGCTGCTCGGCGGCCGCGTACGGAACAAAATCCGCGTCTACCAGAGCACCAGCGGCAAGACACCGCAGGAAGCGGGCGAAAACGCCCGGGCCATGATCGAGAAGTATGGCTATACCGCGCTGAAGATGGGAATCCAGGCGACCGGCGACATGCCGTACAACAAGGCGACGCGCCTCAGCGCCGAGCACGTGCGGGCAGTGCGCGAGGCGGTAGGCCCCGATACCGACGTGGCCGTGGACGTGCACGCGAAGTTTTTCGAAGCCGAGCGGGCTATCCGGCTGGCGAAAGCCATCGAGCCGTACAATCCGCTCTGGATGGAGGAATCAGTCCGTCCGGAGAACTACGATGCCATGAAAAAAGTAGCCGACCACGTCAGCATCCCCCTGGCGAGCGGCGAGTCTAATTACGGCATCTACGAATTCAAACAGCTCATCGAGAGGCAGGCGCTCGACATCCTGCAGCCGGATGTCTGCTGCTGCGGCGGCGTGCTCACGATGAAGAAGATCGCGGCCATGGCGGAAGCGCAGTATATGATGATCGCGCCGCACAACCCCATGAGCCCGCTGGCCACGGCGATCAACGTCCACTTCGCGGCCTCGACCTCGAATTTCCTGATCCTCGAGTACAGCGCTCCGGACTCGGGCGCGCGCAAGAACGTCCTGAAGGAGCCGTTGATGGTCAACAAGGACGGCTATGTGGACATCCCCAACAAGCCCGGCTGGGGAATGGAGCTGAACGAGGAAGCCTTCAAGAGCATGCCTCCCGCGCCCTGGCGGCGCGGCACCAACTTCCATGCCGACGGCTCGCCCTACTTCCAATAAACTGAAGGAAGGTGAATCCATGAAAAAACAGATCGCGATCGGAATATGCGCGGCCGGCTTGCTGCTGGCGGCTGGAGAGAAACAGAAGTTCACCGGTGTGATCACCGACAGCGCCTGCGCCACCGCCAACCACAAGTCCATGCAGATGGGCCCAACCGATGCCAAATGCGTGACCGAGTGCGTAAAAGGCATGGGAGCGAAGTACGCTCTCTATGACGGGAAAGCGACCTATACGCTGAGCGACCATAAGGATCTGGAGAAGTTCGCGGCCAAGAAAGTGACCGTAACCGGGACGCTGGACGGCGCAGGCAAGACCCTCCACGTTGACTCGATCGCCGCGGCTAAGTGATGGAAATGTATCGTTGCTTCTGCGCGCTGGTTCTGGCCGGGGCCGCCCTTGCGGCCGATTGGAGGAAGGACGCGGTGTTCCGCGCGACTTTCGACGGCTCGCTCGACGCGCGGATCGCGAAGGGCGATCCCAAGATCTACGCCGCGCCGGCCTACAAGGAACAGGCCGCCGCCCAGCCGGGTCTGGACGGGTCGGATATCGTCCGGCACGCCAAAGGCGAAGGCCGCTCCGGCGACGCGTTGCGCTTCACGAAGAAGAACACGCGGGCGCTTTTTTACAAAGGGCAGGGCAATGTTCCGTTCGACCCGAAGAACTGGTCGGGAACCATCAGCTACTGGCTGCAACTCGATCCGGAGCAGGACCTGGAGCCCGGGTTCTGCGATCCCATCCAGGTAACTGACAAAGCCTTCAACGACTCGGCAATCTGGACCGACTTCACGAAGGACGACAAGCCGCGCCACTTCCGGCTGGGCGTCTTTGGCGCGCTGGCCTCCTGGAATCCGTCCAACCTGGCCCCTGACAAGAACCCGGATTTTAACAATCGGCTGGTCGTGGTGAAGCGTTCACCGTTTGGGCGCGGCCGCTGGACTCACGTCGCCATCGCCTATACGGGTCTGGGGAGCGGAGCCGGCGAGGCGAAACTCTACCTGGACGGAAAACTTCAGGGCGTGACCCCAAAATCACGGAACCGTTCAGCTGGGATCTCACCAAAGGCGCCATCCGGCTGGGAGTCAATTACGTCGGCCTGATGGACGATGTAGCAATCTTCCGCCGCGCTCTCAGCGACCGGGAGATCAGGGCGCTGGCGAAAGCCCGGAACTGGTAGAGCTGCCGTCCGGGTTTACTTGCCCCGCAGGACCGAACTGGCGTCCGCTTCGGCGATCATGCGCTCGGCGTCGTCGCGCAGCAGAAAACGTTCGCGTACCAGCCTGGCCGCGGCCGAGCGCACGGCGGCCACGTACTTTTCATGGGTACCGTAGCGTTCCTCGAGCGACGGCCGGGGATCGCCGGCTGCGATTCGCGCCGCTTTTGTCGGAGCGAAGGGAATGAGACCTCCGGCAGTGCCGCATCCCTTACCCGCGAAGAATCCCTGGGCGGTGACGTTCCAGCCCAGGTAGGCGCCGAGCGGCGCCTGGTGCAGCACGCTGGCTACGCCGGCGATCTCGTTGCCGTCGGCATCGACGCGCGGAACAAGGCTGGGGAGCGTCTGCCGGATGGGCGGCGGCTGGACCGCGATCACCCCGGAGAGGTCGTTATAGCGGAAGTCCGGTCCCAGGTCGTAATCGTAGAGCGGATTGATCACGCCGTCCGGCAGCGGCCATCCCGGAATGCCGGGGAAGCCCATCCGGGCAGCGGCGGGAACGGTGAGCTCCCCGCGGTCGAGACGCGGATACTGGCTCGGCGGGGGAGCGGTTCCCTTCACCACCCAGTCAACCAGAGCCGCGAGCAGAGCCCGCAAGGACGGAGCGGAAGGATTCGGATTGGTGGGCAGCAGGCACTGGCCGGGCGGCTTCTGCGCGGCTGCCTCGAAGCCTCCTCGCCCGCCTCCGTGCGATACGCCGGGGAAATAATAGCGGCGGACGTTGGGCGGCAGCGGAATATCGCGGTCAGCGCGGGTTCCCACCAGGTCCGGAGACATGCGCAGCGCCCAGAATTCGGCCGAGCCGAAGGTCTCGAAGATCTTGGGACAGGTTCCGGTGGCGCGGCACCGGTCGAGCAGGGCGCCCGCGGGGCGATGGCGGGCCTGGTCCTGATAGTCGCTCCACCAGACCACTCCGTCGCTGCCCGGCTCGTAGAGGCTGGCTGCGCCGCCCGGGGCTGCGAAGCGGATGTTCAGCGCAAGCTGGCGGGCGGCGATGTTGGGATTCGCGCCATCCAGCACGATGCGCCCTGCTTCGTCCTGGTTGAAACCGAGGTGAATGAAGCTGCGGATGAAATTACCGGATTGCGAATTGCCCTGCCCGATGGCAAACGAGATTCTCTTTGCCAGCGGATTCGGCGCGGCGGTCTCGTCCCCGGCCGCGTACCGGAAGAACGAATTCAGATCGCGGGTGGCCGCAAAGCCGATTCCCAGCACGGGCGGATCCTTGGCTGTGTAAACCAACTCGTACAACAAGGACGGATCGAAGCCGCCCTTGATGCAGATCTTGCCGGCGTCGGGCGTGCCCGGGAACGCGGTTTTTGCACAGTCGGCGAAAGCCCAGTCGGCGGGTCGGATGAGCGTGATGGCTCCGCCTTCGGAAGCGCGCCGGGTGAGCTGCGCCTTGGACGAATCGAGGCTGACGGGGCGCGGGAGGGGAGTCTTGGCCTGGTCGCCCACCACGGGCAGCGTGTTCGCTCCCTTCTGCATGTTGAAGAACCGGACGAGCACCGGTCCGGTGACGCTGGAGCCGTCCGGATTTCGGGCCGCCGGGACGGAGATCGTTTCGAGGCCCTGAGCCGGCGGGATGTCGCCCTGCCAGCCGCTGGCGAGCACCACGTGGCCTCGCTTGAAGAAGTCGGCTAACAGCGGCGAGGCGGGGTCGATCGAGATGTGGCCGCGATTGGGTACCAGATAGACGAGAACCCCGCTCGCGCGGGCCATGTCCACGGGCTTCGCCATGGAAAATGTGGCGGAATACTCCACCATGCCCCGGCTGTTTCGCGGCGCGAGTTGGAGGTCGGTGATGATGGCGTTCAGCGGGTCCTTCGGATCGAGCTCGCCATAAGCATGGCCGGTGAGTTTTTCATACTTGCCCGCGTCGTCGAAGGAACGCGCCTCGAACGCCGGGGCGTCGCGGCGCTCGATGACCAGTCGCGTGATGCGGGCCTGCGCCGGCGCCGCAAGAATGAACGCTATGCCAAGAGAGATGACAGTGAACTTTTGCACGGCTACCAGCATCCGGCCCTCCCGAGGCTCACATTATAGCCGCTTCGGGAGCGCTACAGACCGCCCGGACCGTCGAGATGAGTCTCGACGACGGGGTCAACGTCGCCGCTCTCAACGCGTGGCGCGACCCCGGACAGCATTACCGCGAAGAGAGTGATGCCGGCGCCGCCGCCGCACGCCCGTGAAGGGGACACATTTCCTGAGGCTCGGCTCCCGCGATGAAATACTCGCTGCGTGTCTGGCCGCAGTTCGCCGTGGCCAGGAGTCCCGTTTCTGGGTCGATCACAGCGCTTGTGATTCCTCGCGGAGGCCTGAAGGGCTGGACGTCATGATAGAGCGGCTGCTCCGTCGCCCGCTTCATGAACTCGGTCCAGATCGGCAGAGCGGACTTCGAGCCCTCCAGCTTCAGGTCGCTGTTGTCGTCGAATCCGACCCAGACCACGCACAGCAGCTTTGAAGTGAAACCGGCGAACCAACCGTCGTGAGAAGTCCCCGTCTTGCCGGCGGCCGGCGCTCTGAAGCCGCGCGCCCGGACGCCGTAGCCGGTGCCGCTATTGACCACGTCTTCCATCAGGTTCTCGGTGAGGAACGCAACCCGCGGGTCGAGGACTTGCCGGGTCTCTACCGGGCGCCGGTATAGTGACTTTCCGCTTCGGGTCTTGATCTGGGAAACCAGATTCGGCCTTACGTAGACTCCCTCATTCGCGAAGATCGTGTAGGCCCCGGCAATTCCGAGCGGAGTGGCTTCGTACGACCCCAGCGCCAGTGACGGCGTGGCCTGAATGTGATCCCCCAGCCCGGCTCGTCTGGCAAGATCGGCCACCGCGCCGTACCCGGTCATCTCGGCGACTCGGACGGCGGGCACGTTCAGCGACTTCCGCATGGCCTCCCGCACGGAGACCTCGCCCACATCTTCATGCCCGAAATTTCCCGGCTGGTATAACGCGCCCTGGAACCAGAAGCCGGTTGGATCGTCCGAAATCATGGTGGCGGCAGTGATTACCGGCCGGTTTCCGCCGGTGAGAGCGGAATTCAGCGCGGCCGCGTAGACAAAAGGCTTGAATACCGATCCCGGCTGCCGTTCCGCCACCGCGCGATTCAACTGGCTGGCCCCGTAGTCACGGCCGCCGACCAGCGCCTTCACATCCCCCGTATGCGGATCCATGGCGACCAGCGCCACCTGCGGCGCCGGTGAAGCCGTCCCCTTTCCGCCGGACCGTTTCCGCAGCTGTTCGTCCACCAGGCGCATCCCCATCCGGATAGCGTCGTTGGCAGCCTGCTGCAAATGGATGTCGACCGTGGTGTAGACCTCCTGGGTTTCCCTGCCTTGGTCGGTATCGCCGAGAGCCTCCTGCACCTCCTCGTTTACCAGGTCCATGAAATATGGCTCGCCGCTCGAGACCGGGTTCGCCGCGATGCGTATCGGCGTTTGCAGGGCTTCCCGGTATTCACGCTCCCCGATGTACCCGTTGCGGCGCATCAGGGAGAGCACCACGTTGCGCCGGTCTCGCATCAGATCTCCGGCCCGCAGCGGGTGGTAGTAGCTGGGCCGTTGAATCAGCCCCGCCAGCATGGCGGCTTCAGGCAGAGAAAGATCGGCGAGGTCCTTGTCCAGGTAGGCCTTGGCCGCCGCTCCGAATCCGTGCAGGCTGAATGTGCCGCGCCTGCCCAGATACACCTGATTGCAATAGCCGGTAAAGATCTGCTGCTTGGTCATCTTCTCTTCCAGCCGCAGCGCCATGGCGATCTCGGTCAGCTTCCGCTGCCACATCTTTTGAGGCCCCAGCCACAGGCTTCTGGCCAACTGCATGGTAATCGTCGAAGCTCCCTCACTCTTGCGGCCGTGTTTGAGATCCCTGTAAGCCGCTTTGAGCATTCGCAACGGGTCGATGCCGGGATGGTGGAAGAAACGCTTGTCTTCAGCCGAAATCACCGCATGGACCAAGCGGGGCGGTATCTGATCGAAGCTGACGATACGGCGATGCTCGCGGTTCGGCGACACATTCGTCATCAGACGGGGGGGGACCGCCGAGTAGATGTCCGAACTGCCCGCGAAAAGCCCCCTGGTCAATTCATGATCGATGCGCGGGGCGAAACGGAAGTAGGCTGCGGCCAACACTAGGGCCGGCGCAATCACTGCCGCGGCGACGGCAGCCAGCGCATATTTACGGATTCCGCCGGAAGCGAAGGTGGAAAGTTCGGTACCCTGTGGCGTCACAACCCTTGTAGAGCAACCCTCGGGCCAACATGAATGAACCTTCGGAACTTGATTTGCGTATCTCTTTTCAGACCTATGTACTGCACAACTTGTGGCGAACAATTAGGCGAGCAGAGCAAATTCTGCTCGCAATGCGGACGGCCGGTGGGCGCGGCTCCCCCGCAGCCCTATGCCCCAGCCGGCCGGCTCGTGCGGGTCCGTGAGGGCAAGAAGATCGCCGGCGTCTGCGCAGGCTTTGCGCGTTACCTGAATCTGGACGTGACGCTGGTGCGCATCGTCTGGCTGGTGATCACGCTGACCGCGGGCGTGGGACTCATTGCTTACGCCGTGGCCTGGATTGCCATGCCGAAGGAGGACGAAGTAGGGCTGCTGCCGCCTCCTCCTCATTCCGTGGACGCGCCGAATACTCTGGCGAAGATCTGATCGACGTGCCGCAGCTGGCGCTCGAGCGAGAAGCTGCGGCCGATCCCTTCCGCTCCCAGGGCGGCACGGATCTCCGGGTCGTTCTCGACGGCCGCTCGGAAGTCCGATTCCTCCGTCCAGGCTCGCATGGCATAACCCTGCACCAGCTTGTACGCCTGTTCCCGGAGCATGCCGGCGGCCGCCAGATCCAGTAATAGCTGGCCGGAGAAGATCAGTCCTTTTGTCATCTCCAGGTTGCGGCGCATGCGGTCGGGATAGACGAGCAGCTTGTCCACCAGCCGGGTGGTCTTGTGTAACAGATAGTCGGCGAGGATGGTCGAGTCCGGCAGGATGACGCGCTCGACGGAGGAGTGCGAAATATCTCGCTCGTGCCACAGCGCTACGTCTTCGAAGGCGGCCTGCGCGTTGGCGCGGATTACGCGCGCCAGGCCGCAGATCTGCTCGCAGGTCACCGGATTGCGCTTGTGAGGCATGGCCGAGCTGCCCTTCTGGCCGGCGGCGAAATACTCCTCGGCCTCCCGTACTTCGGTGCGCTGCAGGTGACGTACTTCGAGGGCGATCTTCTCGAGTAACGCGGCCACCAGGGCTAGCGCCGAGACGTACGCCGCATGGCGGTCGCGCTGGATCACCTGTGAGGCGACCGCCGCCGGCGCAAGTCCCAGCCGGGCGCAGATGCGCTCTTCGGCCTCCGGTCCGATATGCGCGAACGTGCCGACCGCGCCGGAGACCTTGCCCACCCGCAGCCCCTCGGCGGCGGCCCGCAGCCGCTCCAGATTGCGGCCCGCTTCTTCATGCCAGATGGCCAGCTTCAAACCGAACGTGATGGGCTCGGCATGTACGCCGTGCGTTCGTCCGATCTGCACCGTACTCCGGAACTCGAGCGCGCGTCGCTTGAGAACCTCCCGGAGCGCGGCCAGGCCGTCGATCAGCAGGGCTGAAGCCTGCTTGAGCTGCAGCGCCTGGGCCGTATCCACCACATCGTTCGAGGTGAGCCCGAAGTGGAACCAGCGGGAAGCCTCGGCGTGCCCCGCGGCGGCCATGGTTTCAGAGACAGCCGTGGTGAAGGCGATCACGTCGTGCTTCACCTCGTCCTCGATCTGGCGCATGCGCAAGAGATCGAATCCTGCATGGGCCCGCAGCTTGCGCGCCGCGTCGGCCGGGACCTCGCCCAGCTCGGCCAGCGCTTCGGAGGCCGCCAGCTCCACCTCCAGCCATTGCGCGAATTTATTCTGATCGCTCCAGATGCGCCCCATGTCAGGGCGCGTGTACCGTTCAATCATAAAAAAATTGCTTGCCGCGAGACAGCCGGATTCAAAACGTAAAGACTTCGGACGGCTGCCGCTGCTCGGCGATGACCAGCCGGGTATCGAGCCCCCGCCGGTCGAGCGCCTGGCGCGCGGACATGCGCGCGATCTCCGGATGGTTGTTGTGCTCGCTCAAATGCCCCAGGATCAGCGCCGCGGCGTTCGATTCGAAATCGCGCAGGATGAAATCGCAGGCGCCGTCGTTCGACAAATGACCCACCCGGCTCATCACGCGCTGCTTGACCGACCAGGGATAGGGCCCGACCTTCAGCATATCCAAGTCGTGATTCGATTCGAGCAGCAGGAGGTCCGCCCGCCTCAGATGGAAGCGGATGGAGTCGGTCACGTAGCCTAGGTCGGTGGCGATGCCGAATTTGACGCCCTCCGCGCGCAGGCAAAAGCCGACCGGATCGATGGCGTCGTGCGGAATGGTAAAGCTGTCGATTTCGATGTCGCCGATAACCACGGTGGCTCCCGCCATGAATACCTCGAGTTTGGGCGTGTGCCCCAGCCAGTCGATGGCGGGAGCGGTGAGCCAGCTCATGTAGACCGGGATGTCCAGCTTTTTCGCCAGGCGCGCCAGGCCGGCCACGTGGTCCGAATGCTCGTGGGTGATGAGGATGGCGTCCAGCCGGTTGGCGTCTTCCCCGATGGCGGCCATCCGGCTGCAGGTTTCCCGGTAACTCAAACCCGCGTCGACGAGCAGCCGCGTGCTCCCGGTCGCGAAGAACGTGGAGTTTCCCGAGCTTCCGCTGGCGAGTGCGCAAATCCTGACGATACCGGCCTCCGCAACCTATTGTGTCAGCAAAAATCCCTCAAAACAACATGTGCACATTTTGTTTGAAGAGATCTCTTGCCGCCGAGCTTCATCGTACAACTTTCCCGGCACCGGCGTTTGTTCGAACGCACGTTCCTTCCCCCGAATACAGACATCTGAAATTATTTACTTTACATATTCGATTCCCAGCTGTTATCGTGGGTTTGTACACGGGACGAATGGAACTCGAGAAGATCCAAAGGGAACGCGCCGTCGATGCTGTCTATCAGGCGCTGCGGCAGGCGATCGTCAGCTCGCTGATGAAGCCCGGCGAGCGCCTGAACGTGGACGAGCTGGCGCGGAAGCTGGGCGTCAGCCTCACTCCCGTCCGCAGCGCTATCCAGCAGCTTGCGAACGAGGGGCTGGTGGAAATTCGCCCCCGCAGCGGGACGTTCGTGGCCAGTCTTTCCCCGCAGGACGTGGAGGAGACTTTCGAGATCCGCTGCGCCCTGGAGCAGCTGGCGGGGGAGAAGGCGGTGGCAAATATCAAGCCGGCTGCGCTGAAGCGGCTGCGGGGACTGCTGCGCTCCCTGGCCCGGCCTACGCGCAGCGACGAGGACCGCAAAGCGCACGAGCAGGACAACTCCGAGCTGCACCGCATCATCGTCGAGGCGGCGGGGAACCGGCGGCTGCTGGAAATGTACGAGGCCCTCAACGCCCATATCAAGATCGCGCGCATCCACTCCGCCGAGGCCAACTGGCCGGCCAGAATGGAACAGGAGCAGGCCGAGCACGAAGAGATCGTGAACGCGCTCGAGAAGCGGGACGCCGCGGCGCTGGCCAGGGTTCTTCGCCGGCATATCTATCGTGCGAAGGACGCCCTGGTCGCGACGCTGCGCGCGAGATGAAGATCACCGCCATCGAGGCGATTGCCGTGCGTCTGCCGCGCGAGCGGGAGAAAGCCGTGCGCACCGCAGGCTCGCCTACGGGGCTCGCCGAAGGGCGGGGCGACTACCGCTGGTCTGCTGTCTTCCCCACGCTCTATCCCGTCCACTTCGAAACGGCGCTGGTCAAAATCACCCTGGAGGGAGGGCTCACCGGCTGGGGCGAAGCGCAGGCGCCGCTCGCGCCCGAGGTGGCTTGCGCGATCATTGACCGTCTGCTCTCACCGGTACTGCTTGAAGCGGAATTCGAAGGCTCGATCGAAGAGATCGAGCGCTTCTGGGATTCCATGTACGCCGCCATGCGCGTGCGCGGGCAGACCGGCGGGTTCATGCTGGACGCCATCAGCGGGGTCGACCTGGCGCTGTGGGACCTGGCGGGCAAGATCCAGGAAAAGCCCGTTTGCGAGCTGATACCGGGGAGCCTGAAACGGCCGGAAGTGCCCGCCTACCACAGCGGGATCCCGGGCGCCACGATCGAGGCGCGCGTCGCCAGCGCGCTGCGCCGGCAGGCCGAAGGATTCCGGCAATTCAAGATTTTCTACGATTGCGTCCGCGAGGAGTTCCTGGAGTCGTTTCGCGCGCTGCGCGGCGCGCTCGGAGCGGACGCGAGCCTGGCTGTGGACGCTTTGTGGCGGCTGACTCCGGAGGACGCGCCGGCGTTCGGCCGCGCCCTGGACGAGGGCTGTGCCCGCTGGCTCGAAGCGCCGCTGATGCCGGAGGATGCGCTGGCGCACGCCGCGCTGGCGCGCAGGATCCGGACGCCGCTGGCGATCGGAGAGAGCTACCGGACCCGCTACGAGCTGGCCCCCTTCTTCCGCGAGCGCGCCATGGGGATCGTGCAGCCGGACCTCGGACGCTGCGGCCTCACCGAGAGCCTGCGCATCGCAGCCATGGCGGCCGAGGCCGGTATTTCCGTTGCGCCGCACCTGAGTATCGCCATGGGTCCGCAGATCGCGGCCGCGATTCATTTCGCCGCGGCGATTCCCAACTGCGATCTGCTCGAGTACAATCCCAATGTCTTCGAAGTGGCTAATCGGTTTTTGACGGAGCCCCTGGATTTCGACCGGGCGCGGTACTCGGTCCCGCGCCGTCCCGGGCTCGGCTGCGATTTGAAACTATCATGACGAAACTCGAGGGTGTCTACCCGATTCTCAACACGACCTTCCACGATGACGGCAGCCTGGACCTGCCCAGCCAGTCGCGCCTGGTGGAGCATCTGCTCGAAGCCGGCGCCCACGGCCTGGGCCTTTTCGGCAACGCCAGCGAAGGCTATGCGCTGGTCGCCAGTGAACGCGTGGAAATCCTGAAACTGGTTCGCCGGGAAGTGAACGGCCGCGTGCCGCTCGTGGTCAGCAGCGGCCACACCGGAACCGACGCCGCCGTGGAGCTCAGCCGCGAAGCCGAGGCCCTCGGCGCCGACGCCCTGATGGTCCTGCCGCCCTACTATCTGAAAACGGATGGCGACGGGCTGATGTTTTACTTCGAGGCCATCAGCAAGGCCGTAAACATTCCCATCATGGTCCAGGACGCGCCGCTGCTGACGGCCGTGGCCATGCCCGCGGCCCTGCTTTCGCGCATGGGGCGGGAAATCGAGCACGTCCGGTACGCCAAGGTGGAGGCTCCGCCCACGGCTCCGAAGGTCTCGGCGGTCGCTGCCGCCGGAGGCGTGATCCCTTTCGCGGGTCTCAACGGCCAGTTCATGATCGAGGAGGTGGAGCGCGGCGCGCGCGGCGTCATGCCGGGCAGCGACATGATCCCGCAGTTCGTGGATATCTGGAATTCTCTGGCCGCCGGGGACACTGCTGAAGCCTGGCGCGTCTTCACCCGGGCGCTGCCCCTCATGCGATTCGAACTGCAGCCGGGGATGGGCGTTTCGGCGATGAAGCACAACCTGGTGGCGGCCGGCGTGATTCGCTCGGCGCGCGTGCGGCATCCCACGGCTTCGCTCGATGCGCGAAGCTTGAAAGAGCTGGAATTCCTCCGGAGCTGGGCCGGATCCGGCTCCTCGCTCGAGCCCGTGTAAGGCGCGCATGCCATGAAAATCCGGCGCTTGCGCTGGTACATCGCCGCCCTGCTGTTCACCGCGTCGGTCATCAACTACATCGACCGCCAGACGCTCTCCATCGTCGCCCCCGTGCTGACCAGGGAGCTGGGAATTTCCCCCATCGAGTACTCCAACATCCTGCAGGCGTTTCTCATTGCCTACGCCCTCATGCAGCTGGGCTCCGGAATCCTGGTGGACCGCTGGGGCGCCAGAATTTCCCTCGCCGTCTTCATGGCCTGGTGGTCGCTGAGCAACGTGCTGCACGCGCTGGCCCGGTCCGCCTTCAGCCTGGGTGTCTTCCGGTTCCTGCTGGGCGCAGGAGAACCGGGCAATTTCATGGCGGCGTTCAAGGCGATCTCGGAGTGGTATCCGCCGAAGGAGCGCGCCTTCGTCAACGGACTGGTCAACGCGGGAGCAGCCCTGGGCGCCATCGTGGCGACTCCGCTGGTGGCCTGGCTCACCGTGCGGTACGGATGGCGGACATCTTTCGTGGTCACCGGCTGCCTGGGGTTTGTCTGGCTGGCGGTCTGGCTGCTGCTCTACCAGCGGCCCGAGGAGCACCGCTGGATCACGTCCGCGGAGATGACGGTGATCCGCCAGGAGGAAACCGGCGCCGAGTCCGCCCATCCAGCCGCCACCTTGAGCCGGTCCGAACTCTTCCGCTATCCGCAGACCTGGGGACTGCTGCTGGCGCGCTTCATCTCCGACCCGGTGTGGTGGTTCTATCTTTTCTGGATGCCCAAGTATCTGGTGGAGCAGCGCGGCTTCAGCATGGTGGAAATGGGAATGCTCGCCTGGCTGCCGTACCTGTCGGCCGATCTGGGGTCGGTTTCAGGCGGCCTGGTTTCGGGATATCTCGTCAACCGCAAATGGCAGCCCCTCAACGCCCGCGCCGCGGCGATGCTCCCGTGCGCGCTTTTGATGCCGCTCAGCGTGCTGATCGCGCTGACGCCTTCGCCCGCGCTGGCCCTGGTTCTCATCTGCGTGGTCACCTTCGCCCATATGGGTTGGAAGACGAACCTGATGACCGTCACCAACGACATCTATCCGACGCGAGTGGTCGGCTCCATCTCCGGAGCCATCGCCTTCGGAAGCGGGCTCGGCGGAACTTTGTTTACGAACCTGACCGGCCAGGTGGTCGAACGGTTTTCCTACACCTGGATCTTCGTCATCATGGGATTTCTGCATCCGGCGGCCTTCGTCGTGTTCCGGATGCTGGTGCGTGGACCGATCCGGCAGCCCGCCGCGGAGCCGATCAATCCCGCGCGCGCTGTGCTATAGTTCCTACGATTTATGAAAAAGCGGGCTTTGGCCGTCCTCACTTTCGCGCTGCTCCTGGCGCTGACGTATGCCTACTCCCAGCCGCCGCAGGGCGAGTCGATGGCGGAGCGCTTCCGGCGCATGTCGAACGAAGCCGAAACTCGCGGGCTGGCCGAGCCGTTCAAAGGCATCACCACCCATGGGACCCCGCAGGCGGGTCTGTACGCCATCCGCTCCACCGGCGTGTCCACCGAACCGGCGCGCAAAGCGGCGGCCGCGTTCCTGTCCGCGCTCCAGCCGGAGCAGCGCGGGAAGACGATGTTCCCTGTCGACGACGTCGAATGGCGCAAATGGATGAATCAGGATTTCTACATACGCCAGGGCGTCAGCTTTAAGGAGATGTCCGACTCGCAGCGCGAGGCCGCCTTCGGCATGATGCGCGCCGCGCTCAGCGCCAGGGGCCTGCGGCTCTCGCAGGACATCATGAAACTGAACTACACGCTGGGAGAGCTGAATAACAACGATTTCGTCCGCTATGGCGAGTGGGCCTATTGGCTGACGGTCATGGGCGAGCCGTCCAGGGACAAACCCTGGGGCTGGCAGATGGACGGGCACCACCTGATCATCAATTATTTCGTGCTGGGCGACCAGGTGGTGATGACCCCGCTGTTCGTCGGGTCGGAGCCCGTGATCGCGCCGTCGGGCAAGTACAAAGGCATCGCCATCCTGCAGGACGAGCAGAGCATGGGATTGAAGATGATCCAGGCTCTCGATCAGTCGCAGCAGAAGAAAGCCATACTCGAGTTCTCGAAGACCCGCAACAACAACCTGACCGAGGCTTTCAAAGACAATGTGGTGCTCGATTACGCCGGCGTCCGCGTTTCGGAATTCAACGCGGCGCAGAAGAAGCAGTTGCTGGCGCTGGTAGCCGAGTACGTCGGTAACATGGACGACGGGCACGCCAAGGTCAAGATGGAGGAAGTGCGCAACCATCTGGACGCCACCTACTTCGCCTGGATTGGGGGAACGGGGGAGAAGAGTGTCTATTATTACCGCATCCACAGCCCGGTGATTCTGATCGAGTTCGATCATCAGCAGCCGGTGGGAATGCGCCACCTGGTGGCCGATCCGCGGCTGCCGTTCCGGGAGCACATCCACGCCGTCGTGCGGACGCCGAACGGCAATGATTACGGGAAGGATCTGCTGCGCCAGCACTACCTGGCGCACCCACACTGAGATCGGTAGAAGGCGCCAGCGGCAGTCGTGCCCCCTGCCCGACCTCTAGCGTGCATCTCAGCGGCGCGCAGGCCCTGATCTCCAGGGCCGCCAACTCGGCGCCCACCGGATTGGCCGCCGGCGATACGCCTTCCACCGCGTTCCTCGGCCCGCAGGAACTGTGCCAGGGGATCGTCAACCATAGTCTTGTCCGGCTTTTTACCGCTCGTTTATCTTGATCGACTGTATAGATTCCGGTCAGCGCCATCATTGAGACTTTGCCCGTCGCTTCAACAATATCAAGCCGTTCCAAGAACGGCAGCCTTATTGCATGCCTCCTGCCCGGAGAAATGATGAACCGCCGGACCCGGATGCTCCTCTTTTCATTGTGTGCGTTTTGCGCGCATTCTTCCGCGCAGGAGGGGCTGAACGGCGCCCATGCCCAGGCAGTTGCGGACGGCCTCGCGACCGCCAGCCTTCCCGCCTACCGGCCCCCATCTGGACGTGACCGGTTACAGTGGGTCGTTCTCGGCTCTGTAGGACCGAAGAGTCTCGCCGCGGGTGTCTTCAGCGCCGGCTTCGGGACCCTGTTCAACCTGCCCTCGGAATACGGCGCGCACTGGGACGGCTTTGGCAAGCGCTACGGCATGAGGCTCACCGGGATTTCGACCGGCAATGTGATCGAAGCCGGTCTGGGCGCCGCCTGGGGCGAGGACCCGCGTTACCGCCGGTCCGGTCAGGGCGGCTTCGGCAACAGAATCGGACATGCGGTCAAGATGACGTTTTACGACAAGACCACCAGCGGAGGCGTCATGCCGGCCTATGCGCGCTATGCGGCCATCGCCGGAAATAACTTTCTCTCCAATACCTGGCGCGCCGACAGCGAGGCGACCACGAGCCGCGCCTCTTTGCGTATTGTGCTGGGCTTTCTCGGCCGGATGGGGAGCAACCTGTTCGAAGAGTTCTGGCCGGATTTTAGAGAGCGCGCACTTGACCGAAGCGACGGCCACCGGAAGAACCCGGCGTCGCGATAAGTCCGGGCGGCCGCCCGCGGGATCAGATCCGGCCGAACTTCTCCACTGCCTGCCTGATCGACCGGAACTTCTCGATGAACGGAAGCATCTTATGCTCCGTATCGTCCAGGTCCTGCGCTTTCTTCAGCACCTCGGCCGCCTTCGCGCGCGGGACGACCACCACGCCGTCTTCATCGGCGACGATGATGTCGTTCGGGCTCACCTTCACTCCGGCGCAGGTAACCGGAATGTTCACTCCGGAGAAGCGATAATGATTGACCGACGTCGATGGAGCGATTCCGCGGCTGAATACCGGGAACAGGAGGCGCTTGATCTGCGGCGTGTCCCGAATCGACGCGTCCACCACCGCGCCGGTCAGGCCGCGGTACTTCATCGCCGTCGCCATCAATCCGCCCATGCCGGCGAAGTCGGCGCCGTCGGGCAGCACCATCACATAGACCGAGCCCGCCGGCGCATTATCGATTGCGTCCAGCATGCCTTGCGACGCCGGCGCGCCGTCCTTGTGCTCGCCCTTCTTCATGAGCACGGTCACCGCGGGTCCGGCGAACTTGGCGCTGAACAGCGGACGCATCTCGTGTGACATATGCGCGCGCTGGCCATAGAGCTGTTCCATGGCGTCGGCCACCGAGGCCGCTTCCACCAGACGGAATCCCTCCACCAGCGGGTCCCCGCCGCCGGACTGGCCGAAAACCAAGGCCAGCGATATCAGCAATACCGCGCAAGTCATCCACTTCATCGTCATTCCTTGTACTTCCGATAAGCTTCGTCCAGGATTTCCACCACGTGCGCCACCCGCCTGCCCTGTCCGTACATCCGCGATCCGGCTTGCAGCTGGAGCATGCACCCGGGATTGGCCGTCACGATGATATCTGCGGACGTCATGTTGACGTAATTCATCTTCGACTTCAGAATCGACATGGCCATCTCGTTCTGGACCACGTTGTATATACCCGCGCTGCCGCAACACAGGTCGGACATCGGCATCTCGCGGAACGTCAGCCCGGGCACCGCCCGCAGCAGCTTGCGCGGCTGGGCGCGGACTTTCTGTCCGTGAGCCAGGTGGCAGGAATCCTGATAGGTCACCGTCACCGGCATCTCCCCCATGCGCGGGTTCAGCTCGAGGGAAGCGAGGAACTCGTTCACGTCTTTCATGAGCGCGGTGAACTGGCGGGCCTTTTCCGCATAAGCCGGATCGTGCTCGAGCAGCTCGTCGTACTCCTTGAGCGTGGACCCGCAGCCGGCGGCGTTGGTGATCACCGCGTCGAATTTCCCGCCGAGCACCGCGTCGATGTTGCGCCTGGCCAGGCCACGCGCCTCTTCACGAAGTCCGGAGTGCACGTGTAGAGCGCCGCAGCAGCCCTGCGCCGCCGGAATGGCCACCTCGCAGCCGTTCTTCTGCAGGACCCTCACGGTTGCCTCGTTCAGGCGGGCGAAGGAAATGTTTGCGATGCATCCTGCCAGGAAGGCTACGCGGTAGCGTTGCTGGCCTTCAGCGGGAAATGTCCTTCCGATCTGCGAGAAGAAGAACGGCGACTCCACAGGCGGCGAAAGACTCTCCAGCCGCCCCAGTTTTCCGAACAGCCGCAGCAGACCGGACGATCGGGCGATCCGCTGCAGCCCGCTGGCCTCGTACAGATAAAGGAACGCGCCGGCGGTCTTGAGCAGGCCCGGACTCTGCAGCAGATGTCCGAACACGAACTTCCGCAGCAGACGCGTCCCCAGCGGCCGGGGCTTGCGCTGCTCGATATCCGCGCGAGCCGCTTCGATCAGGCGGCCGTATTGCACCCCCGAGGGACAAGCCGTCTCGCACCCGCGGCAGGCGAGGCATAGCTCGATATGCTCCACGTAGGAAGGTCCAATGGGCGCGCCGGAGGCCACCTGGTTCATCTGGTAGATGCGCCCGCGCGGGGAGTCCATCTCGACCCCCAATTCGCGATACGTGGGACATGCGTTCAGGCACAGCCCGCAGTGGACGCAACGGTCGAGATCCGACTGTTGCGGCTGATCAAATTTGACGATAGAGTCGGCCACGATTCAAGAGGTTTTGCGGATCCAGCATGCGCTTGATCCGCTTCATGAGCTCAAAATCCGGTCCAGGGGCGGGCCACAGGTTCAGATTGGGTTTCTGCGCTTCCGGAGCAAACTCCATTATAGCTTTGTGCGCAGCGCCGGCCGCCTCCGCCGCCTGCGGATTTTCGAAGTATACGTAACACACACCCGTTCCCGCGCGGGCCACCACCGGCGTCTCGAAACCCTTCATCACCTCCCCGACCTCGGAAAGCCGGCAGGAGATCCGTACAACCGCGCCGTTCTCGTGCGTCGCCAGGTACCAGGGCGTGAACTCCTGCAGCGCCGCAAAAACCGAACGCTCGGCGCGCTCCAGTTTGCCGATCCGGCGCAGCTCTTTCTCGTACCGGTCGACCACCATGGCGTTCCCCCCCGCCTGCACGGCGAGCGTGTGGCCTGTCCAGCCCAGAATGCGCGCGGCCGCCGGATTCACCAGATCCATCGACGAAGGCTGCAGCACGCTGTTCAGAATGCTGTCCCTCGCGGCGACCGCCGCTTCGAGCGAATCGAAGGACAGCAGGAACAGCCGCTCCACCTGCGGCATCGGCAGCAGTTTGAAATTGACTACGGCCACCCCCGCCAGCGTGCCGAATGAGCCGATCATGAGCTTGCCCATGTCCAGGCCGGCCACGTTCTTCACCACCATCCCGCCGGACTTCACAAGCTTGCCCTCCATGGTGGCGAACGTCATCCCGATCACCAGGTCGCGCGCCGTGCCGTAGAGCCGGCGCCGGGGACCGCTGCAGTTCGAAGAGACAACGCCTCCTACCGTACCGGCCCCGGAGTATGGCGGATCGAGCGGTACCATCTGCCGGTTCTCCTCGAGGAGGCGCGTCAGTTCGGCCCAAGGCAGGCCGGCTTCGACGCTGATCGTCAGGTCTTTCGGCTCGTAGCTCAGGACTCGCGAGAGCCCGGAAGTCGTAATCGTTACGTCGGCAGGCTCGATCGGCCCAGCCATGCGGTTTTTCGAGAATCGGCCGCCGAGCGTGATCGTCCGGCGCTTCGCTCCAGCCGACCCCAGGGTCTCGGCCAGTTCTTCGGGACTTTGCGGAGCCAGCGTGTTCGTGAGAGACAAGTCACTAAGTTATCATGTGGCTTATGGACGAACCAGCCTGGAATTTCGAGCAGGAGCCGCACGAGCCGGTGGACGAGACAGGCGTCAATCTGCGCGCCTACTTCGATCGCATGCCCGACGAGAAGATGCTGCGGTATTCTCCGGCCTGGAACGCCGAACAGGTTGTCGAGTGGGACGGCAATTTCAAGGACGACGGCGGGCTCATGCTGATCTGCTCTGAACGCGACGTCGAGATCGACGAGTACCGGAAGGTGCTCGAGGACTGCATCCGCTACCGGCATCGCATCCGCAGTACCACGCAATCCGCACAGCCGAACGGCCGGAACCTGCACTGAGCGGAAGATCGCCGACATCGCCGCTCCGAGCGTACTCCGTCGCCCCGCGCCTGATCATCGGCTATGATTTCTGATGAGTCGGACCCGCCCGCCGGTCTTCCAGATCCTTCCGGAAGAAGCCATTCAACTCCGCGAAAGAGATCGCCCCCCCGAGTCCTTCGAAGCTGCCCTCTTCGGCAATCGCCCTGGCCGCGCGGATGAATCCGGTCCAGGCGGCGCGCGCCAGCGCGGACCCGACGCTGATCCGCCGCACTCCCATCTTTGCCAGATCCGAAACGCGCAGGCCGGTGTTCGAGAGCATCAGGACATTGACCGGCTTCGGATGCGCCGCCGCTACGATCGCCTTGATGTCCTCCGCTTTGGACGGCCCGGGAGCGTACAGTACGTCGGCGCCTGCCGCGGCATAGGCTTGCAGCCGCTCGATCGATTCCTTCAGCGGTTCCGGACGGCCGACCAGGAAACACTCCGCCCGTGCCGTGAGCAGCACGTCCGGAGCGCACTCGTCGAGGGCCGCCCGCGCGGCCCGGATCCGATCCACCGCGAGGGGCAGTTCGTACAGCGGGCGGCTGCTGTCGCCCGTGGCGTCCTCGATCGAAAGTCCGGCTACACCGGTTTGGGCGCAGAGCTGCACGTTCGTGAACACCGATTCCGGTTCGTGCGCATAGCCGAATTGATAATCGGCGTTGATCGGCAACCCGGATCCGGCGACGATCTCGGCAAAATGGCTGAGCGCCACGTCCCGAGGGACCGCGGACCCGGCGTCCGGCAGTCCCCGCGAGAAAGCGAATCCGGAGCTGGTTGTGGCCAGGGCCTGGAATCCCAGGGCCTGGAGATAGCGGGCCGAGCCGACATCCCAGGGATTCGGGATCACGAAGCAGCCCTCCCCATGCAGCTTTCGGAACGCTGCCCGCCGTGCGTCGATTGGATCCGTCTTCAGGGGCATCATGAGGTTAGTCTACCGGTACTGTCGGGTGTTTTCCCCGATTCCAAGCGCCCGGATCTGCCGTATTCTGGGACATGGCGGCAATTCTGGCACTTTTGTTTCTGGCGGCCGGCCAGACTGTGAAGGTGGATCAATATCCGCTGCGCTCCGGCTGCGAGGCGGACGATCCGATTGTCGCCAGGCTCCGGGCAGGCGACCCCGTCCGTGTGAAATTTTCCCTGGCCGGAGCGAGTTCGCCGTGCTACGTGGTTTCCGCAACCGTCGACGGGAAGACGGTGGAGGGGAACCTGCCCGCCGACGCCCTGACCGGCCTCGACGAGTTCGACCGCTCTCGCCGTGACGCGGCCCCGGTAACGGCTCCGTCGGCCGCGCCTGCTGCTCCGGCGCTTCCGATTCCGGCCGTCAAATCCACCAGCCCCGAGCTGGATCGGGCGGTGGATCTGCTGAACCGCAATCAGCCTGCCGAGGCCCTCGAAATCCTGCAGGGATACTTACGGCTGCTTCCGAAGGACCCCCAGTTGCTGGCTCTGGCCGGCGCGGCCGCCTACAAAGCGGATAATTTGAGGCTGGCGCTCGATTACTGGAAGCAGTCGCTCGACATCAAGCCCGATCCGCGGGTCGAGGGCTTTTACAGGGCGGCGCTGCGGGAATCGCAGAACGACAAGAGCGCCGAGAAAAAATTCGGAACACGCTTTATCCTGCGGTATGACGGAGCGGCGGCGAGTTCCGAGGCCGCCGGCTCTATGGTCGCGATGCTCGAGGAGGAGTTCAGCCGAATCTCGGCTCAACTGGGCTGCCGCGCGGAGGAGCGGATCGTGACCATCGTCCAGACCCGTTCCGCGTATCTGAAAACGACCGGAGCTCCCGAATGGAGCGGCGCCGGCTATGACGGAAAGATCCACGTTCCGCTGCCGGATTCCGGGCTCTCCCCAGCCAGAGCCCGGCAGATCTTCGCGCACGAGCTGGTGCACGCCTGCCTCAGCAACATGGGCTCCTGGCCGGCCTGGCTGCATGAAGGTCTGGCGCAGCGCCTCTCCGGCGAGTCCGTCCGGCCGGGCGCGCGAGACTCGGTTAGGGCGCTGGCCAAAGAAGGGAAGCTTCCGTCATTGGCCGGCCTCGGGAAGACGTGGGGCGGCAAGAGTGCGGCCGAAGTACAGTTCGCCTATGGAATGTCCCTCTACGCGGTAGACCTGTTCTTTCAGCGTCACGCCGAGTTCGGCATTCGCAACCTGCTGAATAATCCGGGAACCCTGGCAAGAATTACTGCCGACCTGGACCGGGCTCTTCGGGAGTAAACTGCCAGCGCGTGGCGCTCACCGGGAAATCCTTCTCGCGCCACGCGAAGACTTTTTGTAGCGTTACGGCGTAGATGCCCGAGTCGCCCGGATGCCCCACCACTCGTATTCCGTACTTGCCGTTGTACGCGTCGTCAATAGCGGAAAGCAGCGTCGCGTCCGTCACCAGACTCGCCGCTCCTTCCAGGATCACGGCATCGTCGCCGCTTTCAAGATGTACCGTAATAGCCGGCTGCTGCGCCAGGTTTCGCCCTTTGCGTGAACCGCGATCCGTGCTGAAGTAGAATCGTCCTTCCACCCAGACCCCCCACACCGGCATCACGTGCGGCCGTCCGTCGGGCCTCGTCGTCGCTACCCAATAATTTCTCGAGCCGGACATGCGCTCCTCCACATGGGTCCACGTCAACAGGCCCTTCGGACCTTTGCGGATACCGTAACCCGGCATCACCGGCCGGGCGGCTTTGGGCCGTCGCATTTACGCAGTCCGCATCGCTTCCGACTTGTCGCCGGAAATCGCCGCCTGCGCCGCCGCCAGCCTGGCGATCGGCACCCGATACGGCGAGCAGGAAACGTAATTCATTCCCACCCGGTAGCAGAACATCACCGAACTTGGTTCGCCGCCGTGCTCTCCGCAAATTCCGACCTCCAGGTCCGGCCGTGTCCCCCGGCCGAGCTTCACGGCATGTTCGATCAGCTTGCCCACGCCGCCCTGGTCCAGCACGGCGAACGGATCGTGCTCGAAAATCTTGGCCTTGGAGTAGTCGCCCTGGAATTTGGTGTAGTCGTCGCGGGACAGGCCCATCGTCGTCTGAGTCAGGTCGTTGGTGCCGAAGCTGAAGAAGTCGGCCTCCTTCGCCACCAGGTCGGCCGTCAGCGCCGCGCGCGGAATTTCGATCATGGTGCCGACGTAATACTTCAGCCCCTTCACGCCGGACTTGCCGAGCACCTCTTCGGCTACCCGCACCACGATCGCCTTCTGATTCTCCAGCTCCTTGACGTTGCCGATGAGCGGAATCATCACCTCCGGTATCACCTTCACGCCCTTCTTGGCCACTTGTACCGCGGCTTCGAAGATGGCGCGGGCCTGCATTTCGGTGATCTCCGGATAGCTGATCCCCAGCCGGCAGCCGCGATGGCCCAGCATGGGATTCTGCTCGTGCAGATCCTCCACCCGCTTGAGCAGCGCCGGCAGCCCCTTCTTCAGATCGCCGGAGGACATTCTGTACCGCTTCGCCATCTCTTTCTTGGACGAGCCGTCCGCGTGCGGCAGCTTGGCGATGTCTACCATCAGCTCTTCCCGCTTGGGCAGAAATTCGTGCAGCGGAGGATCGAGGGTGCGGATCACCACCGGAAAGCCGTCCATCGCCTTGAACAGGCCGGCGAAATCGGAGCGCTGCATCGGGAGCAGCTTCAAAAGCGCCTTGCGGCGGCTCTTCTCGTCGGTGGCCAGGATCATGGCCTGCATATGTTCCAGGCGATCCTCGGCGAAGAACATATGCTCGGTGCGGCACAATCCGATGCCCTCCGCTCCGAACCGCCGCGCGGCCTGAGCATCGCGCGGAATGTCGGCGTTGGCGCGCACCCTGAACGATCCGCGGAATTCGTCGGCGTAGCCCATGAAGGTGGCGAACACGCCGGAGCTCGGGTCGGCGTCGATCGTCTCCGCCTGGCCCTTGTACACCTCCCCCAACGACCCGTCGAGCGATAGCCAGTCGCCCTCTTTGAGAACGATCTTCTTGCCTTTCACGTCCACCGACATCTGCCGTTTATGCTCGTTGACCTCGATGGCCCCCGCTCCGGCTACGCACGGAATACCCATGCCGCGCGCGACCACCGCCGCGTGGCTGGTCATGCCGCCCCGGGATGTGAGAATGCCCTTGGCCACTTCCATGCCGTGAATATCGTCCGGCTGCGTTTCGGCGCGGACCAGGATCACCGGTCCGGATTGGTGCTTGGCCACCGCCTCGTTGGCCGTAAAGACGATCACCCCCACCGCCGCCCCGGGCGAGGCGGGCAGACCGTTGGCGATCAGTTCCAGGCTCTTGCGGGCTGCCGGCGCAATGACCGGATGCAGCAGTTGATCGAGCTGCTGCGGATCCACGCGCTGCACCGCTTCGCTCTTCGAGATCAGACCCTCGGCCACCATCTCCACCGCGATCCGCACGGCAGCCGGACCCGTGCGCTTCCCGTTGCGCGTCTGCAGCATGTACAGCTTTAAATCTTCGATCGTGAACTCGAAGTCCTGAATGTCCCGGTAATGCTGCTCGAGGTTCGTGGTGATCTGCCGAAGCTGGTTGTAAGCCTCCGGCATGATCGCCTCCAGCTTGTCGATCGGCTGGGGAGTGCGGATGCCGGCCACCACGTCCTCCCCCTGCGCGTTGATGAGAAACTCTCCGTAGAACTTCTTCTCGCCCGTGGACGGATTCCGCGTGAAGCCCACGCCCGTGGCCGAAGTGTCACCCAGATTGCCGAACACCATCGCCTGCACGTTGACCGCCGTGCCCAGGCTGTCGGGGATGCCGTTCATCTTGCGGTAGTGGATCGCGCGGGCGTTGTGCCAGGAGCGGAACACCGCGTCTCGAGCCATCATGAGCTGCTGCCGCGCTTCCTGCGGGAACGGCTTGCCGCTCTTCTTCTGGACCAGCTTCTTGTAGTCCACGATCACTGCCTTCAGGTCCTCCGCCGTCAGATCCGTATCGAACCTGGCTTTGACTTTCTTTTTGCGGCCTTCGAAAACTTCGTCGAAATCATGCTTCTCGATGTCGAGGACCACGTTGCCGAACATCTGGATGAACCGCCGGTAGCAATCCTGCGCAAAGCGCGGATTGCCGCTCTTCGTCTCCAGGGCGGCCACCGTCTTGTCGTTGAGTCCGAGATTGAGAATCGTATCCATCATTCCCGGCATGGAAAATTTGGCGCCCGAACGGACGCTCACCAGGAGCGGATCGGTGAGGTCGCCCAGGGTGCGGCCCATTTCCTTTTCCAGTTTGGCGAGCGCCGCGCTGGTTTGCTCCTCGATCTCGGCCGGAGTCTTGTTTCCGTTCTCGAAATAGATGTTGCAGACCTCGGTGGAAACGGTGAAGCCCGGGGGCACAGGCAGTCCCGCCCGGCACATTTCCGCGAGTCCGGCGCCTTTGCCGCCGAGGATGTCCTTCATCTTTCCGTCGCCGTCGGTTGACGAGCCGAAGGAGTACACGTACTTCTTCATTCTGTTTGTCTCTCCCTATGAGTTGGTTACGATTTCTGAAAAATCCGCGATCGTGGACGATTCGGTCAGGATCGCGTGCAGCAGCGCCAGACGGTTCCGGCGCACCTTCGGGTCCGGCGCGTTCACCAGGACCTTGTCAAAGAACAAATCCACCTTGGGCCGCAGCGAGGCGATGGTTTCGAGCGCCCGCCGGTAATCGGCGCCGGCCGCCTCGCGGCGTACCCGCTCGAAATCGGTATGCAGGTCCGCTTCAGGGCCCGGTTCAAGTAATGCGGGCTGCACGGCGCCGCCTCCGGAGAACTGGGCCTGCAACAGGATGTTGCGGATGCGCTTGAAGCTGGCAGCCAGCGGCTCGAAGTTTTCGGTGGGCCGCACCGCCTGAACGGCGGCCAGCCGGTTTTCCAGATCCACCAGGCTATTGCTGCCGGCTGCCAGCGCGGCGTTGACTTCGTCGTACTTGAACCCGCGGATCTCCTTGAAGTAGTAACGCACGCGATCAAGCACGAATTCCATGAGCTGGGCGTCGTTGTTCAGCAGTTCGGCCAGCTGCAAATCCAGTTTGCCTTCCACCAGGATCTTCACCACGCCTTGCGCCGCCCGGCGCAGTGCGAACGGATCCCGTGATCCGGTCGGAATCATGCCGATGGCGAAGCAGCCGCGCAGGGTGTCGAGCTTGTCGGCCAGAGAAACGAGCTGTCCGGCGCGAGTGGACGGGATCGAGTCCTCCATGCTGACCGGCTTATAGTGGTCGTAGATCGCCTGTGCCACCTCTTCCGGCTCGCCTTGGGCGCGGGCGTAAAGTCCCCCGATGACGCCCTGCAGCTCGGTGAACTCCTTGACCAGCTCCGTCGTCAGGTCGCACTTCGAAAGTTCCGCCGCGCGGATGGCGTGCGCGTCGCCGCCGATCTGTCCTGCCAGCTCTTTCATGCGATCGGTTTTCGCCAGATAGCTGCCGAGCTTGGCCTGAAAGGTGACGTTGGCCAGATCGCCCAGCCGGTCGGCCAGTTTCTTGCGCTGGTCGGTATTCCAGAAGAAGCGCGCATCGTTGAATCGCGCGCGGAGCACTCGTTCGTTGCCGCGGCGTACGAGGCCGTCGGGGTCCGCCGCCGTGTTCATGACTGCGATGAAGTGTGGCGCCAGATTCCCTTCGCCGTCCTCGACCGAGAAGTACTTCTGGTGATGTTTCATCACCGTGATGAGCACTTCCTTCGGTAGCGCCAGGAATTGCGGATCGAAGCCGCCGAGGATCGCGGTCGGGTATTCGGTGAGGTAGACGAGGGTGTCTTCGAGCGAGCTGTCAGGACGCGGATGCGCGTGCAGCGCGGCGATCTCCGAACAAATCTTCGCGCGGCGCGCGTCGGCGGAAAGCAGCACCCCGTTCTCTTGCAGCGCCGCTTCGTAGCCGGCGATGGTCACCGGAAAGGACGCCTTGCCCAGCACCCGATGCCCGCCCGATGCGTTCCCGGACTTCACTCCCGCCAGTTCGAACGGGACTACTTCCTCCCCGAGCAGCGCCACGATCCAGCGGATCGGCCGGATGAAGCGCGGGCCCGTTTTCCCGGTCCAGTACATGGTCTTCGGGAAGTAGATTTTCAGAATGAGCTCGGGCAGGGCGTCGGCCACAATCTGCCGTACGGCGCGGCCTTCTATTTTCCTGATGTAGCCGTAATACTCGCCCTTGGGTGTGCTCTGTAGCTGCAGGGCATCCACCGGGATTCCCTGCTTCTTCGCGAATCCGGCCACGGCGCCCGCGGGCGCGGACTTCGGCGGTCCTGTGATCAGATCCTCGGAATCGGCCTGGCGTTCGGGGACTCCGTCCGCGCGCAGCGTCAGCCTTCTCGGCGTACCGTCCACGCGCACCGACTGTGGGGAAACAGACGCCTTGGCCAGCGCTTCCTCGAACAGGGAACGGAGGTTCTCGAGCGCGCCCGGAATCATCCAGTCTGGAATCTCTTCCGTTCCGATTTCCAGGAGGAAAGGCAAATTCATTGACGGCTGTCCAGCTCTTTCCCGATTTCAGCTACTCTCGGCTCCAGCGCCGCCGGCCGGCCGGCTGCTTCGAGGCTCGGCAATCGTTCGCAACCAGTCGCCTGAAACGTTTCCAGCCGATCCTGCTTCGTTAATGGTTTGTGATCGCTCATGCCGCCCTTATCGCTTCCCGCTGGTCGACCCAGGACTGGGCCACTCCCACAGCCAATTTTCTCACGCGCGCGATCACGCCAACCCGCTCCGTCACGCTGATTGCTCCGCGCGAGTCCAGCGTGTTGAACAGGTGCGAGCACTTCAGCACGTGATCGTAAGCTGCCAGCAATGGAAAGCCCGCCTTGTTCTCCGCTTTCGGGTATAAACCCAGCAGCCGCTGCGCCTCCTGCTCGTGCAGGTCGAACAGCTTCCACAGCGTCTCCACATCCGCCATTTCGAAGTTGTAGACCGAATATTGCAGCTCGTCGGCGAACCGGACCTGCGCGTAGCTGACCCCGGGCGCCCACTCGATGTCGTACACGCTGTCCTTCACCTGCAGAAAGGCCGTCAGCCGCTCCAGTCCGTAAGTCAGCTCCGCCGGGACCAGCTCCAGATCCACTCCCCCGCATTGCTGGAAATACGTGAACTGTGTGATCTCCAGGCCGTCCAGCATCACCTGCCAGCCCACCCCCCAGGCGCCCAGCGTCGGCGATTCCCAGTTATCTTCCTCGAACTTGATGTCGTGCTTGCCGAGATCGATTCCGATCGCCTCCAGGCTCCGCAGGTAGAGGTCGATCACGTTGTCGGGCGAAGGCTTGAGGATTACCTGCAGTTGCTGGTGTTTGTAAAGCCGGTTCGGGTTCTCGCCGTATCGTCCGTCGGCGGGGCGGCGGCTGGGCTGTACGTAAGCCACCCGATAGGGATCCGGCCCCAGAACCCGGAGGAACGTTTCGGGAGCCATCGTGCCGGCTCCGACCTCGCCGTCGTAGGGCTCCTGAATCACGCAGTTCTGCGCGGCCCAATAACTCTTGAGCTTGAAGATCACCTGCTGAAATTGAACAGATTCCATCTTTAAGAGGCTTCCAGGACGGGGGCTGTAATCAGCCTGCGTTCGATCGCATCTTCCATGCGTTGAGTCAGGAAACGGCGCAGATCGGCGGCCGTGTCCTTGGACCATGGCCCTCCCGATACCTCCGCCGGCGGCTTCCGCAGGACCTCGGCTGCGATCGATCTCGATTGCGGACTCAACTCCCAGCTATCCCCGCTCCGGCACTCGGCGCAGTGCAGTCCGGCGGCGCCGCGGCTGAAGAACGCCCGCTGCGGCTGCTCCGGATCCGCCAGCCAGGTTCCGCAGGCGGCGCAGGCCTCCAGCGACGGAAGAACACCCGCCAGCTTCACCACCCACAAGCTGAAGTAGGTCACCGCCCGCCAGACGTTCTGGGCGCTCTCCCGCAAGTGTTCGAGCACGGTCAGCAGGAGCCGGAAGAACTTCTCGTTCACTTCCGCCGGGGGCAGGAATTGTTCGGAAACTTCGGCGATGAAATCCAGTGCCACGCTAGTCGTCAAATCTCCGTGCAAACCGAAATGGGAGTGGATCAGTTCGCAGGCGTCCAGCGTCACCAACTCCCGCGTCTCCCGCTGGAAATAGAATATTTTCGCATGCGTGAGCCTTTCGAGTCCCGCGCCAAAACCGCTCTTCGGACGTCTGGCCCGATTGGCCACCCCGCGCATCTTTCCGAAATCCCTGGTGAGAAAGCTGACCACCAGATCCGCCTCTTTGAGCGGGTAGGTTCGCAAGACAATGGCTTCGCTTACGCGAGCCGGCATATCGGCTTCACGGGGAAACTTCAGGGTAACACAACGGCGGAGTTGCGGTCCTAGTCTGGGGGAATGCGCCGCCGCGAGGACTCAGGACTAGTAGCTCATGGCGCAGGCGGATTGGGAGCCGTTGTTCACCCAGTTCTGCTGGATCAGGTAATCGCGTCCACCAAGGTGCACGTTGTATTTGCTTCCATTCGCCGCGGTGCTCAAGGTTCCAAAAGTCCAGGCGCACTTGTCGGCGTTTTCCTGGCCATTGTTGAAGTACCACGCGTTCAGGTCGGGATCGGTGACGGCCTCTTCCAATTCGTGGGCGATAATCGATGCCATTGCATCGGCCCCCACGTTGTCGTTGGGACTGCTTGCCGTCTGGGCCGCGCAGGCCGACGGGCAT
>DATJFH010000074.1:0-7284 GCA_035495815.1 Bryobacteraceae bacterium
CAAGCAGAAGGGACGCCTGGTCCGGGCCTACATTTCCCAGGTGGATGGCAGCACACAGCCCTATGGTCTTCTGATTCCCGATTCCTACGACGGCAGCCGCCCCGTGCGGCTCGATCTCGTGCTCCACGGGCGGGGCGCCACGCTGAACGAGGTCAGCTTCATCGCGGCACACGACGGCTCGCAGCCGCTGCCTGACGGGCAGGATTTCATCCAGCTCGAAGTCTTCGGCCGCACCAATAACGCCTACCGCTGGGCGGGCGAGGCGGATGTGTTCGAAGCGCTGGCGTCGGTACAGCAGCGCTACAAGATCGATCCGCAGCGCATCCTGCTGCGCGGCTTCTCGATGGGGGGCGCGGGAACCTGGCACATCGGCCTGCACTATCCCGGCAAATGGGCCGCGACCGAGGCGGGGGCCGGTTTCACCGAAACGAAAAAATACGCCAAACAGGCGTCGCTGCCTCCCTACCAGGAAGCCGCTCTCCACATCTACGACGCGATGGACTACTCGCTCAATGCTTTCGACACGCCCACCGTCGGATACGGCGGCGAGATCGACGCGCAGCTGCAAGGCTCGACCAACATTCGAGAGCAGCTCACGCGCGAAGGGTTCCGTTTCGAGAAGGGACCGTACCGCTGGACGACGGAGGATCTGCGCGCGCTGTTCCTGATCGGGCCGAACACGGGTCACAAATTTCATCCCGACAGTAAGAAGGAATCGGACCAGTTCATTCTGAAGGCCCTCGAGACGGCGGGCCGGCCGCCGGCTCACCTGCGGTTCGTTACCTACACGACGCGCTACAACCAGTGCTACTGGATCACGGTGGAAGGTCTGGAACGCACCTATGATCGCGCGGAGGTGGACGCCACCCGCAGCGCCGACGGCAGGCAGGTCACGGCCAGCACGAAGAACGTCAGCCGTCTGAGGATCGCGGGCTCC
Organism: Bryobacteraceae bacterium; assembly: GCA_035495815.1. Taxonomy (GTDB): domain Bacteria; phylum Acidobacteriota; class Terriglobia; order Bryobacterales; family Bryobacteraceae; genus DATJFH01. The sequence goes on from DATJFH010000074.1 coordinate 938, forward strand.
GGCGGACAGTTCGTGGTGGACGGTCAGACCCTGTCTGCCCGCTCAGCCGATCCTGTCTTCGAGAAGAAGAACGGAAAGTGGACGCCGCAGAACGGGAACAGCGGGATGATGAAGGTCCACGGGCTGCAGGGGCCGGTCGATGACGCTTTCATGGGTCCGTTCCTGTGCGTGCGTCCGACCGGCGACGCCTGGAACCCGGCGGCGCAGGAGTACGGCCGCAAGGCGCTGGACCGGCTCACGGCGGATTTTCCGAAGTGGATGCGCGGGGATCCGCGCGTGAAGGACGACCGCGCCGTTTCACCGGGCGACATCGCCGCCTACAACCTGATATTGTTCGGCGACCCGGGCAGCAACCGGGTGATCTCGCAGATCGCGGGCAGGCTCCCGATCAAGTGGTCGAAAACCGAGATTACGGTGAACGGCAGGAAATTCGACGCGGGCGGCCATGTGCCCGTCCTGATCTATCCGAACCCGCTCAATCCCAAGCGCTACGTGGTGATCAACAGCGGGCACACCTTCGGCGAAAAGGAGTTCCGAGGTACCAATGCGCTGCTGTTTCCCCGGCTTGGGGACTATTCCGTGCTTACTCCGGATGGGACCGTAGCCTTGTCGGGCTTTTTCAACGAGAGTTGGCAGTTTTAATTCGGAGGGGGTGGGCCGGCATACCTGACTCGGCCCGCCTCCCGGCATTCGGCAGCTCGGCAGTCTTTTGGGCTGCCGCCCTCCGCCGCGGAATACCTTCCTCCGAAGTCAAATCAAACCCGGCACACAGCCGGAAGTTGCGGTTGAAGGGCGGGTACTCAGTGAAGCCCGTTCAAGTGGTCCGAAGCCGGCCGGGCGGCTCGTGAACGGTCCTCCCACCGCGATCGGATGATGAAACGCGGTGACCGGCGGCGTTCGCCGGTAGCCGGTTACAAATTACAACGTTCGCAGAAAAGCGATAAGCGCCTGCTTGTCGGTAGCCGAGATATACAGACCGAACTCATGGCCCTTCACGGCTCGTGTCCCGCCGCCGAAGCCTCTGAATCCAGTAGGGACGTAGTCCTGGCGCAGACGAGCTGGATTAAACCAGTCCTCCAGCGCCGCTACTGAGCCGTTATGTTCGAAGGGACCCCGGTACCAGACGCCCTTGAGGGAAGGCGCCTTGTAGTAGCCGGTTCCGCGCCTGGTCGTCAGAGCTGAGTTCGGGTCCGTGCCAACCACGACAGGCAGGATATCATATTGTCTCTTGTGATCCTCCGGAATGGAAAAGCCCTGAGCAGGCGTGAGCTTATTATTGGTATAGAGCGGCGCTGTATGGCAGACCGGGCAACCCTCGCGATCGAATACTTTTTGGCCGTGCAGCGCTCGCGCATCCAGTCTGTTCGGATTCGGCGGTGGCTCGAGTGAGTAGATATACAGCGCAAGCGCATAGAGCTGTTCATCGCTGTAACGCCCGCCAGTGACTTTCAGCCATTCCGCGGATGGCCAGGGCTGAAACCCATTGAAGTTCGCGACGCGGTCCGTGGTTTGGTTCGTAATCGCGTACCTCATCAAGTCTTCGATCCTTCGATGCTGTCCCAATCCCGTCGAATCCAGATAGCGGCGATTTCGGATCCCGATCAGATCGGGGATTCGCGCCGGGTATGCCGGCCTGGTACCATGGCGAACAAAGACACCGGGCGGTATCAACCCGACCTGCTGAATTAACGCGTCCGCGTCGCGCGAACGGAGTTCCGGCTGAGACGCCCACGGGGCAGCGTATTCCCTCCGATACTCCGCCAACATCTCCTCCTCAAGTTCGCGGTGACCCCGCACTACGTTGTTAAATCGATATCGTTCGGTACGGTGCCAGGGAAAGTTGCCCTGGGCGCCGCGGATCAGAGAACCGTCGGCCAGGATCCGTGTATGACACATCCCGCAGGAATCGAAGGCAATTTCCACCACGCCTTTCTTCCGCACGACGTAGCGGATCCAGGGCACAATACCGCTCTTCGTGACCGGTATGCCGGCTTCACGGTACCAGTCCGGGTTACGAACCGGCAATTCGCTCAATTCGAGAACCACGTTAGGAGCGTCGAATACCACGGCGCCTGCCTCGATCCAGGCTGCTTCAGTTTTCAGCTTTGACGGATCAAAAACAATTTTCGGCGGCTGCGTTCGAAGCCAGTTCAGATATCCGCGGGGTTCCTTGTCGGGCCTGTAAATGGGATAGCTCCGATAGATGGCGCGCGCCGGAATGGCGTAATATTCGGCCGCCGACATGTACTGAGCTGGCCGTCCGTAGGAAAGAGGAAGTTCGTAGCTCCGGACATCCACATCGTTCCACGCTCTGGGGACGTGCGCGTGGAAGACCGGCTCAGGCGCCGATTGCCCGATCAGGAATCCCGGCAATGCCGGCCAGCAAAGCGCCAAAACAATCCACCGCATTTCTTCTCCGCAAGAGTGGATATTATAGCGGCTCGTGAGGCGCCCGCGTTCGGCCGGGAGCGCCTGCGCACGCCTGCAGAAAGCTCACAGAGCCTGCGCCCACGGAGCCGCCGCAATGGCGAGAAAATCGCGGCGACCCCAACGTTGCCGCCGCCTTCTCAGAACCAGAGCTTCAGCCCCAGCTGGATGGTGCGGGCCGCGCGCGCGGAGGTGACTTGGCCGAAGGTGGGCGTGCCGAACGTGCCTACAGGCTCGTTGAAGTTGGTGCGGTTGAAAATATTGAAAAAGTCGCCGCGCAGCTCGACGCGCATTCCTTCCCGCCACGGCAGCGCTATAAAACGGATCATCGAATAATCGAAGTTGGAAAGGCCCGGTCCCTGGATGCCGGGGAACTTGTTGCTGGTTCCGAAGAACAGCGGCGCCGGGGCCTGGAACGCGCCGGTATTGAACCAGCGGCCGAGCGTGCGGTCGGCGGTCTCGAGGATGGGATTGTTGACCAGGTTCGGCCGGAAGCTCAGGTTGAACGTGCGGCTGGTGTTGGCCGGCTGCGTGATCCACACCTGCTGGCCGGTCTGCAGGCTGAGGATCCCGGACGTCTGCCAGTTGCCGACGATCCACGAGACAGGCCCGGAGCCAAGCATCTTCTTACCTTTTCCGAAGGGCAGATCGTAGACGAATGCGGCCACGAAACGGTGCGGGAAATGCGACTGGCTCAAGCCGCGCTCGAGGGCCAGGTTATAGCCATCCATGGGGAACTGGGAGCTGAAATCGTCCTCGTTGTAGTCCATCATTTTGGAAAACGTATAACTGCCGGAGACGAAGAGTCCGCCGCGGTACCGGCGCTCGAGGCCGAGCTGGAGGGAATGGTAGCTGGTGTTCTGCCGCTCGTCGTGCGAGAGAATGTCGCCGTAATCGGCATAGGGACGCATGGCCTGCGAGCTGCCGCCGGCCCGGCGCACGGCGTCGATGGGGATAACATTCCACTCCTGGTTCATGGGAAGGTAGTGTCCCGCGCTGCCGGCGTACGAAGCGGTGAGCAGAATGGCGTGCGGGGCCTGATGCTGGAGGTCGAAGTTCCACTGCTCGAAGTACCCGGTGCGGGCGTTCGGATTCTTGTTATCGTGCGCGAAGCCCTTGCCGTCCGGGCTGGGGACGATGGGCGGAGTGTTGGAAATGATGACGGCGGCGTTGAGCCCATCGCTGCCGATACCGAGCCGCTGGTCGGCCGGGAAGCGGTCGAACCCGGAGGTGGCGCGGCCGGTGAGCGGCACGTAGAACATGCCGAAATGGGAGCGGATCACCGTGTTCTTGAGCGCCGCCGGACGCCAGGCCAAGCCCACGCGGGGCGAGAAATTGTTCTGGTCGGTATTCTGGATGTAATTCTGTCCGAGCTCCTTCATGGTCACCACGCGGCCGAGGCCGAGATCGAAGTTGGAGCCCTGGGAGCGGCTTTCGTGCGGCTGCTGTTCCACGTCGTAGCGCACGCCGATATTCAAGGTGAGGGCCGGAGTCAGTTTGAAGTCGTCCTGAAAAAACGTGCCGAAGTAATTGGACCGGTAATAGAGCCGCCCGCGGAGCGTACTGTTGTTGAACTGGTTGGCCTGACCGAGCAGGAGGCTGGCGAGTGGATTCCCGGTGGTTCCGGGGTTGTTCGGCTCGGCTGTCTGGACGGCGCTCAGGGTGTACTCGCCGGTGAACTGGAGCTGCAGATCGTTGACGCGGAAGCGGCGGAAATCGGCGCCGGCCTTCATCACGTGCCGTCCGCGCACCAGCGTGACGGTGTCCTGGATCTGATACTGCTCCTCGACCGGGTTGAAGGCCTGCGCGTCTCCCAGCCCGGAGTAACCGGGGACGGTGAAGTTGGGCAGGCCCACCAGGTTGAGGTTCGGAATGCCGAGGGTATCGCCGGCCTGCAAATTAAGGAGCCGCTGCTGGACGCCGCGGAAGGAGGAGAAGCGCAGATCGTTGAGGGTGGTGGGGCGCAGCGTGTGGGTCCAGCCGATGGCGCCGGTGAGGTAGCGATTGAAATTTCCATTATTGCCGGCAGTGCCGGCGGCGGGGAAGGCGCGCGCGCTCTGCGAATCCTGGTGGTCCCAGGAGACGCGCCCGAACAGCTGGTCTCGGGCGCCGGGGCGCTCATCGATGCGGACGTCGAACTTGTTGTTGTTGGTGTGCACGGGGACGAGACGGCGGAAGTTCTGAGCCAGCCCGGGCAGATTCGGATCGGGATAGAGATTGATCACCTTGGCTCCCGCCGGATCGAAGCGCCCGGACGGAATGATGTTACCGGGGAAGGGATCGCGGACGAAGCGTCCGTCGGCGAGCCGGCGCGTGGAGCCGGGATCGTAAATCTGGTTGCGGCCGACGGCGTTTCCGAGCGGATCGGTTGCGACGGCGCCGCCCAACAGCTGCGAGAAGTCGCCACGCTTCATCTGCGGGGTGGGAAGCGTCAACTGGGACAGAGATTCGCTGGCGGTGCGCAACTCTTCGGTATCGACGAAGAAAAAGAGGCGGTCGCGAACGACGGGTCCGCCGAGCATGCCGCCGAACTGGTTCTGGATGAGCTTGGGATTGGTGGCCGAGAAGAAATTCCGCGCGTTGATGCTGCTGTTGCGATGGAACTCGAACAGGTTGCCGTGATAGCTGTTGGTTCCGGATTTGAGCGTAGCGTTGACGACGCCGCCGGTCGTGCGGCCGAACTCGGCGGAAAGGCCGCTGGTCTGGACTTTGAATTCCTGAATGGCGTCGAGGTTGGGCTGGGTGAAGAGCTGGCCGCGGCGCGGCGTGGTGATGGAGGAGCCGTCGAGAACGTACTCGCCTGTGCGGGCCAAGCCGCCGCTGAGCCGCGGCAGCTCGTCATCGCGGCGCTGCTGCGCGCCGGGCACGAGCAGCACCAGGGCGAAGGCATCGCGGCCGCTGAGGGGGAGCTGCTTGATACTATCCTCCTCGATGACGCGGCCGAGCGTGTTGTTCTCGGTCTGCAGCAGCGGGGACTCGGCGGTGACTTCGATCTTGTCGGTAACCTGTCCGACTTTGAGCGTGATCTCCACACGAAGGCGATCCTCGATTCGCAGGCTGAGTCCTTTGCGGGTGAGGGAGGAGAAACCGGTGGCGGAAGCTTCAAGCTCGTACACTCCCGGGCGCAGCTCTCCGAGGAAGTAGAGTCCCGCCTGGTTGGAGACCGTGGACGATGCCGCGCCCGTCCCGGTATTTCGCGCCGTGATCCGCGCGCCGGGTATGACGGCGCCGGTTTCGTCCGAGACGACGCCCTGAATGGCTCCGAAAATCTCCTGGCCCCGGACGGCGCCACCGGACGCCAGCAGGAGCGCCGCGACGAGCAGATAACGATACATGGCTTTTTCGAACCCCTGTCGGGCATCGTATCCATGGCGGCTTCGCCCTGTCAACCGGACGGAGCGGATCTTTCAGGAATGCGAGCGACATGGCAGGGCTCGCGGCGGGCGCGGTCCGGCAGGAGATGAATACTTCCGGACGCTGCGCGTTATAATGGAGTTCTCACCTTGCTTTCCATCAAAGACATTTCCATGCGCTACGGCGCCCGTATCCTGTTCGAGGACGTCACTGCCACGTTTCTGGCCGGCCGGCGGTATGCCATCACCGGTCCGAACGGCGCCGGCAAGTCCACATTGATGAAAATCCTGTCCGGCGAGCTCGAGCCCTCCCGGGGGTCGGTGATGCGTCCCAGGAAGATCGGCGTCCTGCGCCAGGATCAGTTCGCGTTTGATTCCTACCGCGTCCTGGACACGGTGATCATGGGAAACGGTCCGCTCTGGAGCGCGCTCCAGGATCGCGAGATGCTGTACGCCAAGGATCCCGCCGAGCTCACCGACGAGGACGGCATGCGCCTCGGCGAGCTGGAAGGCATCGTAGGGGACGAAGGCGGCTACACGGCCGAGACCGACGCCGCCACGCTGCTG
>DATJFH010000075.1:0-15330 GCA_035495815.1 Bryobacteraceae bacterium
TCGCCGACCTCGACAATAACCTGGTCAGGAAGCTGACGCCCGGCGCCTCCGCAATTTCTCCCGCCCCGCTCACACAGATGTCTCCCGCGCGGCTTCTCCATAAGGCCACTCTTCGCGAAGGACCAGTGGCCCCGGGTCAGCTTCTGACGATTGTAGCCGAAGGCATCGGCTCGGCGACTGTGGTTCCCGGCGTGGTGGGCGCCGGCGGGGCGCTCGATACTTTGCTGGCCGAAACGCAGGTCCTGTTCGACGGCCGGCCCGCGCCGCTGCTCGAACTGCGGCTCGGCCAGATCGACGTACAAGTACCCTACTCCGTGGCGGGCCAGACGTCCACGCATGTCGAGATCTTTCAGAGCGGCGCCTTGCGAGTAGACACCGCCACCGCCGTTACCAGTGTATCCCCGGGCATTTTCACGCAGGCTGGAGGCGCCGGTCCGGCCCGCGTCACCAATGAGGACGGCGCCCTGAATGGCGCCGGCAATCCCGCGGACCCAGGCTCGGTGATCACGGTGTTCGCAACCGGCGAAGGGCAAACCTTTCCCGCGGGAATCGACGGAATGCGCGCGACACTCCCGTATCCCCAGCCGCTGCTCCCCGTCGGCTTGGCGGTCGGCGGGCGGGCCGCGGAGGTACTCTCGGCTACCGCGGCGCCCGGAACGGTGGGAATGCTCAGAGTTCGCGCCAGAGTCCCGGCAGTCAGCGCTGGCGGCGCCATCCCGCTGGCGCTGTCCATCGGTACCTTCGTCAGCCAGGAAGGGGTGACCGTTTTCGTGAAGTAAACGGCCCGGAATCCGGCTTACTTGATTTTGTAGACGCCGTCGGAGATTTTTACCCGGTGCGCCTCGTGGCAGCTCTTGCAGGACCCGCTCATCTTGCTGTTGGCCGTCCGCGCCGCGTCTTTGTCATCCGCGCCTGCCGCCTTGGCCAGATCTTTGGCCCCCGTCACACCGTCCCGGGCGAATTTTACAGCGTCATCCATCTTGCGCTCCGCCCAGAAGCCCTCGGTCCCATCGAGCGCTTCCACCATGTCCTTCGCGTGCGAGGCGACGTCGGCCATCACTCCGGCCCCCATGGCTTTGCGGATGGCGGCCATATGCTCGCCCGCCGCCTTCATCTTTTTTGTCAGTTCCTTCTCATCGAGAGCCATCAGCATGGATGAGCCGAACAGGCATGCGGTAATCCCGCACAAAACCATCTTCTTCACGGTTAAAGTCTCCAATGGGTGATTTTGCAGCGAATAACGGAAGTATACTACGCGGCCGTCGAATTGAGCTAGTGCGGCGATTAGCAAGCCCACCCCTCATACGAGAATGGGATCATGACCGGCGTGAGAATGGACAAGTGGCTGTGGGCCGCGCGATTCTTCAAGACGCGCTCGCTCGCCGCACGGGCCTGTGAGCTCGGCCGGGTCGAATCGAACGGGCAGGGGGCCAAGCCCGCCCGCGAGGTCCGGGTGGGCGACATGTTGCGGGTCAGGAACGATAGCGGCGACTTTCAAGTCGAGGTGCTGGGTCTCAGTGAGGTTCGCGGCCCGGCGGTGGTTGCGCAGAGGCTCTATCGCGAGACTGACGCCAGCCGGGAATTGCGGGCCAGGCTGGCGGAGGAACGCAAGGCAATGCCGTCTTACGAAGCGGGGAGAGAAGGCAAGCCCTCGAAACGCGACCGCCGCCAGATCGGAAAGTTGCGGGGTCGAGTTTGATAAACCGCCAATCACTGGAGGGCGCTCGCGCTGTCGAAAATGCGTATTCGGAAGCCTCTTGCGCGCCGTAATCATGACCGGGGTTGTGGAGCGCTTCCGCCCGCCGGCTGCGCCCCATGGATCCTGGTACTGCCCCGGCTTACGCAGCGTGAGGAATCCCGTCCGGCGTGTGCTTTTTGACGTACAATAGACGGCTTGCCTTTGGGTAACAAATCGAAAGGGATTCCCTCATGATGACTCGCCTCGCATTCCTTGTCTCCATGGTTGCACTCGCGCAGGCCGCTCAGGCGGCCGTGGGGGTGCGCTTGCTTCTCGGTCTGGCGGACAAAGCTTCCACCAAGTGGGACGGCGGGGTCACCGCCCGCGGCGCTCGTATCGTCTCCCTCGAGCCGTGGCGCTTCCAGGGCGAGGATGCGATCAATGGAACGCAGTGGCGCTGCGCGACACATCCCATCCGGCTTTTCGGCGGCGCGGCGCGCCAGCAGCCGGGTGTCGTGGCGAATGGCGTCATCGTGTGGCTCGACGGGGAATCCGAGTCCACGGAGCTGTCCGTCAAGACGCCCCAGGGCGCTTTCTCGGTGAAGCTTGGCGATATTCCCTTCGGCAAGCCCAGCTTCCTCTTGAATCGCGCCGCCATGGCGGACCGCATTCCGCCCTTCGCCCGAATCACCAGTTCTCCGGAGGAGCAGGATTACCCGGCCGCGGCGGTCGGCAAAGACGGCTCTGTCTGGATGACCTACATGGAATTCCGTCACTATAAGGATCACGACAAGCTGCGCGCGCCCATCAGGCAGGCGCCGGCCGACTTCGCGGCCTGGAAAGCGCCCACCGGCGGCGACCAGATTCTGTTGCGAAAATATTCCGCCGGGAAGTGGGGCGAGACGATCGCAATTACCGAACCCGGCGGCGACTTGTATCGCCCGGCCGTCGCTATCGACGGGAATGGGCGGCCCTGGGTCTTCTGGTCGGCCAATGAAAAGGGCAATTTCGACCTCTGGGCGCGCGCTGTCGAGAACGGCGCGCCCGGCGTCCCGGTGCGCTTGACCACCGAAGCGGGTTCGGACGTCAATCCGGCTGCGGCGACCGATTCCAAAGGCCGCGTATGGGTGGCCTGGCAGGGCTGGCGCGATGGACGGGCGTCCATCTTCGCCGTCACCCAGAACGGGAATGCGTTCTCCAAACCGGCGGTGGTCGCCAGGTCGAACGGCAACGAATGGAATCCGGCCATAGCCGCCGATTCCACGGGCCGCGTCAGCGTCGCCTGGGACTCATACCGCAATGGAAACTATGACGTCTTCGTGAGGACCGCGGCGCCCGGCGGAGGCTGGGGCACGGAGACTCCCCTGGCTGCGACCGCGCGCTACGAAGCCTATCCTTCAATCGCGTACGACCCGGCGGGTACACTGTGGGCGGCTTACGAGGAAGGCGGTGAAAACTGGGGCCAGGATTTCGGGGCCTATGACACGGCGGGAATCGCGCTGTATCAGGGACGCGCGGTACGGCTGAGGGGATTGGACAAGGCGGGACGGGCAGTCGAGGCGGACGCGGATATCGGTATGGCGCTGCCCGGCATTCCCGAGCGCCGCGCCGAGTCGGACGCGCGCCAGGGCACATCCACCGACTGGACCGTGCCCAACCCGAAAGCGACCACCGACCGTGCGGCCAGCGCAACCCCGCAACCCAAGCCCGCGCCGAAAAACAGCATGCCCCGGCTCGTGGTGGATGCGTCCGGACGGATCTGGCTGGCGGCCCGAAGCGCTCAACCGCTCTGGTGGAACGTAACCGGCACCGTATGGACCGAGCACATTGCGTCCTACGACGGTAAGACCTGGACGGGGCCCGTGTTCCTCGCCCATACCGATAACCTGCTGGATAACCGTCCGGCGCTGGTCACCGCCAAGGCGGGAGAGCTGATGGTGATCGGCTCGTCCGACGGGCGGCGTCAGTTTTCGGAAGTCGAGAAGCGCATGGAGGCGACGCCCGCCTTTGCCGATCCATTCAACAACGATCTCTATATGAATACGCTTTCGCTGGCGCCGGCCGCCCGACCGGCCACGGCAAAAGCGGCGGTCAAACCGCCGGTGGCCGGACCGTCCGCGCTGGTGACTTCCGAACGCGCGACCATCACCGCCATGCGAGCCTACCGGGTGAAGAGCGCCGAGGGACCGCTGCGCGTGATCCGGGGCGAATTCCACCGGCACAGCGAGCACTCCGTCGATGGCGGCGGCGACGGCTCGATTATCGAACAGTTTCGCTACATGATCGATCCGGCGGGCATGGACTGGGTCGGCTGCTGCGACCACGATAACGGCAATATGATCTCGGGAATGGGAGGCCGCGAGTACTCCTGGTGGATAAACCAGAAGCTCACCGACATCTTCTATTCCGCGAACCGTTTCACGCCCATGTTCAGCTACGAGCGGAGCGTGGCGTATCCGGAGGGGCATCGCAACGTGGTGTTTGCGCAGCGCGGCATCCGCCCCCTGCCCAGGCTCCCCAAGATGGACCCCGATTCCACCGGCCGGGCGCCGGACACGGCGATGCTGTACCGGTATCTCAAACAGTTCAACGGCATCGTAGCCAGCCACACCAGCGGCACCGGAATGGGTACGGACTGGCGCGACAACGATCCCGAGTCCGAGCCGGTGGTCGAGATCTATCAGGGCGACCGCCAGAATTACGAAATGCCCGGCGCCCCCCGGACCAACAGCGAGGCCGATTCCATCGGAGGCTGGCGTCCCAAGGGCTTCGTCGATCTGGCTTTCCAAAAGGGTTACCGCATGAGCTTCCAGGCAAGCTCGGATCACATCTCGACGCACATGAGCTACTGCAACATCCTGGCCAGGGACGGATCGCGTGAAGCGCTGATCGACGCCTTCCACAAGCGCCACGTCTACGGCGCTACCGATGACATTCTGGCCGATTTTCGCAGCGGTGACCACATCATGGGCGATGCGTTCTCGACCGGTTCTCTGCCGGAACTACGGGTGAAATTTGTCGGGACGAAGCCCTTCGCCAAGGTTCACGTGGTGAAGGACAACAAGTACGTCTACACCTCGGAACCGAAGACGGCGAGGGTAGAATTCACCTGGAAGGACAACATGGCTCAGTCCGGAAAGACCAGCTACTACTACGTCCGGGGCGAACAGGAGGACGGCGAGATCGTCTGGGCGTCGCCGATGTGGATCACCTACAAGTAGATGCGGCGAGCCTTCAAAGGCAACCGCCCGTCTTGGAACAGTGGCCTTCAGCCTTTCCGGCGTCGTCGTGGACCTAGCGCTCCGGACTCCGGGCGGAACGGCGAGCCGGGAGAGCACAGCCGCCGGTGGCGGGTTTTCCAACCCGCGTAAACAGCTCAGCTGGATCGCCCGTTGGAGAAATAATTGAGCGCTCTGAGAACCTCTTCCCTGGGGACAGGTTTGGTCAGATAACCCGAGCAGCCGATTGAGGCTCCCATTTGCCGCTGACGTGAGGCGCTTTCGGCCGAAAGCAGAACGATCGGTATGCGTGTCCTTCCCTGTTGGGTTTCCCATTCGCGGATCGTGCGGGTCGCAGTGTAGCCGTCCATGAGAGGCATGTCCACGTCCATCACAACGAGGTCATACTCGTTGCATTGCACCATAGCGACCGCCTCCGCACCGTTCAGCGCCCGGGATACAGCATGGCCCTGTCCACGGACATACACCTGAAACAAGTTGAAACTGTCGTTAGAGTCTTCGGCAACCAGAAGCTTCAAGGGAAGCGCGGCTGGTGGCTGGGCGCTCAGGTCGCGCTCTGTCGCCTTGACGGCAGCCGGCGGGGAGCAGGGCAGCTTCACCGGCAGCGAGATTCGTACTGCCGTGCCTTGAACCGTGCTGGATTCAACGGTGAACCGGCCGTTCATATCGGCCAGCCGCCGCTGGACGACGCTGATGCCGAGTCCGGTCCGCGCTGATTCAGCGGGCTCCCGGAACTCTTCCAGAATTTCCTTCGAGATTCCCGGACCGGTGTCGATTACATCGAAAATCAGCATCGCCGAATCGGGCTCGGCGAGCCGTTCGGAGGTTACCGAGAGCGTAATGCTCCCCCGCGCCGTGAACTTGATGCTGTTATCGAGAATTCTGCGCAGGATGTCCTGGATCATATCGCGCTCGGAAGACACGAACTCGGGAATCGTCGGCTCCACCGACAGCCGGAACTCCAAACCTTTTTGCAGAGCGATTGCCGCCATGATCTCACCTGCCTCCTGCGCCATCGCGGCGGGCGAGAAAGTCGAAACGGACGGCGAGGGACGGTCCGGATCGGCTAGTTCGGCGACATCGTTGGCGACCTGCAGAAGCCGATCGGCCCCCGCCCTGCACTCCCCCAGGTACGCTGCTTGAGCGGCCGTCAACGGCGCTTCCATGGCAATCTCCAGCATTCCCATCAAATGATGCAGCGTCTGCCGTATTTCGTGCTCGAGCTTGAAAAGGAGACTCTTGCTTCGGCCGTATGTCATCGTGCCTTCCTGACCTCTCGAATGGGAGTCACCGAAAAGAAATCGATGAATCTCCTGGGCTTTGTTTTCTGAGCGGTTGGGTCCGCGCTTGGGATTACCCCGGTCATCCGCCGCGCGAGGTGCTCCATCGCGGCGCTGATGGGAGAGTTTCCCTCGAGCGCAACCGCGCTCGCCGTCGCCGCCACAATTTCGCTGTCCGCCGCCGGAAGAGTGTGCAGAACGGGCAGCCGCAATACCTGTTCGATATCGCGAATTTCCATGGATCCGCGGGATTGCACGCGGTTCAGGACCACGGAAACTCGATTCTGCATGCCCAGCGATTGCAGCATTTCGGCCTTCCTCTTCGCCATGTGGAGCGTGCCGACTTCGGAGGTGCACACCAGGAAGATATTTTTAGAGAGGTGCAGCGTGTCCAACTCGTGTTTCCGCATTTCTCCGGGCAGATCCACGCAGATGTTGCGGTATCTGCGGCTGGCGAATTCCAGCACTCCGATCGCGCCCTCGTCAGGAAACCGGCGGTCGAATTCCATGGGGGCGGAGCCGAGAATATCGAGTCCCTCGCGGTGGCTGACCATCTGGTCCCAGAGAGTAGATTCCAGCTGTCCGCTGAGCGCCAGCGCATCCAGGATCGAGTTTTGACAGTGCAGCTTGAGCAGAAACGATGTCATGCCGAGCCGCAAATCGAAATCGATGAGAAGCACGGGTTCGGCGCTCAATCTGGCGGCGGCCGCAGCGCTGTGGACCGCTGCGGTTGTCGCGCCGCTTCCAGGTCTGGCCGGCAGGAAAGCATGAATGTCCGCGAACTGCTCTCGGGATTCCGTTTCGCGGCGCAGTTTGCGGCTGGCGCGCTGCAAAGCCTCGTTCACCTCCACCGGCGAAACGGGAATGGTGATCACTTCCCGAATACCGAGCTGCATCAGCTCGATCAAGCCCTGGGGGCCGTTGCCCGCCTGAACCGCCACCATGGACGCGAGGGGATAGTTCTGATCGAGTTCCGAAGCGACCCGTGTAGCCCGGACGGGATCTGAAAAGTCGAGAAATACGATGCACCCGGAACGGGCTTCCCTGAGCCGTGTTAATTCCAGCGGTCCAGGGTAGTCTGCCAGGGTCCACAAAGCAGATATATCCGGATTCTCCTCGACCGAGGAGGCGATCTGTTCGCGAACGCGGGCTTCCGGCGAAATCACGGCAACCGTCAGGGATCTTTGAGCCATCAACGGAAAGTGTCTCCTCCACACCTCATATCGGACCGAAGGGTCGCTCGAAAGATATCTCTCGACGAAAGCGCAGGTCTACTCCTCGAGAGGAACGTGGGTTATCTAGACGGACCGCCGAATAGCCGATAACAAAATGCTGGGGCGCACCGGCTACTCGATGACAGGCAGCGCATAGGGAGCAAAGGCTCACTATCGTGGAGGGCGTTTCCAGAAACCCTCGGTAATGCAGCGAACGGTTGATCTTTTCGGCTGGTCCTTTTTTGGGGAAGGTGGATGCGATCTTGAAAATCCTGGTAGCGGAAGATGTACCTGACAACCGGTTTCTGATCGAGGTTTACATGCAAGGCTCCCCGCACGTCCTGACGTTCGTCGAAGACGGGCGCGCCGCCGTCGATCAGTTCCGAAACGCGACCTTCGATCTGATCCTGATGGATGTGCGCATGCCCGGCATGGATGGATTGGAGGCGACGCGCGCGATACGCGCCATCGAACGCGACCGCGGATCGGAAAGTGTTCCGATCATCGCCTTGACGGCCCACGCCTTGCCCGAGGATCTCGCCGAGATCATGAAAGCCGGTTGCTCCGCCCATGTTTCGAAACCGGTCACTCTAGCCGACTTGAGAAACGCCGTCGACGCTTTTTCGACGGACGCCTCGCCGGAAGCGCCGGGTGGTCCTGAAGAGCCGGCGGGGAACGCCATCGAGCTGGAAACTCCCGCGGGGCTCGAAGGGATCTGTCACGAGTATCTCTGCTCGCGTAGGGGCGATTACCGGACCCTCATGAAGCTGATCGCCGCGCTCGAGTTTGAGGAGATCCGAACGCTGGCCCACAACATGAAAGGAACCGGCCGTTCGTACGGGTTCGACAAGCTGACCGAACTCGGGTCGGCGATGGAGGTCTCGGCTACCGGCCGCGACCTCGCCGCGTTGACCGCCCAAATCGCGGAGCTGCGGCAATACCTGAGGCGAGTGAGGCTGAAGTGCGTAATCCGATTACCCTGATGAACTCATGCGCCGGCTGGTCCGGCCTGCCGGTTGACGGGAGCAGCCGCTCACTGGCCCAATGGGATGCTCAGCCGGAACCGGCTGCCTGAGCCGAATTCGCTTTCAAAATCGATCCGGGCGCCAACCAGTTCCGCCAGCTTCCGGCTGAGGTGCAGCCCCAGTCCGGAGCCCTCGCGCAGTTTGGGGTCCACCTGCACGAAGGGTTCAAACAATTTCGCGTGGTCCTCCCGCCGGATGCCGACGCCCGTATCGGCGACCAAAAACTCCACGGCAGGCGATCCCTCCAGATTCAACGCCCCCTGCTCCAGCCGCACCGACCCGCGCTCGGTGAATTTGATCTCATTGGCGGTCAGGTTGAGGAGGATCTGCCGGACGGCCTGCGGATTTGTCATGAGGACCACTTCCGGACCGGTCCAGTGCGCGCTGAGCGTCAGATTCTTGGCCTCCGCCAGCGGGCGCAGTGCGGCGATCACCTCCTCCACCACGGCGCGTGATTGAACCGGCTCCCGCGCCAGCTCGATCTTGCCAGATTCGATCTTGGCCAGGTCCAGCAAGTCGTTGATCAGCGAGAGCAGGTGTTTGGCGCTGCGCTGGATCGTGTTCAGCTGCTTCTGCTGATCCGGCGTCAGCGGCCCCGGAAGCTGCATCAGAAGCGTCCCGGAGAAGCCGAGAATGGCATTCAGGGGGGTGCGCAATTGGTGGCTCATGCTGGCCAGGAAGCGATCCTTCACCAGCATGGCGTTCTCCAGCTCGACGTTTTTTTCCTTCAGCGCCTGCTCGATGCGCTTGCGTTCGGTCACATCGCGAATCGCGCTCACCACCAGCGTTTCCGTACCCGTCCGCAGGGGGCTGAGGCTGATCTCGACCGGGAATTCCGACCCGTCCTTTCGACGGCCGTACAATTCCAGACCCGCGCCCATCGGCCGCAGGCGTGGCTTGTCGAAGAAGCCGTCCCGCTGCCCCGGATGCCGCTCGCGGAACCGTTCGGGAAGCAGCAATTCCACCCGTTGGCCCAACAACTCGGCCCGTGGATAACCGAAAAGCTTTTCCACCTGTCCGTTGACCAGCGTCATCCGGCCCGAGCGGTCCACCACCACCATGGCGTCCGGCGCGGCTTCGAGCAGGTCCACTTCGATACCGGTTTGCCTTCCCGGATACGCGGTCATTCGGGGCAACCTTGAACGATCGGATCGGCGTCGAGGTACGCATCCAGGGTCTCCCGGAGCTTGTGCGCCAACGCCCGCGGCGTGAAAGGCTTTTGCAGGAAAGCGACCCCCGACGCGAGAATTCCATGATGCACGATGACGTCCTCGGCGTAGCCCGAACAATAAATCAGGGCGATATCAGGGCGTCTCGAGAGCACCAGGTCTGCCAGCGCCTTCCCGTTCATCCCCGGCATGATGATGTCGGTCAGCAGCACATCGATGCCCCAGCCGCAGTTGTCGAGGACCCGGATCGCTTCGGCTCCGTTTTCGGCTTCGAGCACCGTATAGCCCGCCGTCCGCAGGATAGAGCGTTCGACCCCTCGCACGATGGCGTCGTCCTCCACCAGCAGCACCGTTTCGGTTCCCCTGGGCAGGGCCCATCCGCGGCGCTCCCTGGTGGGCCGGGCCGGCGCTTCGGCGCAGGTGGGCAGATAAATGCGGAACGTCGTCCCAAAGCCGGGTTCGCTGTAGGCGGCAATGTAGCCGCCGCTTTGGGTGACGATCCCGTGGACAATGGAAAGGCCCAGGCCGGTCCCCTTGCCCGGCATCTTCGTGGTGAAAAAAGGCTCGAAAATGTGCGGCAGGACGTCGGCGCTGATGCCGCTGCCGGTGTCGCTGATGGTGAGCGTGAGATAGCGTCCCGATTGGAAAGCGATGTGCGTGCGGAGATAGTCTTCGTCGATATCCACCTGGCCCGTTTCCACTACCAGCTTGCCGCCGTCGGGCATGGCGTCCCGGGCGTTGATCGCCAGGTTCAGAATGACCTGCTCGATCTGTCCCGAGTCCACCCGCACCGGACCAAGATCCGTCCCCAGATTCAAAACCAGATCCACGTTCTCCCCCAGAACCCGCCTGCTCAGTTTGGTGATATTGGCGACCACCGTGTTGAGGTCCAGAACTCTTGGCTGCATCACCTGCTTGCGGCTGCAGGCCAGCAGCTGGGACGTCAGCACCGCGGCGCGTTCGGCGGCCACCAGGATCTCTTCGACATGGGAGCGCAATTCGGTCCCTTCCGGCAGCGTTTGCAGGGCCACGTCCCCATACCCGATAATGGCCGTCAACAGGTTGTTGAAATCGTGCGCCACCCCGCCGGCTAGTCTTCCCAGCGCATCCATCTTTTGGGACTGCCGGAGCTGTTCCTCGAGGGCCCGGCGGTCGGTGACATCGCGCATGATCAATTGCTCCCGGCCATCCTCGAGAATGCTGGCTCCGATCTCCGCCAGAACGTACTTGCCGTCCTTGCGCGCCAGGCGGCGCTCCCGGCGGCCCGCCGGATCGAAGTTGGCATCTTCCTGGGGAATCAGGCTCGCCATCTTCTTTCCCAACAGGTCTTCGAGGTTGCGTCCCAGCATCCGGCAGAATACCGGGTTGACTTCCACGCAGTAACCTTGGGCATCGAAAATCGCAATGCCGTCGGAAGCCTGCTCCATCAGCATCCGGTACTGGCTTTCGCTTTGCCTGACCGCTTCCTCGGCCCGCTTTCGCTCGACCACCTCCCGTTCCAGGTCAACGGCGCGCCGCGCCGCCTCCTCGTACAGGCTCGCCTTCTCGTATGCCACCGCCAGCTGCCCGGCCAGCATGGTCGCCAGCTGTCCCTCCAGCTCGTTGAACTCCAGGTTCCCCAGCTTATTGAACGCATAGAGCCAGCCGTACTGGCGCAATCTCGAGGCGATCGGAGCCGCCACCAGGGAGCGAACCACGAGCTCCCGTCCCGGCCCCCCGATCTCGATCGGCTCGCCGTCCAAGCTGCAGATGCGCCGCGCCGCGCCCAATTCCTCGATGTCCCTGAATATTCCCGGCGATTCGAAGCAATCGATCAGATTCGGACACCCGTCCTTGGAGAAACCGCTGGTGAAGACCGCACCAGCCCTGTGCGCCGCGCCGCTCAGCCGGATCAGGGAAAGCTCCGCCCCGACAATCTCCCTGGTGGCCCGGCAATAGCTCGAGACCAGGGCGGAGGGATCGCTTTCGGTGTTCAATTCGCGGCCGAGCTCGATCAGAGCCTCGAAGCGAAGCTTCGCCAACCGCAGCTCGGCCACTTTTTGAGACAGCTTGTTGGTGACCAGGTCGAGATGTTCGCGGTCAAGAGAGGCCGTTTGCGTCAACGCGCCGCGGGGCGATTCCGCCGCTACGCCAAGAGCCGTCTCGACCACGCTCCACACCTGCTCAGCCTCGAACGGCTTGGGCAGGATTTGCGTGATGCCGGATTTCTCCGCCAGCGCGCGCGCTTCCCGCTCGAGGTAATGCGCCGTATAGTAGATCACCGGAGTGTGAGCGATGGAGTGGTCCGCCCGCAGGTGTTTCACGAACTCGTAGCCGTCCATCACGGGCATCAGAATATCGGTAATCACCAGGTCGGGATGATTCCTCTGCGCGCTTTCGAGCGCCTCCGCCCCATCGGAAGCCTCGAGCAGCTGGTGTCCGGCGTACTTCAGGAGGGCGCCGAGCACCTCGCGGTTCATCTGCTGGTCGTCGACGATCAGAATATTAGCCATGCAGCACCTTTACGACGGGTCCCGCGCCGGTTCGTGCAGGCTCGATTGAATTTCGGCCAGCAGCGACTGGGGATCGATCGGGCGAACGAGGAATTTGACGGGAAACCCCAGCCTTTGCAAAGGGTGTCCTAATTTCAGAACCGAAGACGTCGAGGAGAGAAACACGAACGGTATCGACCGTAAGCCTGCATCTTCACTCAACGACTTGAGCAGATCGTAACCGTCCCGCCTAGGCATGTCGACGTCCGAGAGGATCAGGTTGGGACGCGTCAGGCGTGCCACTTCGAGGGCCGAGCCGACATCGCCTGCAACGATCACCTTGTACCCGGCCGATTCGAGGATGGTGCGGCCCAGATCGATATTGGCGGCCGTGTCGTCTACCAGCAGAATGGTGGCCAGGTCCCTCTCACTCGGCCGTTCCTGCCAGATCGCCGCCGGGGGGCTCACGGCCACGGCGGCGCGCTGCGAGGCCAGGTTGCCCGGCATGAATGCTTCCACTTCCTGAACCAGTGTTTCGGGCTGGATGGGCTTGCCGATATAGCCGTCGAACCCGGCGGCGAGCAGTTTGTCCCGGTCGCCAACCATGGCCATGGCGGTCACGGCGACTCGCGGAATGCCCCGCAGCGCCGGGATGTCCTTCAATTGGCGGATCACTTCGTAGCCGTCGATGTCGGGCAGTTGGATGTCGCAGAGGATCAGGTCCGGCGCCTCCTCGCAAGCCCGCCCCACTCCGGTGCGGCCATCCGCCGCAGCGATCGCCGTGTGGCCGTACGCTTCGAGAAGGTAGACCATCAACTCCAGATTGGCTGCATTGTCTTCGATAATCAGAATTCGGCCGGCCATATGCTCACTTCATTGCAACGATTAGCGAGAACCGGCTTCCCTTGCCGTACTCGCTTTCGAACTCGATGTGGGCCCCGATCAGTTCCGCCAGCTTCTGGCTCAGGTGCAGTCCCAGGCCAGTGCCCTCGCCGCGGCGCTTCGGATCCACCTGGGCAAACGCCTGGAATAATTTGGCTTTATCATCGGGGCGAATGCCGATGCCGGTGTCGATGATTGAGAATTCCATGAACGGATGATCATTGACGATCTGGGCCCGCTGCTCCAGGGTGACCGAGCCCGTTTCAGTAAACTTGACCGCGTTGTTGGCCAGATTCAGCAAAATCTGACTCAGGGTACGGCGGTCGGTAAGCAGGAAAGCTTCGGGATCGCCCCGCAACGCTTCGAGGAGCAGTCCCTTGGCCTCGGCAAGCGGGCGCAATGCTGCGATCACTTCGTTCACCACCTCCTGGGATCGGACCGGTTCCAGGGTCACCTGGACTTTCCCGGACTCGATCTTGGCCAGGTCGAGAAGGTCGTTGATCAGCGACAGCAAATGCTTGGAGCTGCGCTGGATGGTGGTCAATTGCTTCTTCTGGTCGGCGGTCAAGGGTCCCGGCAATTGCATCAGCAACGTGCCGGTGAATCCGAGAATGGCGTTGAGCGGAGTTCGCAGCTCGTGGCTCATGCTGGCCAGGAAGCGGTCCTTCGCCAGGTTGGCGTTCTCGAGCTCCAGGTTCTTCTCCTGCAGGGCCTGCTCGAAGCGCTTGCGCTCGGTGACGTCGCGCGCCGCCGCGAAGACTCCCTGCAGCTTGCCCGCCTGGTCGTTGAAAGTGGTGGCATTGTAGCTGACCACCGTTTCCACTCCGCCCTTGGCTCGCGCCGTCAGCTCGTAATTGGTCACCCGGCCCTCGCGCAGCACCAGGCGGATGCCGTCCTCGGCGCGCGCCGAGTCGGTAAAGTATTGCTTGAAGGCCGAGCCGATCAGCTCCTCCCGCGAGTGGCCGGTGAGCGCCTCCATCTGTTCGTTGACGTCGGTGATGATTCCCAGGGCGTCGGTGGTCATGAGCGCGTCGATATTGGATTCGATCAGCGACCGGGTATAAAACTGCGAGTCGCGCAGCTGGACCTCCAGCTGCCGCTGGGCCGTGATGTCGCGCGCCAGCGCCAGGATTCCCAGCGGGGCGCCGTCGGCGTCGGAAAACACGCCGGCGTTGAAGGACACCGTGATTCTCCGGCCGTGCCGGGTGATCAGCACCAGCTCGTAGCCGATCACGCGCCGTTCGGCCAGCGTTTGCTGCACGCCGGCGCGCGCCCGCCCCGGTTCGGTGAAGTATTCCGCGAAACGCGAATTCACCAGGTGCTTGCGCGAGAATCCGGCCAGCCGCGTGGCTTCCTCGTTAACGTCGATGATGATGCCGTCCGGGGCGATGGCGAACTGGGCGTCGGGAGAGGCCTCGATCAGGGAGCGGTTATAGGCCTGCTGCTCGGCCAGCTTGGTCTGCAGCCGCGCCTGCTCGGAAATGTCGCGCGCCGAGGCGGTGATGCCCTGCACGCGGCCGTCGGCCCCGCGCAGCACCGAGGCATTGAGCGACACGACCAGCTTGCGGCCCGTCTTCGATTGCAGCACCAGCTCGTAATTGGTCACCACCCCCTCGGCCAGGGTCGAGCGCACGCCGCTGTCGGCCCGCGCCTGATCGGTGAAGTAGCGCTTGAACGGCGTGCCTGTCAGCTCCTCCCGCCCGTAGGCCGTCATACGGCAGATCTGCTCGTTGACGTCGGTAATGAATCCCTCCGGATCCACCGTCACCAGACCGTCCACCGAGGATTCGATCAGCCCCCGCAGGTAGGTCTGCTGCTCGCGCAGCTGCTCCTCGAGGCGCACCCGGTCGGTGATATCGCGCGCCGAGGCGAAAATGCCGCGCACCGCCCCGGACGGGTCCCGGAAAACCGAAGCGTTGAAGGAGACCTGCAGCTGCCGCCGTGAGCGCGCCACCAGGGTCAGCGCATACTCGGTGACGTAGCCGGTCTCGAAAGTCTGCTGCACGCCCGCGCTGGCGCGCTCCGGTTCGGTGAAGTAGTCGGAAAACGGCGTGCCGATCAGTTCCACCCGGCTGTAGCCCGTCATCAAACACATGCGCTCGTTCACGTCGCTGATGGTTCCGGCCGGGTCCACCGTGATCAGTCCGTCCACCGACGACTCGATCAGGCCCCGATTGTACGCCTGGTTGTCCCGCAACTGCCGTTCGAGGGCCTTCTGCTCGGTGATGTCCCGCGCCGCCGCGAACACGCCCTGCAGGTTGCCGTTCTGGTCGTTGAAGGTGATGGCGTTATAGGAAACCACCGTCTCCTTCCCGTTCTCCGCGTGCGCCGTCAGCTCGTAGTTGGTCACCCGTCCCTGGCGCAGCACCAGC
>DATJFH010000076.1:0-11046 GCA_035495815.1 Bryobacteraceae bacterium
TCGCGGCGATCGCTTCCGCAATCTGCTTTCCGTGGAAACGGCCATTCTCGATGAAAATCTCGTTCGTGTGCATCCCGGCGACAATTACGCCGGCCAGGTACACACCTTGCCGCTCGCTCTCGAGAGTCTTCGGATCCGTCCGCGGGCGTAGCGTCTTGGAATCGATCGCAATACCGAGCGCATTCAGGAACGGCAGGTCAGGGCTGTAGCCGGTCAACGCGAAAACGAAATCGTTTTTCAGCGTCTTCTCTCCATCCGGCGTCGACAGAGTCACGCTGTCCTGCCCTATTTCCGTGATCCGCGAATGAAAGTAAGCCTTGATTTCGCCGGACTTGATGCGGTTCTCGATATTGGGCTTGATCCAGTACTTCACGGCGCGGGAGATCTCCCCGCCACGGTGAACCAGGGTGACGCGTGCCTGGTTCCAGTGCAACTCCAGCGCCGCAATCGCAGCCGAGTTCTTCGCGCCGACCACGATCACATCCTGGTTGTAGTACGGATGCGCCTCCTTGTAGTAGTGCAGGACCTTCGGCAGGTTCTCGCCGGGCACGCCGAGAAGATTCGGGATGTCGTAATAACCGGTGGCCAGCACGACTTTGCGCGACCGGTAAACGTGCGGGCAATGCATGCGATCGGTGGTGGCAATTTCAAAGGCGCCGTCCGGACCGGTGATGTTCTCGACGCGCTCGTACTGGTGAATGTCCAGCTTGTAGTGATCGGCGACGCGCCGGTAGTACTTGAGCGCCTCGGTGCGGCCGGGCTTCTCGCCCAGGCTCGTCATCGGAATATCGCCGATCTCCAGCAGCTCCGGTGTAGTGAAGAAGACCAGATTGATCGGATAGTTATAGATCGAGTTGACGACGCAGCCCTTCTCGATCAGGACCGTTTTCAGCCCGCGCCGCTGAAGTTCGATTCCACATGCCAAGCCGGTGGGGCCCGCGCCGACAACCAGCGCATCGAACGATTTCGTCACAGCATGCTCTCGACCGATCGGTACACGTCCTCGAGAGCCGCGGGCAGCGCCTGAGGGTCCTTCCCCCCGGCTTCCGCCATGTCCGGACGGCCGCCGCCTTTGCCGCCAACCGCCTGCGCCACGACGCCGGCCAGCTTGCCCGCGTGCACCTTGGATGTCAGGTCCCTGGTTACGGCCGACACGATCGAGACGTTCGAATCCTCGGTCGAGGCCAGCACCACCACAGCCGACTTCCATTTATTACGCAAGGCGTCGGCCAGTGTACGCAGCTGCTGACGTTCGAGCCCATCCACCGCGGCAGCCAGCACCCTTACATTCTTCACCATCCGTGACTGGCGCTCCAGATCCCCGATGGACGATTGGGCCACCTTCAACTTCAGCTGTTCGAGCTGTTTCTCGAGCGCTCTCTGGTGGGCAAGCGTTTTCTCGACCTGCTCGATCAATTCGGGCTCGGAAACCCGCACCAACTGAGTCAGCTTGTGCAGCGACTCACTGGCGTGCTGATAGTCCCGGATCGCGGCCTCACCGGTGATTCCTTCTATCCGGCGAACCCCGGCCGAAATGCTGCCCTCGTACACGATCTTGAACAGCCCGATGTCGCCGGTCCGGCGGACATGCGTACCGCCGCAGAGTTCCTTGCTGAAATCGGGAATGTCCACCACGCGCACCCGGTCGCCGTACTTCTCGCCGAACAAAGCCATTGCGCCGGTCCCGATAGCCTGATCGAGCGCCATCACTTTCGTTTCCACCTGGCTGTTTCGAATGATCTGCTCGTTGACCAGCCGCTCCACCTCCTCGATTTCCGCCTTGTCGAGCGCCGAATAATGAGTGAAATCGAAGCGCAGCCGCGGGGGCTCCACCACGCTGCCGGCCTGTTTCACGTGCGTTCCCAGCACGTGGCGCAGCGCCGCGTGCAGCAGATGAGTCGCGGTGTGATTGCGCATCGTGGACAGGCGCAGCGGATCATCGACATGGGCGCGCACCGTGTCGCCGATTTTGATCCGGCCGCTGGAAACAATGCGATGGACCGACAGCCCGGGCACCGCCGGATAGACGGTCTCCACCGTCGCAACCTTATCGCCCGACAGGGAGTACAGCGCTCCGCGGTCGCCCACCTGCCCGCCGGTTTCCGCGTAGAAAGGCGTCTGGTCCAGCACAACCTCGGCCGCCACGCCCGCTTCGACCACTTCTACCGGCGACCTATCGATGAGCAGGCCGCGAACCGTGCCTGTGGACTCCAGGTTGTCATAGCCCAGAAACTTCGTTCTGCCCCTGGCGAGAAGGTCCTTGTATGCCGGGGCAACCATCGCCTGTGAGGAGCCTTTCCAACTGGCGCGCGCTCGCTCTCGCTGCTGCTTCATTTCCGCTGCGAACCCGTCCCGGTCGATGGAAAGCCCGCGTTCCCGGGCCATCTCCTCCTGCTCGTCCAGGGCCAGGCCGTACGTGTCGTAGAGCTTGAACGCCACCGGCCCGGGCACCACCGGAACCGCCAGTGATTTCACTTCGTCGTTGAAAACTTTCTCCGCAACCAGGAACGTGGTCGCGTAGCGGTGCTCCTCGTCCTTGACTACCCGGGCCACCCGCTGGACGCTGTCCATCAGCTCCGGATACGCCGGACGCATCCATTCGGCGACAAAGCCGGTCAACTGGTAAAGGTAGGCGTCCTCCACACCGGCCATGCGCGCATGCCGCATGGCGCGCCGCATGATCTTGCGCAAGACGTACCCCCGGCCTTCGTTTGAGGGCAGCACTCCGTCGTGAATCAGGAAAGTGGTGGCCCGCGCGTGATCGGCGTTGATTCGCAGCGCAGTGTCGATTCGGGAGTCGGCGCCGGCGGTCGCGCCGAACAGATCGGCGGCTTTCACAATGATCGGGTAAATGAGATCCGTCTCGTAGTTCGACAGCTTCCCCTGCAGGACGGCGGCGACACGCTCGAGTCCCATTCCCGTGTCGATGGAGGGGCGCGGAAGACGGCTCAGGGTGCCGCCCACGTCTTTGTTGAACTGCATGAACACCAGGTTCCAGATTTCGACGAAACGTCCTCCCGCGTCGCTGGGGAAGGCTTCGTTCTCGCGCCCGCGCTCGGCGGCTTCGGGACCCAGATCGTAGTGAATCTCCGAACATGGGCCGCACGGACCGGTCTCGCCCATTTGCCAGAAGTTGTCCTTTTCGTCGAGCCGGAAGATGCGATCCTTGGGTACGCCGGCGACGTTCTGCCACAACTCTTCCGCTTCGTCATCCTCTCGAAAAACCGTGATGTAGAGCTTTTCCTTAGGCAGACCGTACTCTTGGGTCAACAGCGTCCAGGCAAAATCGATGGCTTCGGCTTTGAAATAATCGCCGAACGAGAAATTGCCGAGCATTTCGAAGAAGGTATGGTGGCGTCGCGTATAGCCGACGTTTTCGAGATCGTTGTGCTTGCCCCCCGCGCGAACGCATTTCTGGGAGGAGGCGGCCCGCACGTAGTCGCGTTTTTCCATTCCCAGAAAGACGTCCTTGAACTGGTTCATGCCGGCGTTGGTGAACAGCAACGTCGGATCGTTGGCAGGCACCAACGAGGAACTGCGCACCACGCGGTGACTGCGGGCCTGAAAGAACTCTAGGAAGCGTTGACGTATCTCGTGACCAGTCACTGAAGTCCTTCTTGGAATGGAATGATCCTTCATTGTACCGCGCAGGGCCGGCGCTCCAATCGTACCCGGGCCTCCGGACTTCCCGCGGCGGGATCAAAGAGCGAATTGTGCCGGCAGAGACGTGCTGGCGGCCCCCTATTCTCAGGGCGTCGGGTTCGGGGCCGTCGAGCCGCATCGTGGGCCTGCGATTTCTTGGCATCTTTTCAGAATCCGAAAAGTAATCCTGATTAAAGGCAATTGATATAATTCTCTACTCACGGTGATGAACTCCATTCAACTTGTTGCTCCACGCCGGCTCGAAGCCCGGCAGATGCCCATCCCCCCTGACCCCGGACCGGACCAGGTTCTCGTACGCCTTCGCGCCGTCGGAATTTGCGGCAGTGACATGCATTGGTACAAGGAGGGCGGGATCGGCGCGACCTCCGCCGTCTACCCCTCCGTACTGGGACATGAGCCCGCCGGCGAGATCGCGGCGATCGGCGCGGGTGTCGACAGCCTGCGCGTGGGCCAGCGGGTCGCCGTAGAGCCGGCGATCACCTGCGGACACTGCGAGTTCTGCCGCTCCGGGCATCACAACAATTGCGTAAGCTCGATCTTCATGGGATCGCCCCAGATGCCCGGCCTGTTCCGCGAGTACGCCGTAATGCCGCAGCGGAACGTCGTGGCCATTCCGGACTCGATAAGCTTCGTCGCAGCCACCGTGCTCGAGCCGCTGGCCGTGATGCTGCACATCCTCGAGCTGACCGGGGTCCGTTTGGGGGACACGGTGGCCGTGATGGGCGCGGGACCGATAGGACTGCTTATGGCGTCGGTGGCGCGCATCGCCGGAGCTTCACGAATTTTCATTGCGGACAAGGTTCCGCACCGCCTTCGAATGGCGCGGGAGATGGGATTCGACTGCGCCGTGGAGATCGACCGCTTCGAGCAGGCTGTCATGGATGAGACGCGGGGCCGCGGCGTGGATGCGGTGTTCGACGCGGCCGCCGCCCTCCAGACGATCAACATGTCGATCGCTATTGCGCGGCTCGGCGGGCGGGTGACCCTGATCGGGATTCCCAGCGAGCGCGAACTGAATGTCGACGTGAACGGCGCCATGGCCAAGGAGCTGAGCATCCAGACCGTGAAGCGGTCCAATCACAACGCGCACGGAGCTATTGAGCTGATGGAATCCGGACGCATCGGAGACCGGATCGTGACCCACCGCATGCCGCTCGAGAAAACGCCGGACGCTTTCGAGATGCTGGCCGCCTACGCCGGAGACGTGGGAAAGGTGGTCATCGAGCTGCCGTGATGAAACGGTACCTGGCGTTCGATTTTGGCGCGGAGAGCGGCCGCGCGATGCTGGGGACGCTCAAGGACGGATCCCTCTCGATCGAAGAGCTCCACCGCTTTCCAAATACTCCCGTGCGGGTCCTTTCGGGGCTGTACTGGGATGCGCTGCGGCTTTTCCACGAGATCTGCCAGGGGCTGCAAATCGCCGGGCGCGACCGTAAGCTGGCGCTGGACGGCATTGGCATCGATACCTGGGGCGTAGACTGCGCTCTGTTGGGCGCGGACGGCTCGCTGAGCTCCAATCCGCGGCACTATCGCGATTCACGCAACAACGGCATGCTGGAGAAAGTCTGCGGCGTGGTTACGCGCGATGAGATTTTCGAGCATACCGGCATCCAGTTCATGCAGATCAACACCCTCATCCAGTTGTACGCGATGAAGGAGGTTGGCGATCCCGCCCTGGCTTCGGCGCGAACACTGCTGATGATGCCCGATCTGTTCAACTATTGGTTGACGGGCGTGGCTCGATGCGAATTGACCATCGCCAGCACATCGCAGTTCTATAACCCGCGGGAAAAACGCTGGGCCACCGAACTGTTCGACAAGCTGGGACTGCCCAAATCGATTCTGCCGGAGATCGTGCCGCCGGGAACTTGTCTGGGGCCGCTGCTGGCCTCCGTGGCTGAGCCCGCCGGACTCACCGGAGGACAGGTCTTCGCGACCGGAGGGCACGATACGGCGTGCGCGGTGGCAGCCGCTCCAGCCGAGGGCCGCGACTGGCTGTACATCAGCTCAGGCACCTGGTCGCTGATGGGCGCCGAACTCGACCAGCCGGTGATTAATGACCGCGTTCTGCCCATGAACCTGACCAACGAGATGGGCGCCGGGGGCAAAGTGCGGCTGCTGAAAAACATCGCGGGCCTGTGGCTGCTGCAGGAATGCCGGCGCGCCTGGGCCCAGGAGGGCGCGGAGTTCACTTACGACGACCTCGCTCACCAAGCGGCCGCCTCCCGCCCGTTTGTCGCCATTCTCGATCCGGACGCGTTTCTCGAGCCCGGCGATATGCCGCGGCGCATCAGCGATTACTGCAAGGCCACGGGACAGCGCGCGCCGGCTTCGTCCGCGGAAATCTCGCGCATGATCCTGGAGAGCCTGGCGCTCCGCTACCGGCAGGTGCTGGAGTTGATCGAGTCTCTGCTGGACCGGCGCTTTCCTGTGATCCATATCGTAGGCGGCGGCTCACAGAACCAGGTGCTGAACCAGTTCGTTGCCGATGCCACCAGCCGCACCGTGCTCGCGGGTCCAACCGAGGCGACCGCCATCGGAAACGTGCTGATCCAGGCGATGGGTTCCGGCCAGTTGGCTGACCTGGACGAAGCGCGTGCCCTGGTTCGACGTTCTTTCCCGGTCCGCGCCATCGAACCGGCCCCGAAAGCCGATTGGGACGCCGCCTACGAGAAATTCCGTCGACGCGTTCCGTTGTAGCAGCCTTCAATCCGCAGGGATCCGGAACATGCTGAACAATTCTGTCCTGTGTCGCCCCTCCCTCATCGCGACCTTCATTGAAAGGCGCGGCCGATAGCGGGTATCCTGGAAATTACAGGTACGTACCGGCCGCCGGCGGATCAGAACCGCTGATTGCTGAAAGTTATGCCCGAACTCAGATATTCCACACGCAGCGGTATCGCCGTGACTCGCGAGGCCTCCCGGATCAACTATAAAAAAGGACTGAGTAGTCTTTTGAAGGACCTGGACACCCATCGTGGTGTGTATCTTTCCTCCGGCTACGAATTCCCGGGAAGATATTCGCGCTGGGATTTCGCCTCCACCCGGCCGCCGCTCGAAATCATTGCCACCGGCCGGGACGTCGAATTCCGCCCGCTCAACCTCCGCGGCGAAATGTTGAGCCAGATGCTGCTGCCCATACTCGAACAGCATCCGCATTGGGACTCCTTCGGCCGTTACGGCGCCACGCTTCGTGGCCGTTTGAAGCCTCTGCCGAAACTGTTTTCCGAGGAGGAGCGCAGCAAGCAGCCCTCGGCGTTTTCCATCCTGCGAGCGCTGATTGACGAGTTCCGCCATCCCCAGGACGCCCGGCTGGCCCTGATCGGCGCATTCGGCTTTGATCTGCTCTATCAGTTCGAGCCGATCGAGAAAAAGCTGCCCCGCTCCGGACACAAAGACCTGCACCTCTACTTCTGCGATGAGATCTGGTCCATGGACCGTAAGAAGGAGCAGATCGAGCGCTACCGGTGGGATTTTGAATACGAAGGCATTTCCACGCTGGCGCTCGACCGCTCCGCTCAGGCCGTTCCACCCGTCTCACCGGCTCCGGCGGGAAGCGAGGGCATCCGTTCGGACCACACTCCCGAAGAGTACATGGCGAACGTGGAAACAGTGCGCGCCGGCATGGCTCGCGGCGATTACTACGAGGTCGTGCTGCGGCAGACGTTCCAGGCCCCCTATTCGGGCAAGGCGTCCGACCTTTTCCTGCGGATGCAGGAAGCGAGCCCCAGCCCCTACGAGTTCCTCATCCAGTTCGGCGACGAGCAGCTCGTCGGCGCGTCTCCGGAAATGTTCGTGCGCATTGAAGGCGACCGGGTCGAAACCTGCCCTATCTCCGGCACCGCGCGCCGCACGGGCGATCCCTTCCGCGACGCGCAGAATATTCGTGACCTGCTCAACTCCACCAAGGAAGAATCCGAGCTCACCATGTGCACGGACGTCGATCGCAACGACAAGTCGCGCGTGTGCAAACCCGGCTCCGTGAAGGTCATCGCCCGACGGCTGATCGAATCCTACGTCGGGCTGTTTCACACCGTGGATCACGTGGAAGGGTACCTCGAAGACGGCTTCGATTCCCTGGACGCGTTTCTCAGCCACATGTGGGCCGTGACGGTAATCGGGGCGCCAAAAAAGGCGGCCGCGCAGGCCATCGAGAACCTGGAGAAGGACGCCCGCGGCTGGTATGGCGGCGCGGTCGGAATGTTGAAATTGAATGGCGACATCAATACCGGCATTCTGATCCGCACCACGTACCTGCGCGATGGCATGGCCCGCTATCCGGCCGGCGCTACGCTGCTGTACGATTCCGTTCCCGCGATGGAGGAGCAGGAGACCCGTCTCAAAGCCACCGGATTTTTCCGCATTCTGGACGCCGTGAAGAAACCGCCGCCGCCCTCCGCTGTTCAGCCTCGTCCCGCAGAAGGGCTGAAACTGCTGCTCGTCGATAACGACGACTGCTTTATCCATACACTGGCCAACTACGCCCGCCAGACTGGCGCCGAGGTAGTGACGTACCGCGCCGGCTTCCCGCCTGAAATCATCGCCCAGGTCGCGCCCGATCTGATCCTGATCTCGCCCGGTCCGGGACGTCCCGCCGATTTCGGCGTGCCGGGCGTGGTCCACCAAGCGGTGCGGCAGGGTATTCCGGTGTTCGGCGTCTGCCTCGGATTGCAAGGCGTGGTGGAAGCTTTCGGAGGAACGCTGGGCGTGCTGGGCTATCCCGTCCATGGCAAGCCTTCCTGGGTGACGCACTCCGGGAAAGGCGTTTTCGAAGGGCTTCCGGAGCGGTTCCAGGTAGGCCGCTATCACTCGCTGTTCGCCAATCGAGAGACCCTTCCGTCCTGCCTCGAGGTGACCGCCGAATCTGAGGACGGCGTCATCATGGCGGTGCGTCACCGGGAGCTGCCTGTCGAAGCGGTGCAGTTCCATCCCGAATCGATCCTCACTGCCGAAGGAGACTGCGGGATGCGCCTTATGGAAAACGTGATCCGCCAGTACCGGCAATGGCGCTCCTGCGCCGCCAGGTAGCGGAGCCGGGCTCGGCCCTGCATCATACACTGAGGAAAGTGTTAGGCCTCTGGATTCTCGGATTGCTCGCAGCGCTCCGGCTGGCGGCGCAGTCCGTCGAGATTCATACCGAATTCCTGCGAGTCAATCCACAGGGGGAGATCCTGCCCATCGACGCGACCCCGAAGCCGCGCGAAATCCTCTCGCCGGCGCTCGTTCGCAACGGGTTCACGTCGTTCCACGTCGTGGTGCGGTCGCGCCGTCCGGTCAGCTACTTTCTGTTGACCGGCACGAACCCCCCGGACGTGCTGAGAACCGCAATATACAAGGAGAAGTTCGTCAAGCGCGGACAGGACTGGATTCCGGATGCGCTCGAACTTCTGACCCCGCCCAATTTCGCCGTACTTCCCGACCCCGAGATCGCCGTCCCCGGCCAGACTGCCGGCGTCTACCTCCTGGACGTCTGGGTCCCGCCCGAAACGCCCGCCGGGACCGTACGCCTCGAAGTTCAGGCCAAGGTCGGGGAGTGGATTATTTACCCGATGGAAGCCCGGATACTCTCCGCGCGTGTACCCCCGGCGCCCAGGTCTGCGGCGACTCTTCCGGAGATCGGCCAGCGGGCGGATGAATCGGCGATGGCGCCCCTGCTCGAGTATCTTGGTCCGCATGGCGAAGGACCCGCGGCCCTGCTGCCGTCTAAAAAGGCTCGGCCCGTCGAAGCCGTGCACCCGCGCAATCTGCGCGAGGTGATCCGCCGCAACGCCGAACAGGACATGGCGCTGGCCCGGACCCTCGATCTTAATACGGTTCTTCCGGCGATCAAGCAAAGAATGCGGCCCGCATCCAGCGGCGGTGAGTGGTACTTGAGTGTTCGCGATCTGATTTACCGGCTCGCCTCCCGCTGAACCAGCGGCACGACAAGGGTCCATCCGCGCCGGGCAAGGCGTCCCCCGGACATTCCTTTTTTTTTCGCAAAAATTTCTTAAATCGTTCAGGTCTCCCAGCCCGGCGCTGACTCACACTGGAATCCCGGAAGGAAGGAGGACCCGAATATGCCCAAAAGAGTAGCTGCTTATACATTAGTGAGTCTCTGCGCCGCCCTTTGCCAAGCCGCGGCTCAGGCCCCGGACATCGTTACGCTGGAAATCGAGTGGGAAAACGGTGTGAACTACTTTGGGGACAATTCCGATCTGACCAAACTGGCGACGTCGCCCGTCACGGTCAATGCTAACACCAGAAACTTCATGGAGGGCACTGCCATAGCCGATATCGTCTCGGTGAACGGCAAGCCCGCAAAGGGCTCCTGGGTCGGCAGGGCCCAGCTTGTCATGCTTTTCCCGAATCCAGCGGTGGGCCAGGCGATCGGCGATATCGGTAGACCCGTCGTGGGTGACTTATACATCGAACTCCTCCAGGCTGACGGAACACGCATCGGCACGATCACCGGCGTCGGTTCCCCGGTAGGGCCTCCTCCACCCGGATCACCCCCCGGTTTTACCGGGAACCTTACAGTTACGGGCGGCACCGGAGCTTTCCTGGGCGCCAGAGGCATGTTGACCGGTCCGCCTTATACTTTTCGCGCGGCTTCGATGCAGGAAGATCCCTCCAACAGAAGGGTAAATGGGGGTGGACGCGGGCGTTATGTCGTTTATCTGATCCCGATGCTCAGGCCCGAAATCGTGGCCGGGGCAAGTGGACCCGGCGTGCTCCACGCCGATTTCTCGCCCGTGACTCCGTCGCGGCCCGCGCGTTCGGGCGAAACGATCGTTCTCATGGCCACGGGCCTGGGTCCAACCCGCCCGGGTATGGCGCCCGGCACGCCGTTCCCGGAGAGTCCGGTGCAGGAGGTCAATTCGCCGCTGGAAGTCACTCTCAATGGGAAATCCGCAGAAGTATTGAATAAGATCGGCTGGCCGGGAATGACTGGCACGTATCGTCTGGACATCAAGGTGCCGGATGGGACAACGCCGGGGATGGCGTCGCTCCAGGTAACTTCGGGCTTTGTCCCAGGACCTGAAGTGAGGGTGCCCATACAGTAGCTATGGATCGGGCAACTGGATCCGGAACAGGTTCCGATGCTCCGTCGTTTTGACGTAAGCGAAAAAGGAAGGATCCGTACCCGGCGAAACATCCCACCCTTCGATCAGACGGGCGCCGGCCAGGAGGCTTTGATCGGCCGGTCCGCGGATACCCGATGGCGGCAGCCTGGGTAGGGTTTCTCCAGGTGGAACTGGAATCGCCAGAGTTCTGCCCGGGCTTGTCCGGGTCTTGGGGACCACGCCGACATAGAAGAACTTCCCGTCCGGAGCCCATGCAGTAGGACATCCGAACGTACAGACTGGCACGGGGGCGCCGCCACGAACGGGAGCCGCAATG
>DATJFH010000077.1:0-5865 GCA_035495815.1 Bryobacteraceae bacterium
GTTTCGGCCGGCGGATGGTACGTCACGGGCGATATCGCGGCCATCGACGAAGAAGGGTTCGTGCGCATCACCGACCGCTTGTCCCGGTTCAGCAAGATCGGCGGCGAGATGGTTCCGCACGTAAAGGTGGAAGAAGCGATCTACGCGATCATCGGCGACCACGCCTGCGCGGTCACCGGTGTTCCCGACGAACAGCGGGGCGAGAGGCTGGCGGTGTTGTACGCGCGGCCGGACATGGCGTCCGACGAGTTGTGGCGGCGGCTGTCGGACACCGATCTGCCGAAGCTGTGGATCCCCAAGCGCGAAGACATTCACCAAGTGGACGCCGTGCCTGTGCTGGGTACGGGGAAACTGGATTTGAAGGCGGTCAAAGCCAAGGCGCTGGAACTGGAAACAGCATAGTCAGCGCTTCACTTCGGCTTCGATCGCCTCCAACTCGCGGCCCGCGTCCGCCCACTTTCCCTGGCTGGAGAGATCACGATAACGCTTCAGGTGGCCGCGAATCCGCTCCAGCCGCGGATCGCCTGGGGCGGCCGCCTGGCCGGGCGGCGGGGGTGAGCCAGGCTGCTTCTCTTCGGTAATGGCGGCCTGCGCCACAGCGCGCGCGGAGCCGCTCAACTGGGCCAGCGCCTGCTCGTAGGTCTCCGAATAAATCAGCGAATTTCCCATCGCCAGCACCACTCGCTTCAATTGCGGCATCCGCGCTTCAGTCGCCTGGAGGTAGATGGGCTCCACATAGAGGAACGTGTCGTCAACCGGCAGCACCAGGGTCTGGCCGCGCACGACCTGCGATCCCTGGGTATTCCACAACGTCAGGTCCTTCGAAATGTTCTGGTCCTGATTGATACGCGCGGCGATCTGCATCGGCCCGAAGATCAGCACCTGTTTCGAGAGCTGCAGCACGGTGATCTCCCCCAGGTTTTCGCCGTCGCAGCGCGCCAACATGACGCCGATGAGGTTGTCCTTGGAACGAGGCGTGAACGACGTCATCAGCAGGAACTCCAGCTGGTCCGAACCGGGCAGCGTGGCCATCACATAGGTCGGGCTGACCGGTTGGGGCTGCCCGTTCTGACCGGCGACGAAGCGGGCCAGATCCCAGACGTCCTCCTTGTTGTAGAACGCCTGAGGATCGCGCATGTGAAACGTGCGATAGATTTCCGACTGGACGCGGAACAGGGTCTCGGGATACCGGGCATGCGCCCGCAGGTCGGCGGGCATGGCCGAGACCGGCTCGAAGAGTTTAGGGAAGATGCCGCGCCAGGCCCCGATGATCGGATCGCTCGAATCGAACACGTAGAGGTGGATCGACCCGTCATAGGCGTCAACGGTGGCCTTGACCGAATTGCGAATGTAATTGACCTGCCCGAGCGACTGAGTTTCCATCCGCCGCGAATAGGGGTGAGCGTCGGACACGGTATAGCCGTCCACGAGCCACACCAGACGGCCTTCGGCGGTGATAACCATGTACGGATCGCCGTCCCAGTGAATGAAGTCGGCGAGCGTCTGCAGGCGCGTCCGCACGGAGCGCCGGATCATCATGCGGCTCTGCGGCGTCAGGTAGCTGGTGAGCAGAATGTTGGGGTCCGCCTCGCGCACGGCGGCGGCCACGCGCATCGGGAACGAAGAGATGGGGAAGCCGCCGTTCCCGTCATAGGTGTTCTGCACGTTGTCGGCGCCGGACGGATAATTGAACTCCTTCTCGGCCGTATGGACGAAGATCGGCTCGTGCATCACCTCGCCGTAATAAATCTCCGGACGGGTAATCTTCAGGCTCGGGGTCTTTACTTCGGGCGGCGCATTGTCCACCAGAAGCACGGGCAAGCCGTCGGAAGTGATGCGGCTCACCGGCGCGAGGACCAGCCCGTACCCGTGCGTGTAAATGAAATGCGGATTGATCCACCGGGTACGGGCATCCGGAAGCAGCCGGATATCGAGCTCGCGCGGAGAGAGCAGCACCTGGCGGTATTGGCCGTCGATGGTATAGCGGTCGATATCGCTGTCGAAAAAGGTATAGTACGGCCTCAGGGCCTGAATCTGGGTGATGGTGTCGTGGAAGGCGCGCCAGTCCCAGAGGCGCACGTTATCGAGCAGATGCTTGTGCCGGCCGGCGTCGATGCGGGTTTCCGGGCGCGATTTGAATTCCACTTCCTTCAGGCGTTTCTCGAGGCCATAGGCGCTGCGCGTCGCTTCGATGTGACGTTGAATGTAAGGGCGCTGCAGAGAGATTTCATTCGGTTTCACGTAGAGCGAGGAGACCAGGGTGGGAACCAGGAACTGGATCAGGAGCGCCAGAGGGACAATCCCCGCCAGCAGCCAGCGCCCGGCCCAGACCAGCCCGGACGCGGCCACGCAAGCTCCCATGGCCAACCACTGCAAGGGGAGCGCGAACTTCTCGTCGACATAATCCACGCCGGTCATGAAGCCGTGGTCGTTCCACACCATTTCGTACCGGCCAAGGAAGAAGCGCAGGGCCAGGGCCAGCAAGAACAGCGCCGCCGCCCCGCGCAGGAATTTCGATTCCAGTCCGCCTTCCAGCCGGAACAGCGCCGGGTCGATCTGGCCCTCCCGCAGCTCGGGAAGGCGGTAGCGAAGCTGCCAGCCGCGCGCCGTGACCCAGTACACCAGAGCGCTGACGATCGTGAGGGAGAGCAGAAAGCCGCGCAGCTCGGAGTAGAACGGAAGGTCGAAAAGATAGAAGGCCACCGGCCGGCCGAACACCGGATCGCGCCAGGCGGTGGCTTCGGCCGGCAGCCCCCGCGAGCCGAGAAAGCGCACGGCAGTCCAGGTGTCGAAGGCCCCGGAGGCAACCAGAAATCCGGCGACGGCCAGCGCCAGCGTGGCGATCTTCGCGTAGCCCGGATTCTCGCGCAGGGAGGTGCGGGCAAAGTGAAGTCCCCGGGCGTGCGCGATCGCCAAGGCAGCGAAGGCCAGCACCGTGGCCGCTGCCAGCGGAGCCAGCCCATACCACAGCATGGCGAACCACGTCTCGGTCTGGCCCATCTCCTTCCACCACTGGTAATCGATTACGTAGCTGGAGATGGTACCGGCGCCGAACACGAGCGCGCCAAGGATCACCAGCAGGGTGATGCCGCCGATGGGACGCTTGCGAACGGGTTCTAACCGAGGTGGATGCATGCCCGGAGTGTATCAGGATCAGGGCAGCGGACGAATGTCCGGCGCCATCCAGCCCGAGCGAGCGGCTTCCTCCCGCAGCCGTTCGGGGGAGAAATACAACCCGATGGTGGCCGGATCGAGCAGTCCGGGATGCGCGTCCGCGAACTGCTCGAATCCGCCGTCGGAGGGACGGGAGGCAAGCGCGGCCGCCACCAGCCGCATCCACGCGACGGTGAGCGTGTGGTGGTACTTCGAGGCGGCGCCGTTGAAATCGGCGAACGTCCGCACGGATAGCAGCATGCGCCGGACGGCCTCCTGGTAGGTAAGCTGACGCAGGTAATACCAGGCCACGCGGACGTGTTCCCGGTGATGGAACCCGGAGGCGGGCAGCGCGCAGGCCTCGAACTCGCGCGTGAGTTGCGCTTCGGTCTCCATGCCGCCATTATGACGCGGCCGGACCACGTCCCAAGCTGATACGATCGGAGGGATGCGACAGATCGTACTCGAACAGCCGGGCATTTTTCAGGAGCGCTTTGCCCCGCCGGCGGCTGCCAGCGCGGGAGAGGCGCTGGTGCGAGTGCACCGCGTCGGTGTGTGCGGAACCGACCTGCACGCCTTCGCCGGCCGGCAGCCCTTCTTTACCTACCCGCGGATTCTGGGCCACGAGCTTGGCGTCGAAGTCCTCGAGGCGCCGGCGAACGACCGCGGGATCAAGGCCGGCTCGCGCTGCGCCGTCGAGCCGTACATCAGTTGCGGCCGCTGTCATGCCTGCGGCCTGGGACGCCCGAACTGCTGCGAGACGCTGCGCGTCCTGGGTGTGCACTGCGAGGGCGGGATGCGGCCATTCATCAGCGTGCCGGTCCAATTGCTGCATGTATCCGACAGGCTGTCCCTCGACCAATTGGCTTTGGTCGAGACCCTGGGAATCGGCGCGCACGCCGTGCAGCGGAGCGGACTGCGGGCCGGCGAGCAGGCGCTGGTCGTGGGCGCCGGACCGATCGGGCTGGCCGTGGTCCAGTTTGCGCAGGCGGCCGGAGGCGTTGTCCGGATGCTCGAAATCTCGGAGCCGCGGCGGGCGTTCGTCGAGCGGCTGGGAGTGGAGACGATGGAGAAGTTCGACGGGCGGCCGGCGGACGTCGTCTTCGACGCGACCGGCAGCCCGCCGGCCATGGAAGCCAGCTTCGACTATCCGGCGCACGGCGGCCGGCTCGTTTTCGTCGGCCTGGCGCAGGCGCGAATCTCCTTCGACGACCCGCAGTTTCACCGCCGGGAGCTGACTGTCTTCGCCAGCCGCAACAGTTGTCACGACTTTCCGGGCATTATCCGGATGATCGAGGAAGGAAAGATCGATACGGCGCCCTGGATCACGATCCGGATGGGCCTCTCCGAAGTTCCGGCGCGGTTTCCGCTCCTGCGGCAGCAGCCGAACCTGGTGAAAGCCATGATCGACGTGCAGGACACGGATACCTAGCCGGCGCCGGAGAGCGGGGTGGCCACGGATTGGCAACGCTTTACATTCCGCCCCCAAAGCGCTTATGATTTCAATTAGTTGCTTATGGCCGCAGGACTACACGTATCGAGACGACGGCTGCTGAAAGGCGCCGCTATTGCGATCGGGCTCCCACCGCTGGAAGCGATGTTCGACAGCAAGGGAGTTCTGTACGCGGCCACATCCGCCGGGCGCGTGACCACGCCCTCCCGGCCGGAAACGCGGTTCGTCCTGTGGTTCAACGGCAACGGAGTGGTGGAGAAGTACTGGATTCCGACCGAGACCGGCCCGGATTATTCGCTGACGCCCTGCCTGACGCCGCTGGGTCCGTTCCGCAACGACGTACACGTGATCACCGGCCTCGACAACCCGTCGGCGCGGATGCCGGGGCCGGGCAACGATCATCACCGGTCCATGAGCTCGCTGGTTTCGGGCACGTCCTTCACGGGGCGCGGAGCCGGCGGACCGTCGATCGACCAGGTAATCGCCGCACGGATCGGAGGGGAGACGCGCTTTCGCTCGCTGCAGATCGGCGTCAGCCAGGAATCGTTCGGGGAGAGTATTCAACGGAATCTGAGCTGGTCCGGACGCGACCGCGCGCTGCCGCCGGAGATGATTCCGCACAAGCTGTTCGACCGTATCTTCGGAGCGCGGGACGAAGGCTGGGTGAAGCGGAAGCGCAGCGTCCTGGACGCGGTGCGCGAAGACGCGGCCAGCCTCAAGGCGGTGCTCGGCAAGCAGGATCAAGCTCGGGTGGAGGATCACCTGGCGTCGATCCGGGACGTGGAACGGTCGATTTCCACCCTGCCGCCGGAGTACGCGAAAGTGGAAGAGCCGGAAACCGGCGGCGACATGAAGGACTGGCCGCGGATCGCCAAACTGCAGACCGATCTGCTGGCGCATGCCCTGGCTACGGGGCAGACGCGGGTCGCATCCTACATGCTCACCAAGTGTCAGGGGCTGTCGCGCTTTCCATGGCTCGGGTATACGGCGGCGCGGCATCACGATTACACGCATCGCGACGGCAAGGCGCCGGGCGCCGATACCGTGGACGGGCAGCGCATCATGCGGGACATCAACCGCTGGCACGTGGAGGAGTTCGCCTACCTGATCGCCAGGCTGAAGTCGATACCGGAAGGGGACGGGACGGTGCTCGACCGCTGCTGCCTGCTCTACATCCACGAGCACGCGGAGGCGAACGACCACAAAAATAACGGGCTGCCGGCGATTGTCGCGGGACACGCCGGAGGGCTGGTGACCGG
>DATJFH010000078.1:0-9237 GCA_035495815.1 Bryobacteraceae bacterium
ACGAAGCCGGCCGCGAGGCGCTTCTGAAGCTGGTGGAAAGCGCGGACGT
Organism: Bryobacteraceae bacterium; assembly: GCA_035495815.1. Classification (GTDB taxonomy): domain Bacteria; phylum Acidobacteriota; class Terriglobia; order Bryobacterales; family Bryobacteraceae; genus DATJFH01. The sequence continues at coordinate 50 of DATJFH010000078.1, forward strand.
CTTCATCACGAATTTTCAGCCGCAGCTCGTACAGAAGTTCCGGCTGGGATTCGAGGAATTGCGCGCCGTGAATCCGCGGCTGATCTACGCTCAGGTGACCGGCTACGGAGAGATCGGGCCCGAAGCGGAGAAGCCGGGCTACGACATGACGGCGTACTGGGCGCGGTCCGGGCTGATGGGCCTGATGTTCAACGCCGACGCCGAGCCCACCCGGTCGGTCTGCGGTTTCGGCGATCATCCCACGTCGATGGCCCTGTTCGGCGCCATCATGCTGGGACTCTACCAGCGCAGCCGCACGGGCGAAGGCAGCAAGGTCAGCACGTCGCTGATGGCGAATGGAGCGTGGTCGAACAGCTGCCAGATTCAGGCGGCGTTCTGCAAAGCCGAAGTCCCGCCCCGCACGACGCGCCACGGTTCCAACAACCCGACCGTGAACCACTATCTGGCGCGTGACGGGCAGCGGTTCATCCTGTGCTGTCTGGACGCGGCCAAGGATTGGCCGAGGCTGTGCGCCTCGATGGGGAGGCGGGATCTGATTGCCGATCCGCGGTTCGCCACGCCGGCCCTGCGGGCGCAGAACGGACCGGAGCTGGTGGCGCTGTTCGACCGGGAGTTCGCCGCCCATGATATGGCGGAGTGGAAGTGCCGGTTCGCCGAGCACGAGGTGATCTGGGGTCCGGTGCCGACCTTCGAGCAGCTTCCCTTTGACGAGCAGATGCAGCTCAACGGCGTGTTCGCCGAAATGGCCGACGCGCCGGGCGGCCCGCTGCGGACGGTGAGCAGCCCGATCGCGGTGGAAGGCTCGAAGAAAGTCGCGCCGCGCCGGCCGCCGGCGGTGGGCGAGCATTCCGTCGAGATTCTGCGGACGCTCGGCTATAGCGATCAGCAGATCGCGGAGATGGCCGCGCGCGGGGTGACCATGCAGACGGCCGGCGCGGCGCGATGCGATTAGCGCGGGGCGTGCTCTGGCTTGCGGGACTGTGCGCAGCGCTGCCTGCACAGGATCCGGTCGCGGACCTGATCAGGAGCGCCCAGCGGCACGAGGCCGCCCGCGAGCACGCCCAGGCGATCGCCGATTTCGATCGCATTCTGAAGCTGCGGCCGGAGTGGGTGGAGGTGTACAACCACCGCGGCTCGGAGCACTTCAAGATGGCGCACATCCGCGAGTCGCTGGCGGATTTCGACCGGGCCATCGCGCTGGAGCCGGCGCAGGCGCCGCACCATTGGCAGCGGGGAATCGCGCTGTACTACGCGGGACGCTATGAAGACGGGCGGAAACAGTTCGAGCTGCACCAGACGGTCAACGGCAATGACGTCGAGAATGCCGCGTGGCGCTATCTCTGCATGGCACGGGCCGGGACGGCGCAGGCGGCCAGGGCGGCGTTGATTCCCATCGAACAGGATGAGCGGATCCCGATGATGCAGATCCACGCCTTGTATGGAGGCAAAGCCAAAGTCGAGGACGTGCTGGCCGCCGCCCGGGCCGGAAATCCGCCGCCGGCGGTATTGAACGGACGGCTTTTTTACGCGCATCTGTACATTGGTCTGTACTACGAAGCGGCCGGCGACGCGAAGGCGGCCAGAGAGCATATCACTCGCGCGGTGGAGTGCAAGGTGGACCATTACATGGGCGACGTGGCCCGGGTTCATCTGGAGTTGATGAAAAGGTAATGGGAAAAGCGGCGTGACAGAGAGCCGGGCGGCGCCTGACCGGACTCTCACCCACGCCTGTCAGGAGGTAGGGGGATGACCAACAGCGTGGCAGGGAAAACCGCCCTGGTAACGGGCGGCGGACGAGGCATCGGCAAGGCGATCGCGCGGCGCCTGGCCGAAGCCGGAGCGAACGTGGTGATCGCCAGCCGCAAGCCGGACAAGCTCCAGGAAACCGCCACGGAATTCGCTGCTCTGGCGGGGAAAACAGCGGCCGTGGCCTGTCATGTCGGCCGCCCCGCGGAGTTGGAGAACCTGGTTCGGGAGACGGAAAAGCTGTTTGGACCGGTCGATATTCTTGTCAACAACAGCGCCACCAACATCGGCCAGGGTCCGGCCCTCGACGTTACCGACGAAGCCCTGCTGAAGACCATCGAAGTGAACGTGCTCTCGGCTGTGCGCCTCATCCGGCTGACGGTTCCCAAAATGATCGGGCGCGGGGGCGGGTCGATCATCAACATCGCCTCGATAGCCGGGTTGCGGCCACAGCCCGAGGGGCTGGTCTACAGCTTCACCAAAGCGGGGCTCATCATGATGACGCGGGTATGGGCCATCGAATTCGGAAAGCACAAGGTGCGCGTGAACTCCATCGCGCCGGGGCTGATCCAGACCGACTTCAGCGCGTACTTCTGGAATAACGAGGAGCACCGCAAACGGCTGGAGGCGACCCAGCCCATTCCGAGAGTGGGGCAGCCGGAAGAGATCGGAGGACTGGCGCTGTTCCTGGCGTCGGACGAGGCGTCCTTCATTACCGGCCAGACCTACGTGGTCGACGGCGGAGCGACGGCGCGGTAGCCATGCCGGCATTCGTCTGGGAAAGCCGGATCCGGTTCGTCGATACGGACGCGTCCGGAAGAATCCACTACACGGCGCTGCTGCGCCATTTCGAAGCCGCCGAGTTCGAGTTCCTGCGGTCGCTGGGCGTTTCGTATCACGAACTCGAAGGCGGCTATCCGCGGGTCCATGTCGAATGCGACTACCTGTCGGCGCTGGTGTGCGACGACCTGATCGCCACGGCTGTCCGGGTACTGCGGGTGGGCGGCAGTTCGTTCACGCTGGGCTACGAGGCGTCGGTCGCCGGCCGGGCGGCAGCCACCGGGCGGATCACGATCGTCTGCATCGACAAGGCTACGCAGCGCTCCCGTCCGCTGCCCGCGCTATTGGCCGAAAGGCTGCGCGCGGCGTCCGCTTAAGCCACGGCATTAAAAGATCTTAAGCTCCTCAACTCTGTAAAGAATTGTAAGAGGGCGACACCGGAAAAAGGGCTCGCCCGTCCAAGAGGACGAGGAGAGAAAACATGAAACATCGGTTTCTAAACGTAGCAGCTATGGCGGCGCTGGCCGCCGGAATGGCCCTGGCGCAGGACACACCCGCTCAGCCGGCGCCCGCGAACCGGTCGCACGCCCGGGAAGGCAAAGGCGCGATGAGAGGGCATTTCGGCGCGGATCTCAATCTTACCGACGCTCAGAAACAGCAGGCTCGCGCGATCTTCAAGGAGTCCCGCCAGGCCTCGCAGGCCGTGCAGCAGCAGCTCAAACAGAGCCGCGAGGCTTTAGCGGCCGCCGTCAAGTCAGGCGCGCCGGAGGCGGAGATCGACAGGCTGACGAACAGCATGTCGCCGCTGCTGGCGCAGTCGATGGCGATCCACACCAAGGCGTTCGCCAAATTCTACGCGACGCTGACGCCCGAGCAGAAGGCCAAGGTAGGCGACAAGATGGGACACATGATGAGCGGCGGCTTCGGAGGACCGGGGAGGGGCTTCGCCGCACAGGGCCGGCGCGGCCGGCACGCGGACCAGTCTACGCAGACGAATCAGTAAGCGGGGTCCACTTACGAGGAGGAGGGGCGGTCCGGCGCGAGCCCGGTCCGCCCTTTTTTTTGACTGCGGCTTCGCCAGACATAATAAGCAGGGACGCCGCTCAGGATGATCAGCGAGCCGACAAGCGAGGGTCCCGGCCGGCTGACGAGCGTGTTGGCCACGAAACAGGCCGCGGCGATCACGAACACGACCGGAGTGACCGGGTAGCCCCACATCCGGTAAGGCCGCGGAGCGTCCGGGAACCGGCGGCGGAAGACGACGACGCCGGCCACCGTCATCCCGTAGAAGACCCAGAAGGTAAACGTCGAGTAGGAGAACAGCACCTCGTACGATCCGCTCACGGCCAGCACGCAGGCCCAGATGCCCTGACCGGCAATGGCGAAGGCGGGCGTCTCGAACCGCGGGTGCACGAAGCCGAATTTCTCGAAGAAAAGGCCGTCGTTGGCCTGCGCGAAATAGAGACGCGGGGCGGTCATGATGTTGCCGTTAGTGGTGCCGAACATGGAGATGAGGATGGTGAGAGCCACCAGGGCGGCTCCGGCCGGCCCCATGGTCCGCTCGGCCACGGTGGAGGCGACGCGCTCGGTTGCCGCCAGGACCGGGATCGGCAGCTGGCGCAGATAGGCGATGTTCGCCAGCAGGTAGATCGCGATCACCACGCTGACGCCGATGATCAGTGAGAGCGGAATGTTGCGCTGCGGCCGGCGGACTTCCCCGGCCACCAGGCTGATCGCATACCACCCGTTGTACGCCCAGAGCCCGGCGATCATGGCGAGGCCGAATTTTCCGAGCGAGAAACCGGCGGCAGGCGCCGGCGCCGCCGCATGCGCAGGACTCAGGAATGCGGCCACGATCAGAACCAGGATTCCGAGCACCTTGAGCGAGGTGAAGATGTTCTGCACGGTCGCGCCCATGCGGACGCCGCGGTAGTTCACCGCCGTCAGAAGCAGGATCAGCGCCACCGGAACCAGCTTCGACACCAGGGGCGGCATGGGGATGAAATAGCCGAGATAGATGGAGAAGCCCACGGCTACGACCGCGATGCCGCCGGAGCGCGCCGCCAGAAAGAACGACCATCCGCAGAGGAATCCCCAGAGCGGGCCGAACGAATCGCGCAGGAAAACGTACTGCCCGCCGGTGGCCGGCATCATCGCGCCCAGTTCGGCGTAGGCGAGCGCGCCCAGAAAAGAGAGCGCGCCGGCGATGATCCACATGGCGAGGATCATGGAAGTCGACGGCAGGCTTTGGGCGATGGAGCCGGGCACCAGGAAAATGGCGGAGCCGATCATGGTGCCGATCACGATCGTGGTGGAATCAAACAGTCCCAGCTTGCGCGGCAGTTCGGCGCGTCTGTCCATCTGGCTGCTGTTATACCTCGAAATGGTGAAACCTGTCGAAGGTGCTAGAATTGGCGCTTTCCCAGATGTTCCTGCTCCGGATCCTGTTCGGCGCCTCGTTCACGGTTGCCGCGTCCTGGTCCCTCGGCCGGATGGCGCTGTGGCGCCTGCGCGCGCCGGGAGTGATGGCGATTCCGGTGGGAGCGTCGCTGCTCAGCCTGTGCGTTTACATCCTTCTATTACTCGAGCGGGCAAACGAGAACTCGTTCCTCCTGCTGGGAGGCTGCGCGCTCCTGCCGGTGCTGTGGAGGGACAGGCGGCCGCGCGCGGCGCAAAAGACGGAGCGCTCCGACCGCGTCACGCTATGGATCCTGAGACTGATTCTGCCGGCGTACGGCGCGCTGTACCTGGTGCACGCACTGGCGCCGGAGGTGCAGCCCGACGCGCTCTACTATCACCTGGGGCTAGTCTCGGAATATTTCCGGCGGGGCGCGTTCCCGGACCGAATCGGCTTCTACGAGGTTCTGCCGCAGGGCATGGAGATGCTCTACCTGTTCGGATTCGCATTCGGCGAACACCCGGCGGCGAAACTGATTCACTTCGTGTTTCTGATCGCCACCGGTCCGGTGATGCTGGCTGTGGGCCACAGGCTGGGGATCTCGCGAACGGTTTGCTGGGTGGCCACGGCTTTCTATTGGCTCTCACCGGTGGTCGGCGTCAGCGGTACGTGCGGGTACACGGACGCGGCCCTGGTGTGCTGCGTCCTGGCCACGCTCTATTTCCTGCTGGCCTGGCGCGACGAGGGCCGGGCCGCCAGTCTGATCCCGGCCGGGGCGCTGGCGGGGTTCTGCTATGCGATCAAGTTGAACGGGCTGCTGATTGCGGGCCTGGCGGGTCTATTCGTGCTGTTCGAATGCAGCCGCCGTCCGAAGCTGGCGCTGGCGCGCTCGGCGCTGCTGGCTGCGCCGGCGCTGGTAATGATCGCGCCCTGGATGATTCGAGCCGCCGTGCTCACGGGGAATCCACTGGCGCCGCTGTTCAACACCTGGTTCCCGAATCCGTACTTTCTGGCCTCGGTCGACAAGAGCCTGAGCGAGTACCTGCGCACTTATGACGGCTTCCAGTTCCGCTCCGCGCCCTGGGAGCTGACGGTGGGCGGCGCCAGCCACGGAATTCTGGGGCCCCTGTTTCTGCTGCTGCCGCTGGGGCTGCTCTCGCTGTTCCGGCGCGAGGGACGGCGGGTCTGGCTGCTGGGCGCGGCGCTGGCGATTCCCTGGTTCGTCAACGTGGGGACGCGATTCCTGATGCCCAGCCTGCCCTTCTTCGCGCTCGGCCTGGCGCTGGCGGCGCCGCATCCGGTCGCCTGGGCCGCGCTGATCTTTCACGCGGTGAGCTGCTGGCCGGCCGTAGTGGGGCAATACCAGCGGCCGGAGCTGTGGCGTCTGTGGGGCTTCCCCTGGCGGGCGGCGCTGCGCGTGCAGCCGGACCGGGATTATCTACGGTCCGCTTTGTGGGACTTTCCGGTAACGGAAATGATCAACCGGGTGACCCAACCAGACGGCAAGATTCTGGGGCTGACCGCGCTGCCGGACGCCTACATCCATCGCGAGATCGTTCAATACTGGCAGTCGGCCACCGGTGTCCGGCTGAGGGAGGAGTTACTCGAGGCGACCTACGCCGAAGTGGCTCCCTTCTACGACTGGTCGGCGGAATGGCCGGAGGCGGCTCTGGGCGCGGTCCGGATACGCAACCTGGGCAAATCGGAGCTCGACGTGGATTTCCACGAGGTGTCTATTCTGCGGGGCGGGGTGAGTCTCCCGGTGGATCGCGAGTGGCGCGTGGCCGCCTGGCCCGACCCGTTCGAAGCGATCTTTGCGTTCGACGGGAACCAGGCTTCGCGCTGGCACAGCTGGGATCCGATGCGGCCGGGCATGTACCTGGAGGTCGAGTTCGGCGGCCCGCTCCGGGTGAGCGGGGTGAGCCTGTCGACGCACCGCAGCGGCCCGAAGGTGGAGATTTTCGGCAAGCCGCCGGACGGCCGCTGGAGGCTACTCGCGAAAGACATCAAGATGGAGCAGCGTCCTGCGGAGAATCTGCGGAGAGCGACGACGCGCAACGTGAAGCGGGCGGGCATCGATTACATCCTGGCGCCGGTGGAGGGGACGCTCGGGAACGCGGACCTCGGCAGAGACCTGGTCCTGCATTCGCGGGAGTACGGCATACACGAGATCGGGCGGTATCAGACGATCCGGCTGTTCGCCATCGATCGCTGACGGCCCGGGTCACGTATCTTTATACTGCGCGCGCAGCCGGCTCAGCTCCTGCTTCAGGCCGGCCGTGATCTGCGCGGACGCGGGAGCTCCGTAGAGATTCTTCAGCTCGTTCGGATCCTCTTTGAGGTCGAACAGCTCCCAGTAATCGCCTTCGCTGTAGTATTCGATCAGCTTGTAGCGGTCCGTACGGACGCCGCGGTGCGGGCTGACGCGGTGCGGGGTGAAGTACTGGAAGGTCGGATCGCTCATCTCCTCCTTGCTCTTGCCGCGCAGCGTCCAGGAGTTTTCGAAATAGGCATAATAGACCGAGCTTCTCCAGCCGGCCGGCGCCTTTCCTTCGAGCAGAGGACGAATACTGCGGCCCTGCATGCTGTCCGGTATCGCGACTCCGGCGAAATCGAGAATGGTGGGGGCGAAGTCGATGTTCTGAACCATCTGGTCGAGGGCCTTGCCGCCTCCACCGAGCCCCGGATAGCGCACGAGCAGCGGCACGCGGAGCGACGGCTCGTACATGAAACGCTTGTCGTACCAGCCATGCTCGCCGAGGAAGAAGCCATTGTCGGAGCTGTACAGGATCAGCGTGTTTTCCGCCTGGCCGGTGTCGTCCAAATGTTTCAGGAGGCGCGCCAGGTTTTCATCGACGCCGTAGACGGCGCGATAGTAGTCTTTCACGAAGCGCTGATAGAGCCATTTTTTACGATCGGCGGGGGAGAGATCCTTGGGCATATCCTTGTAATCGCCGGCAAGGCTGATGTCGAAGCGCATGTCTTCCGCCTCCTTGGCCAGACGGCGCGTATCGTAGTTGTCGTCGAACGTCTCGGGATACGGCAGCTCGATATCGGAGAACATGCCGGCGTGGCGCGGCGCCGGCTTGAAGGGACGATGGGGCGCCTTGTGCTGATAGACGAGGCACCAGGGCTTCTCGCGGCCGGCTTCCTTCAGAAACTTGAGCGCCATCTCCGTGGTGACGTCGGTGACGTAGCCCGGGTACTTCCTGCGCGCTCCCATCTCGATGAATTCGGGATCGAAGTAGAGACCCTGCCCGGGCAGCACGTTCCAATAGTCGAATCCGGCGGGATCGTCGCTGAGGTGCCATTTTCCGATCAGGGCAGTGCGATAGCCGGCCTGCTGGAGCAGCTTCGGATAAGTCGGAATGCCGGGCGTCATTTTTTCGATGGCGTCGCGGCCTTCGGAGTTTCCGTAGATATGGTGGATGTTGGAGAGGCATCCGGTGAGCACGCTGGCTCGCCCCGGGGCACAGAGGGAATTGGTGACGAAGCAGTTGTTGAAGCGGAAGCCTTCATTCGCCAGACGATCCAGGCTGGGTGTTTGCAGGATCCTGTTGCCGTAGCAACTCATCGCGCCGGGGACGTGATCGTCCGTCATGATGTACAGAATATTCGGGCGGCTCTTCGGGCGCGAGCAGGCGCTCGAAGCGAGGGCGGCGCCGGCGACGGCTTTGAGGGACTGGCGGCGTGTAATGGGCACTGGGCTATTTTACAGCCTCAATGCGTCATCGAATAGACCACGTAATTAACGCCGAGTCGAATGGCGAGGCCGGCGAACTTCTCCGGGTAGCGAGGCTCGTCGGCGTATTCCCAGGCGTCGCCGATGTCCGAGTTATAGGAGATGGCGACCATGATGCGTCCCTTGTCGTCTCGGATGGCGCGCCAGTGGGACCCGATGCCGTCATTCTTGTATCCGACACGGAGGTGGGCGGCTCCGGGGACCTGGGGGCGGTCCTTGATGTCGTATACGGTGTGGAAGATGGCGTCCTCGTCTTCAATTTCGACGATGGGGCGGCCGGGGAAGGCGCGCCGCATGCTTTCCGCGAATACTTCCCACTCTTCGGAGCCGTGCAGATCGTCGGCCATGAAGAACCCGCCGCGGAGACAATACTCCCGCAGCAGCTTGGCCTGATTATCGGTGATGCCCCACTCGCCGACCTGCACGGCGTAGAGCCAGGGCCGCTCGTAGGCTTCTCCTTCGTCGAGATTGATGGGCTGCTCGACCGAGCGCACGTGGATCCGGGTCAGGCGGCGCAGGGCT
>DATJFH010000079.1:0-3940 GCA_035495815.1 Bryobacteraceae bacterium
TTCGCGCGGAAGCCAAAGCGGCGGAAAAAGCGGTACCCGCCGCGTATCCCTATTGGCACGTGCTGAAAGACAGGGAAAAGCCGTCGAATGCCAGGGTGGCAATTCGCGGAGACGCTTCGAACCCCGGGGAGGAAGCGCCCAGACGATTTCTCGCCATCCTTTCGGCGGACGAGCCGGCGCCGTTCCGCAAGGGCAGCGGGCGGCAGGAACTGGCCGAGGCGATCGCATCGGCGGGAAATCCGCTGACCGCCCGGGTAATGGTGAATCGGATCTGGAAGTATCATTTCGGGCAAGGTATCGTGCGGTCAACCAGCAACTTCGGTCAACTCGGGGACCGGCCGACGCATCCGGAGCTGCTGGACTATCTGGCGTCCCGCTTCGTCGAAGCCCGCTGGTCGATCAAGGCCATGCATCGGGAGATGCTGCTCAGCGCTGCCTACCAGATGAGCTCCGAAGAAGGTCCGGCGGCGGCGGCGGACCCGGAAAACAAGCTGCTGTCGCACGCGAACGTAGTCGAGCGCATGGATGCCGAGTCTCTGCGGGATTCGGTTCTCGCGGTCGCCGGTACGCTCGATCTGGCGATGGGCGGCGAGCCGAAGCCGCTGACGGACCAATTCCTGCGGCGGGCCATCTATGCCACCGTCAGCCGGTCGAATACGGACAGGACGATGTTGGTATTCGATTTTCCCGATCCGAATTCCTCTTCGGAGCAGCGGATCACAACCGTGGGACCAATGCAGCGGCTGTACTTCATGAACAGCCAATTCGTCGCCCGGCAAGCCAAGGCATTCGCTGACAGGCTTCTCAAGGAAACCCCTCGAGAGAAGGGCGACAACCGGAAGCGTATCGTACGGGCTTACCAGATCCTGTTCGGGCGGCCCGCCGGCGAGGAGGAAATCCGGCTCGGCCTGGAATTTCTCGAAGAGAAAGAGGATGCCTGGCCTCAATACGCCCAGGCGCTTCTTGGGACGACGGAATTCAGCGCGATTCAATGAGAGGATAGGCCGATGACTCGACGTGAAGCTCTGCAGATGGTGGGCTGCGGATTTGGCTCGCTGGGCATGGTGGGCGCGCTGCAAGGCGCGAGTGGGAGCGATCCCCTGGCGCCGCGGCAGCCGCACTTCCCGGCCAAAGCCAAACACGTGATCTTCCTGTTCATGAACGGGGGGATGTCGCAGGTGGATACATTCGATCCCAAGCCGGAGCTGACAAAACAGAATGGCAAGCCGCTGCCCGGGCCCAAAGTGCGAACCGACAGCGCCACCGGGAATCTGATGTCGTCGCCGTTCAGCTTTCGCCGGAGCGGCCAAAGCGGAATCGAAGTCAGCGAAATCTTTCCGAAGGTCGGCGCCTCCATCGACGATTTCTGCGTAATCCGCTCCTGCTTCGCCGATAACGGCAACCACGGGCCCTCGCTGATGCTGATGAGCACCGGCCACCAGCTTTCAGGCCGGCCCTCCATGGGTTCGTGGATCACCTATGGCCTGGGCGCCGAGAACCGGAATTTGCCGGGCTTCATCGCCATGTGCCCCGGATATCCGGTGATGGGACCTCGCCTGTGGAGCTCCGGATTCCTGCCGAATGTCTACCAGGGCACGTACGTGCCGAACAACGAGCGCACTCCGGAAAAGCTGCTCCTGAATATCCGGAATGAATCACTGCCGGCCGAAGACCAGCGGCGCCAGCTTCAGTTGATGGACCGCCTGAACCGGCTTTATCTCGGGCAGTCATCCGCGCAACCGAAGCTGGTGGCCGGCGTCCAGGCGATGGAGGTGGCCTTCCGTATGCAGACCGAAGCCCCGGACGCCTTCGACGTGGCGAAGGAGACCGAGGCCACTCGAGCGAGCTACGGAGATAGCGATTTCGGACGCGGGTGCCTGTTGGCGCGCCGGCTGGTGGAGCGGGGCGTACGGATGGTGCAGGTGTTCTTCGGAAACTCCCAGCCCTGGGACAGCCATGAGGACATCCGCGCTCATCGCATGCTCGCGAGGTCGGCCGATCCGGCCATCGCCGCACTGGTGGCGGACCTCAAGCAGCGCGGACTGCTCGCCGAGACGCTCATCATGGTCGGCAGCGAGTTCGGCCGGACCCCCATGGTTCAAAGCGCGGGACAGCTCAAGATGAATCAGGGCCGCGACCACAACGTGCACGGTTTCACGACCCTTCTGGCCGGCGCGGGCATCCGGACCGGCATGACGTATGGCGCCACCGACGATTTCGGCCACCGCGCCGTGGACAAGCGCGTGCATCCGCACGATCTGCACGCCACGATTCTGCACCTTCTCGGGCTGGATCACACGCGGCTGACGTACCGCTACAGCGGGCGTGACTTCCGTCTTACCGACGTTGCCGGCAATGTTCTACGCGACGTTCTGGCATAGGCGGCCTTTTCCGCCGGGACTCAGGCAAGGTCGTAGCGATCAAGGTTCATCACCTTGTGCCACGCCCCGACGAAGTCCTTCACGAACGTCTGCTGCGAGTCGCTGCAGGCGTAGACTTCCGCGAGGGCCCGGAGCTGCGAGTTGGAACCGAACACGAGATCGACGATCGTGCCCGTCCACTTGAGCTCGCCGGTCGCCCGGTCGCGCCCCTCGAACACGCCTTCCGCTGTCGTGGACTTCTGCCACTTCGTGTTCATGTCGAGCATGTTGACGAAGAAATCATTGGTCAGCGTCTCGGGCCGCTTCGTGAAAACACCGAGTTGGGACTGCCCGAAGGTCGCATTCAGCGCGCGCATGCCGCCGACGAGAACCGTCATCTCGGGAGCGGTCAGGGTCAGCAGGTTCGCCCGATCCACCAGCAGTTCAGCCGCCGATTCCTGGCGTCCCTTCCGGAGATAGTTGCGGAACCCGTCCGCCGCCGGCTCCAGGACGGCGAACGAATTCACATCCGTGAGCTCCTGCGGCGCGTCCGTGCGCCCCGGCGAGAACGGAACGTTCACCTCGTGTCCTGCCTTCTTCGCAGCCGCCTCGACGGCTGCGCAGCCGCCCAGGACAATCAGGTCGGCAAGCGAGACCTTCTTCCCACCGGTCTGCGAGCTGTTGAAATCCTTCTGGATCTTTTCCAGCTTGGGAAGGACTTTTGCCAGTTCGGCCGGTTGATTCACTTCCCAATCCTTTTGCGGCGCGAGCCGGATGCGTGCTCCGTTGGCGCCGCCGCGCTTGTCGCCGCCGCGGAATGTCGCCGCCGAGGCCCAAGCCGTGGTGACCAGCTGTGGGATGGAAAGTCCGGATGCCAGGATTCTGGCCTTCAGGGCGGCAATGTCCTGCTCGCCGATCAGTTCATGATCCACGGCGGGCACGGGATCCTGCCACAGCTGGGGCTCGGCAGGAACGAGCGGACCGAGATAACGGGACAGCGGCCCCATATCGCGGTGCGTCAACTTGTACCAGGCCTTGGCGAAGGCATCCGCGAACTGCTCCGGATGGTCGAGAAAGCGCTTTGAAATTTCCTTGTACGCCGGGTCCACCTTCAGAGCGAGGTCCGTAGTGAACATCATCGGAGCATGCTTCTTCGAAGGATCGTGGGCATCCGGCACGGCGGCCGCCGCGGATGCGTCCTTGGGCGTCCATTGGTGAGCGCCGGCGGGGCTCTTCGTCAGTACCCATTCATAGCGGAACAGGTTCTCCAGGTAGTTGTTGTCCCACTTCACCGGGTTGGTGGTCCATGCGCCCTCGAGCCCACTGGTGATCGCGTGGGCGCCGTTGCCGCCGCCAAAGGTGTTCGTCCAGCCGAAGCCTTGCTCTTCGATGCCGGCGCCCTCCGGTTCGGGGCCGCAATACATGCCCGCATCGGCCGCGCCATGGGCCTTGCCGAACGTGTGCCCGCCGGCGATGAGGGCCACGGTCTCCTCATCGTTCATCGCCATGCGGCTGAACGTCTCCCGGATGTCCCGCGCCGCGGCCAGCGGGTCCGGCGTGCCGTTGGGCCCCTCGGGGTT